>DASVVX010000061.1:0-21671 GCA_036386295.1 Allosphingosinicella sp.
GACATCGCGCTCGGCATCGGCGGCCTGCCCCGCGGCCGGGTGATCGAGGTCTACGGGCCGGAAAGCTCGGGCAAGACGACGCTCGCGCTCCACGTCATCGCCGAGGCGCAGAAGAACGGCGGGACCGCCGCCTTCGTCGACGCCGAGCACGCGCTCGACCCGGTCTATGCCAGGAAGCTCGGGGTCGACGTCGACGAGCTCATCGTCTCCCAGCCCGACACCGGCGAGCAGGCGCTCGAGATCACCGACACCCTGGTCCGCTCCAACGCGATCGACGTCCTCGTCGTCGATTCGGTCGCCGCGCTCGTCCCCCGGGCCGAGATCGAGGGCGAGATGGGCGACAGCCATGTCGGCCTCCAGGCCCGGCTGATGAGCCAGTCGCTGAGGAAGCTGACCGGCTCCATCTCCAAGTCCAAATGCCTCGTCATCTTCATCAACCAGCTGAGGATGAAGATCGGCGTCATGTACGGCAATCCGGAGACGACGACCGGCGGCAACGCGCTCAAATTCTACGCGTCCGTCCGGCTCGACATCCGCCGCACCGGCCAGATCAAGGACCGCGACGACATCGTCGGCAACACGACTCGCGTGAAGGTCGTCAAGAACAAGGTGGCGCCGCCGTTCAAGCAGGTCGAGTTCGACATCATGTACGGCGAGGGCATCTCCAAGGTCGGCGAGATCCTCGACCTCGGGGTCAAGGCGGGCATCGTCGAGAAGTCCGGCGCCTGGTTCAGCTACGATTCGATCCGGATCGGCCAGGGCCGCGAGAACGCCAAGAGCTACCTTCGCGAGAATCCCGACGTCGCCGAGCGGCTCGAGCACGCCATCCGAGGCAAGACCGACGCGGTCGCCGAGGCGCTGATGACCGGCCCGAGCGCGGAGGACGATATCTAGCGCTGGTCGCGTCCACTTCGTCCACTTCGTCCGGATCCGGACACGCGGTCATCGGCTCGGATCGCGTCCACTTCGTCCACTTCGTCCGGATCCGGACATGCCGTCATTCTGAACTTGTTTCAGCATCCAGGGTGGAGGCCGCCCCGCGGATGGAGGCCTGGACCCTGAAACGACCCTGAATCGAGTTCAGGGCAGGTGACGGGGAGCGGACGAGCCCCGGCTCCCTCTATCCCCGTCCGAACAGTCGCCCGCGCTCGACGACGAGGAGGATGAGCAGGCCCAGCGCCCCGAAGGCGGCGAAGGCGCCGACCATGGGAACGAGGGTGCCGTCGAAGCTCTGGCCGACGAGGAGTCCGAGAAGGGCTCCGCCGATGGTGCCGATCGTCCCCTGGACCGACGAGGCGGTGCCCGCGACATGGCCGAGCGGCTGCATGGCGAGCGATCCGAAATTGGCCGAGGCGAGGCCGAAGCAGGCCATGGTCAGGCCCTGGAGGACGATGAACAGCCACAGGCCCTCGCCGACCGTCAGGACGATGGCGAGGTGGGCGAGCGCCGAGAGGGTGAACAGGGCGAGGCCGGCGTGGGCGACCCGGCGGGTGCCGATCCGCTCGACGATCCGCGAGTTGAGCCAGGAGGTGAAGGCCATGGGCAGAGCCACCCCGGCGAAGGTCGCGGCGATCAGCTCGGGCCGGCGGAAGATGTCGAAGACGATCTGCTGGATCGAGTTGATATAGCCCATCAGGCTGGCCATCATCAAAGTGAAGGCGAGGGTGTAGCCGAGCGACTGGCGGTTGCTCAAAGTCTGCCAGGCGCCGTCCCGGATCGTCCTCGGGTCCAGCGGCCGGCGGTATTCGGGATGAAGGGTCTCCGGCAGCCGGATCAGGCTCCACAGCAACATGATCGCGCCGCCCAGCGCCAGCCCGAAGAAGATCGCCCGCCACGAGGCGACGAGCAGGGTGAGCTGGCCGAACAGCGGCGCCAGCATCGGGATGAGGAGGAAGACGAGGAAGCCGAGCGACATGACCCGGGCCATTTGGGCGCCCTCGAACCGGTCGCGGACGATCGAGACGACCAGCACCCGGGTCGAGGCGGCGGCGCCGCCCTGGGCCATCCGGGCGGCGAGGAGGAGGGTGAAGCTCGGCGCCGCCCAGCAGGTCAGTGCGAAGGCGACGTAGAGGACGAGGCTGACGACCAGCACCGGCTTGCGCCCGAACCGGTCCGACAGCGGACCGTAGATTATCTGGGTCAGGCCGAAGCCCAGCACGTAGAGCGAGACGACGAGCTGGCGGCTGTTCTCGTCGGCGACCCCGAGCGCCGAGCCGATCGCCGGGAGCGCCGGCACCATCGCGTCGATCGCCAGCGCGTTCAGCGACATCAGGCCGGCGATCAGGACGACGAACTCGCGGAAGCCCGGACGGGCGTCGGCAAGGTCGGGGCGGGGCGGCTGAAGCATGTCGGTCCTTGAGGGGTCGAACGCGCATAGACGATGCGGCGGCGATGCGGTTCCAGAATTTCGCTGTCCTGCCCCGTCATGCCAGCGAAGGCTGGCATCCACGCTGACCCGGCATCGACCCCAGCCTTCGCTGGGGTGACGGTGGAGGCTCGCGCGCCCGCGGCGCTGGACAAGGGCGATCCGGCTCTCCAGACACCCCCGGCGATGGAAAGGAACGCGGGCATCCCGGAATTGCGCCTGATCGGCGCCCCCACCGACCGCCATTCGTCCTTCCTGCGCGGCGCGGCCCTCGCGCCGCCGCTGATCCGCACCGCGCTCCGGTCCGATCACTCCAACATGACCGCCGAATCGGGGGTCGAGCTGGGCGCGGACATCCTTCTCGGCGATCGCGGCGACCTGCCCCTCGCCGAGGCCGACGGCGACGACGCTCTGATCGCGGCGGCGGTGGCCGAGGCGGCGGCGGACGGCGCCGTCCCGCTCGTCCTGGGCGGCGACCATTCGGTCACCGTCCCGGTGCTCGAGGCCCTGGCCGCCGCCCACGGCGCGATCGAAATCCTCCATTTCGACGCCCATGCCGATCTCTATGACGATTTCGAAGGCAACCCCCGCTCGCACGCCTCGCCCTTCGCCCGGATCATGGAGCGGGGCCTTGCCCGCCGGCTCGTCCAGGTCGGGATCCGAACCCTCAATCGCCACTGCCGCGATCAGGCCGAGCGTTTCGGGGTCGAGATCGTCGAGATGCGCCATTTCGCGCCCGATGCCGTGCCCCAGCCGGAGGGTCCGCTCTACGTCAGCCTCGATCTCGACGCCTTCGACCCCGCCTTCGCGCCCGGGGTCTCGCACCACGAGCCGGGCGGCCTTTCGCCGCGCGACGTGCTGGCGGTGCTGGACCGTGTCCGGGCCCCCATCGTCGGCGCCGACGTCGTCGAGTATAATCCCGCCCGCGACGTGAACGGAGTCACCGCCGTGCTCGCCGCCAAGCTGATCAAGGAGGTCGCGGCCCTGTGCCACAGGAACAATCGCTGATCGTCGTCCACCACCTCGAGAACAGCCGCTCGCAGCGCGTGCTGTGGCTGCTCGAGGAGCTCGGCCTGCCCTACGAGGTGCGCCGCTACGAGCGCGACCGGAAGACGATGCTGGCCCCACCCGAGCTTCGCCGCGTCCATCCGCTCGGCAAGTCGCCGGTGATCGAGGACCCCGGATCAGGGTCCGGGGCCGGCGAGGGCAGGGTCGTCGCCGAGACCGGGGCGATCGTCGACTATCTGGTCGAGAAGGCCGACGGCCGGCTCGGGCCCCCGCCGCGGCGCGCGGACGTGCTTCGCTACCGCCAGTTCCTTCATTATGCCGAAGGCTCGCTGATGCCCCCCCTGCTGGTCATGCTGGTGGTCCGCCGCCTCGGCCTGCTCGGCCGGCCGGCCCGGGCGCCGGTCCAGAAGATGGTCGACGTCCATCTCGACTGGCTGGAGAGCGAGCTGGCGGGCCGCCCCTGGTTCGCCGGCGACGCTTTCACCGCCGCCGATGTCATGATGAGCTTTCCGCTCGAGGCCGCCCGCCACCGCGCGGGGCTCGACGAGGGCCGGCCCAATCTGATCGACTGGATGGAGCGGATCCACGCCCGCCCCGCCTACGGCGCGGCGCTCAAGAAGGGGGGACCCTATGCCTATGCCTGAGCTCAGCCGCCGCGAGCTCGCCCTCGCGGCGCTCGCCGCCGCCGCCGCGCTCGCCGCCCGTCCGGCGCCGCTGCTCGCCGCCGCCGAGACGAAGCTCGAGCCGATCACCGGCGACGTCGACCCGATCGGCTCGGCCGAACGGCTCCAGCGGCTCGAGAAGGCGCGCGCGCTGATGCGGCGGCACGGCCTCGGCGCGATCCTGATCGAGCCCGGCGCCAGCCTCGATTATTTCACCGGCGTGCAATGGTGGCGGAGCGAGCGGCTCACCGCCGCCCTGATCCCGGTCGACGGCGCGCCGGTCGTCTTCACCCCCTTCTTCGAGGAGCCGTCGGTCCGCGAGAGCCTCGGCATACCGGCCGAGATCCGCACCTGGGACGAGCATGAGGATCCGCTTCGGCTGGTCGCCGCCGCGCTCCGGCAGCTGAAGCTCGACGGCCGTCCGGTCGGGATCGAGGAGACGGTTCGCTTCTTCGCCGTCGACGGGCTTCGCAAGGCGCTCCCGAAGGTCGAGATAAGGAACGCCGCGCCGGTCGTCCGCGGCTGCCGGATGATCAAGTCCCAGCACGAGCTGAGGCTGATGCAGAAGGCCGCCGACGTCACCATCGCCGCCTATCGCCACACCGCGCCGAGGATCGAGAAGGGCATGACCCCCGCCGACATCGGCGCGATCATGAACGGCGCCACCGCCGCGCTCGGCGGAACCCCGGGCTTCGCCCTCGTCCTGCTCGGCGAGGCGAGCGCCTATCCGCACGGCAGCGGCAAGCCGCAGCAGGTCAGGGAAGGCGAGGTGGTTCTGATGGACTGCGGCTGCACCGTCCATGGCTACCAGTCGGACATCTCGCGCACCTTCGTGTTCGGCGAGGCCGATGCCGAGCAGCGCCGGGTGTGGAACCATATGCGCAAGGGGCAGGACGTCGCCTTCGCCGCCGCCCGGCTCGGCGCTCCGGCGGGCAGCGTCGACGACTCGGTGCGCCGCTATTACGGCAGCCTCGGCTACGGCCCGGGCTACAAGCTCCCCGGAACCTCGCACCGCACCGGCCACGGCATCGGCCTCGAAGGCCACGAGCCGGTCAATTTCGTCCACGGCGAGGCGACGAGGCTGGCGCCGGGAATGTGCTTCTCGAACGAGCCGGGCATCTACCTCCCCGGCAAGTTCGGAATCCGCCTCGAGGATTGCCTCTACATGACCGAGGCGGGCCCGCGCTGGTTCTCCGAGCCGCCCCCCTCCATCGACCGGCCCTTCGACTGAAAATTCCTCCCCGCGATTTCGCGGGGAGGGGGACCGCGCGGAGCGCGGTGGAGGGGTTCTTGAGGCGCTCGGTAGAACCCCTCCACCAGGCTTCGCCTGGTCCCCCTCCCCGGCAAAGGCCGGGGAGGAATTTTCAATCAGAAAGGCTCCTCCCCCGGCGGCGGCTTCGGCGTGTGGGCGGGGGCGTGGGGAGGCTCGATGTCGGCGGGCTCGAGCGGGTCGAGCTCGCCTTCCCATTTGGCGACGACGACGCTCGCCACCGCGTTGCCGACCACGTTGGTCGCCGAGCGGCCCATGTCGAGGAAATGGTCGACGGCGAGGATCAGCAGCAGGCCCGCCTCGGGGATGTTGAACTGGGCGAGCGTCGCGGTGATCACGACCAGGCTCGCGCGCGGCACTCCGGCGACGCCCTTCGAGGTGATCATCAGGGTCAGGAGCATCAGCACCTGGGTGCCGAGGCTCAGCTCGATGCCATAGGCCTGGGCGACGAAGATCGACGCGAAGGTCATGTACATCATCGAGCCGTCGAGGTTGAACGAATAGCCGAGCGGAAGAACGAAGCTGGCGATCCGCGGCGGCACTCCGAACCGGTCGAGCGCTTCCAGGGTGCGCGGATAGGCGGCCTCCGACGAGGCGGTCGAGAAGGCGAGCACGATCGGGTCGCGGATGTAGCGGATCAGAAGCTTCGTCCGGGCGCCGACGATCAGGAAGCAGATGCCGAGCAGCAGCGTCCACAGGATCACCAGGCCGATATAGAAGCTGCCCATGAAATAGCCGAAGGTGGTGAGGATTCCGAGGCCGCGCTGGGCGACGGTCGCGGTCACCGCGGCGAACACCGCCACGGGCGCGAAGCGCATCACGTAATCGGTGATCTGAAGCATCACCTTGACCAGCCCCTCGGTGGCCCGGACCAGCGGCCGCGCCGGCTCGCCGACGGCGAGGATCGCGACTCCCACGAACAGCGAGAAGACGACGATCTGGAGGATGTCGTTCGAGGCCATCGCGCCGATCATCGATTCGGGGAAGATGTGGGCGATGAACTTGGCGAAGTCGAAGCTCGACCGGTCGACTCCGACGGTGGCGTCGACCGGCGGCAGCGGCAGGTCGAGGGCGGAGCCCGGCTGGAACAAAGTGACCAGGATGAGCCCGAGGGTCAGCGACACCAGGCTGGCGCAGACGAACCAGCCCACCGCCTTGATCCCGACCCGCCCGAGCGCCGCGGCGTCGCCCATATGGGCGATGCCGACGACCAGGGTCGAGAAGACCAAAGGCGCGATGATCATCTTGATCAGGTGGAGGAAGATCGTCGTCAGGATCGAGATGTAGCCGGCGATCGACTTCAGCTTCGCCTCGCCGGCGGGGGTTCCGTCGCCGATCGAGAGGTTGAGGACCCAGCCGACGAGGATCCCGAGCAGGAGGCCGGCGATGATGTAGTAAGTGAGGCGTTTGGCCACCGGGCGCTCCTCGATCTGGACTGCGCGCCTAGGAAGGCGATTGCGAGGCGCGGGTCAAGGGGAGGACTCGTCATTGCGAGGAGCGAAGCGACGAAGCAATCCAGCGGGCCTTGGAGGCCGCACTGGATTGCTTCGCTACGCTCGCAATGACGGTTACGCCGGCTCGAGCACCTTCTGGACCACGTCGTCGGCCAGCTTGCCGTTCAGCTCGGCGAGATGGTCGAACTTCGCCTCGTAGGTGGCGAGACCCTGGCTGACCGAGCGGAGCTCGGCGTCGAGGCCCTGAAGCTCGGCCTCCGGGACCAGCGCCTCGACCACGTCCCAGCGCGACCAGCCCGGGCGCGCGTCCATGCCGAGCATCTGGCCGCGGCGGCTGGCGATCGCCGAGGTCACCCGCGAGGTGGCGTAGCCGGGCGTCACCACCGTCACCTTGTGGACCGGCTCGAGCAGGTGCGGCTGCGCCTGGGCCAGGGCCTCGCTCATCCCGATCCGCCCGGCGGTCCGGAAGGCGAGCTCCGAGCTGTCGACCGTATGGTAGCTTCCGTCGACCAGGGTGACGGCGACGTCGACCACCGGGAAGCCGAGCGGGCCCTTGGCGAGGGCGTCGCGGACGCCCATCTCGACCGCCGGGATATATTGACGCGGCACCGCGCCGCCGTGGATCTTCTCGTCGAACTTGAAGCCCTCGCCGCGGTCGACCGGCCTGATCTCGATGACGACGTCGCCGAACTGGCCGTGGCCGCCCGACTGCTTCTTGTGGCGGCCGCGCTGGGTGACGGGCTTCCTGATCGATTCCTTGTAGCCGACCGCCGGGGGATGGGCCTCGACGGCGACCCCGTAGCGGCGCTGCAGGCGGGCGAGCGCGACCTTGAGATGCTCGTCGCTGATCCCCTTCAGCCTCGTCTCGTGCAGGGCCTCGTCCTGCTCCCAGTCGAGCGACGGGTCCTCCTCGCACAATTTGTGGAGCGCGGTGGAGAGGCGGACGTCGTCCTTGCGGTCGCGGGTGGCGATGGCGAGGCTGTAGTTGGAGGCGGGCAGGCCGAGGTCGGGGGCCTTGCCGCCCGCGCCGAGCCATTCGCCCGGATTGACTCCTTCCGCCTTGGCGATGGCGACGACGTCGCCGCTGGCCGCCTTGCCGAGCTTGGCGGGCTTCTCGCCCTGCATCGCGAACAGGGTGCCGACGCGGACCGTCTCGCCCGAGGAGGCCTTGAGCTCGGTGCCCTCGCTCAGGCTTCCGCCGAACACCCGGGCGAGCGCGAGCCGGCCCATGTTGCCGCCGTGCGAGACCTTGAAGACGAAGGCGCAGCCGCCCTTGGCGCCGAGCCGTTCGGCGGCCGCTTCCGGCGCCGGCGCGTCGTGGCGTAGCGCCTTCATCAGCCGGCGGACGCCGAAGCCGTTGGAGGCCGAGCCGAACAGCACCGGCACGACCAGATTCTCCTTCGTCTCGCGGGCGATGTCGGCGAAGATCGTCGCCTGGTCGGGCGTTTCGTCCATCAGCAACTGCTCGAGCAGGGCATCGTCATGGTCGGCGAGCTGCTCCAGCATGTGGAAGCGGTCGCCTTTCTCGCGGTCGGCGAGGTCGGCGGGGATGTCGATCTGCTCGGAGGGCTTGCCGGGCCGGTATTTGAACGCGCGCTCGAGCGCGAGGTCGACGAAGCCGGTGACCTTCTCGCCCTCGCGGATCGGGATCTGGCGGGCGACCAGCGGCGAGCTGCTCATCGGCTGGAGCGCTTCGAGCAGGTCGCGGATGCCGCCGCGCGCCTGGTCGATCTTGTTGACGAAGATGAGATGGGGGATCCCGAGCGACTCGAGCTGGCGCAGCGCCGGCTCGGCGAGGATGGCCCGGTCGGTGTCGGGATCGACGACGACGACGGCGAGGTCGGCCGCCGCCACGGCCAGCGCGCCGTCGGCGGAGAAGCCGACCGAACCGGGCGAATCGACGATCGCGAAGCGGTCGCCGAGGAATTCGAAATGCATCAGGTTCAATTCGGTCGAGCCGGCGCGCTGACGCGCCTCGGGGCTCGAATCGCCGGTGCTGGTGCCGGCGTCGACGCTGCCCTGGCGGTCGACCGCCCCGGCCGCGAACAGCAGGGCCTCGGCGAGGCTCGTCTTTCCGGACCCGCCGGGTCCAACGAGGGCGATCGTCCTGGTGCCTACCGATCTGTCGGGCATGCGTCTCTCCTTGCGAACCGAAGGCGCGAGCCGCGTTGAAGCGCGTCCGCGCTCAATCGGGCGAGCGTTCCACTCTTTGACGGCGAATCGCAAGAGGGCAGGTGATCGAGCAAACCCCTCTCCCTCCAGGGGAGAGGGAAAAGCCGCGCAGCGGGCCAGGGTGAGGGGCTGCTGCGTGCCCTCACCCTGGCCCGCTTCGCGAACCTGTCCCTCTCCCCTACAGGGAGAGGGGATAAGCGGGGAACAGGCCGGGGCCGTCACGAGTTTAACCGGGCAAGCGAGGGGAGGGGCGAGTGAGGAGTATCAGAATGCCCGTCTCGACGACGCTCCCGATCATCGCCGGCCTCTCGATCCTCGGCGCCTCGCTTGGAGTGACTCTGGGCCGCTCGGCCGTCTCCGAGATCAATCCCGCCTATTTCAGCGACCCCGAGGACAGCTTCCACTCGGACCTCGTCCCCTATCGAAGCCCCGACTGGGCCCAGGTCCAGGCGGCGGAATATCGAGCCGCGCAGCAGCCCGTCCTGGTCGGCGACCTCGGCAGCGGCTGCATCGGCTGCCGCGACTATCCGGTCGAATATGCGCCGCGCCACGATCCCGCCGTCGACGGCTATCAGGACGGCTATGCGGCGAGCGTTCCCGCCGCCGCTCCCGCCCAGATCTACATCGTCGAGACCGCGGCGCCCGACCCGGACCGGGAGCGGATCCAGGCCTATGCCAGTTACGCGGTGAGCAGCGACGAGAAGCCGGCGGAGGCGGCTCAAGTGGCGGAAGCTCCGGCGCAGCAGGAAGCGGCTCCCACGGGCCTCTAACGTCGTCCCAGCGAAGGCTGGGACCCCAGGGGGGTGAAAAGCGCCGATCCCTTCACCCGCCGGGGCCCCAGCCTTCGCTGGGGCGACGCTTGCCGCAGCGCAGCATGTGCCTTACCTTGATTGCCATGACCTCCACCAACGACATCCGCCGGTCGTTCCTCGACTATTTCGGCAAGAACGGGCACCAGGGCGTGCCGTCGGCGCCGCTCGTTCCGCAGAACGATCCCACCTTGATGTTCGTCAACGCCGGAATGGTGCCGTTCAAGAACGTCTTCACCGGGCTCGAGACTCGTCCCTATTCGACCGCGGCCTCGTCGCAGAAATGCGTCCGCGCCGGCGGCAAGCACAACGACCTCGACAATGTCGGCTACACGGCGCGCCACCACACCTTCTTCGAGATGCTCGGCAATTTCTCGTTCGGCGATTATTTCAAGGATCAGGCGATCGCCCTCGCCTGGAACCTGCTGACCAGGGAATGGGGCATCTCCCCCGATCGGCTGACCGCCACCGTCTATCATACCGACGACGAGGCGTTCGACCTCTGGCGCAAGATCTCCGGCCTGCCCGAGAGCCGGATCATCCGGATCGCCACCAAGGACAATTTCTGGGCGATGGGCGACAGCGGCCCGTGCGGGCCCTGCTCGGAGATATTCTACGACCATGGCGATCATATCCCCGGCGGCCCGCCGGGCAGCCCCGACGAGGACGGCGACCGCTTCACCGAGATCTGGAACCTCGTCTTCATGCAGTACGAGCAGGAGGACAATGAGATCGTCCGCGACCTGCCCCGGCCCTCGATCGACACCGGCATGGGCCTGGAGCGGATCGCCGCCGTCCTTCAGGGAGTCCACGACAATTACGACACCGACACCTTCAAGGCGCTGATCGCCGCTTCGAGCGCGCTCACCCACAATGCCCAGACCGCCGACACAAGGGCGAGCCACCGGGTGATCGCCGACCATCTGCGCGCGTCGGGCTTCCTCGTCGCCGACGGCGTGCTGCCGGCGAACGAAGGCCGCGGCTACGTGCTGAGGCGGATCATGCGCCGGGCGATGCGCCACGCCCATCTGCTCGGAAGCACCGAGCCGCTGCTGCACCGCCTGGTGCCCTCCCTGGTCGCCGAGATGGGCGCGGCCTATCCCGAGCTGGTCCGCGCCCAGCCGCTGATCGAGGAGACGCTCAAGCTCGAGGAGACCCGCTTCCGCCGCACCCTCGCCAACGGCCTCAGGCTGCTCGACGAGGCGACCGCGTCGATGGGCCCCGGCGACACGCTTCCCGGAGAGGTGGCGTTCAAGCTCTACGACACTTACGGCTTCCCCTACGATCTCACCGAGGACGCGCTTCGCGCCCAGGGCTTCGGAATCGACCGCGGCGGCTTCGACTCGGCGATGGAGGGCCAGAAAGCCGCCGCGCGCGCCGCCTGGAAGGGATCGGGCCAGAAGGCGTCGGAGGACGTCTGGTTCGATATCGCCGAGGCCAACGGCTCGACCGAGTTCACCGGCTACGCCGGCCATGAAGGCGAGGGGATCGTCGTCGCTCTTGTCAAGGACGGGGTGCGGCAGCGCTGCGCCGTCCCCGGCGACCGGGTCCTCGTCGTCACCAACCAGACTCCTTTCTACGCCGAGAGCGGCGGCCAGATCGGCGACAGCGGCACGATCACCAGCGACAAGGGGATGGAGGCCGAGGTCGAGGACACGTCGAAGCCGCTCGGCCGCCTCCACGCCCACCATGCCGTGATCCGCAAGGGCCAGCTCACCGCCGGCGACGCCGTCCATCTCTCCGTCGATTCGGAGCGCCGATCGAAGGTGCGCGCCAATCACAGCGCCACGCACCTGCTCCACGCTGCGCTCCGCCATCGTCTCGGCGGCCACGTCACCCAGAAGGGCAGCCTCGTCGCTCCGGACTATTTCCGCTTCGACTTCTCCCATCCCAAGGCCCTTAGCCGCGAGGACATCGCCGCGGTCGAGGAGGAGGTGAACCGCCACATCCGCGAGAATGAGGAGGTCACCACCCGGCTGATGAGCCCCGACGAGGCGATCGAGGCCGGCGCGATGGCGCTGTTCGGCGAGAAATATGGCGACGAGGTCCGGGTCCTCTCGATGGGCCGCGGCCCGGATGCCAGTTACTCGGTCGAATTGTGCGGCGGCACCCACGTCTCGGCGCTGGGCGACATCCAGCTGCTCAAGATCGTCTCGGAAAGCGCCGTCGCCGCCGGGGTCCGCCGGATCGAGGCGCTGACCGGCGAGGCGGCGCGCCGCTGGCTGACCGAGCGCGAGAACCGCCTCAAGGAGGCAGCCGCGACGCTCAAGGTTTCGCCGGAGGACGTCCCGGCCCGCGTCGCGGCCCTGCTCGAGGATCGCCGCCGCCTCGAACGCGAGCTCGCCGACGCTAGGAAAGCGCTGGCCATGGGCGGCGGCACGAATGCCGAGGCGCAGGGGCCGGAGCAGGTCGGCGGCCACGGCTTCATCGGCCAGGTGCTCAACGGCATGGATCCCAAAGCCCTGCGCGGCCTGGTGGACGAGGCCAAGCAGCGCGTCGGCTCGGGGGTCGTGGCCCTGGTCGCGGTCAATGACGGCCGAGCCACCGTAGCTGTAGGGGTCACGAACGACCTCACGGCCAGCCGCAACGCCGTCGATCTCGTCCGCAAGGCGGTCGCGGCGGTCGGCGGCCAGGGCGGCGGCGGACGCCCCGACATGGCGCAGGGCGGCGGGCCGGACGGATCGAAGGCGGCGGCGGCGATCGAAGCGGTCAAGGCAGCCTTAGGCGAAGAGACGGTCGCGGCCTGAACCCCCTCTCCCTGCAGGGGAGAGGGACAGCGGCGCGAAGCGACGCAGGGTGAGGGCAGGGCGGGCGCGCCCTCACCCTCGGCCGCTGGCGCGGCCTTTCCCTCTCCCCTGCAGGGAGAGGGGGTTTACGCGGCGCTGCTCTCGGTCGCCGGCGGTTCGAGCCCGAACACGCTCCGCCCGCCATAGCTGTGCGAAAGCCGCCTTTCCTCCGCGACCACGGCCTCGAACGACGGACCGGACACATGCGCCTCCAGCCTCCGCGCCTGCTCGTCCAGCCGGCGGATCGCGCCGAGCTTCTCGTCGCGGCCGAGCTTCGCCTGCTCGACCGCGGACTTCAGCACCGAGATCGTCTTGTCGTAGACCTTGAGCGGCACCGGGAACGGATGCCGGTCCTTGCCGCCGTGGGCGAGCGAAAAGCGGGCCGGGTCGGAGAAGCGGCAGGGGGCGCCGTGGATCACCTCCGCAACCATGGCGAGCGAGCGGACGGTCCGCGCGCCGACTCCGGGCACGAGCAGCAATTCGGGGAAATCCCTCGGCCCCGCCTCGGCGGCGGCGGCGAGGGTGCCGTGCAGGCGGCGGAGGATCACGTCGCCGGGCCGGACGTCGTGATGGCCAGGGAGGGCGAGATGGGGCTGAAGCGGTTCGGCGGCGGGCGTTCGCTCGAGCGCCGCCATCTCGCGGGCGAGCCGGTCCGGGCCGAGCTCGCCCAGCAGCTCGAGCTGGGCATTGCGGGATGCGGCGGCCCTCCGGTCGGCGAGGTTTACGATCTCGCCCTGCCGGCGGCCCTCGATCGCGGCGTGCGGGGAGTCGACGAAGCTTTGCAGGCCCTCCGACAGCCAGTGATAGCGCCGGGCGGTTCGGCTTGCGCCGTTCATGCCTTGCTGGACGACCGCCCATTTGCCGTCGTCGGCGACGACGAAGCCGTGCAGGTAGAGATCGAAGCCGTCCTGGACGGCGGCGCTGTCGACCTTGGCGACGAGCCGGCTGGCGCGGGCGAGGGCGACGCCGTCGAAGCCTGCCGCCTCGCCGGCGACGGCCAGCTCGCTCGGGGTCTGGCGCGAATGCTTGCCGCGCCCGCCGCAGACCCGAAGGCCGAGCTCCCCGGCCCGGGGGTTGAGGCCGCGCTTGAGGGCGCCGATCACGCTGGTCGTGATCCCGGACGAATGCCAGTCCATCCCCATCACCGCTCCGAACGACTGGAACCAGAAGGGGTGGGCGAGGCGGGCGAGGAAGGCGTCGCGGCCTTCATGGAGAATGATCGCCTCCGCCATCACCGTTCCGAGCCGGGTCATCCGCTCGCCCAGCCACGCGGGGACCCGCCCGCCGTGGAGCGGGAGATCGGCTGAGCCGGAGCGTCGGGTCATGAAACCTCCTCGGAACGGAGGAGGAACGCTATCAGCGTTTTCAGGCTTCGTCATCCTGAACTTGTTTCAGGATCCAGTTCTCCGCGTCCCGGGCGCGCGACCAGCTGGACCCTGAAACGAGTTCAGGGTGACGGGGTTACCTCGGCTTCAACGCATCCCTGAGCCTTCGCCGCTCGAGCACCGGCTCCTCGGCGAGATGGCCGAGCTTCATGATCTCCTTCCTGAGCTCGGCGCGCTTCTCGTGGATCGAGGCTATGACCGGTCCCATCGCCATGCCGAGGTCGACCAGCACCGCCTCGGAAAGCTGGAGCGAGGATTCGAGGGTCTCGGGCACGGCGTCGGTGGCGCCGGCGCGGTAGAGCTCGGCGGCGTGGCCGGGGTCGCGGGCGCGGGCGACGATGGTGAGGCCCGGGCACCAGGCGCGCACCTTCTTGGTCACGCGGACGCTCAGCACCGGATCGTCCATGGTCAGGACGAGCGCGCTGGCGTGGCCGAGGTTCAATCGGTCCATAAGCTCGGCGCGGGCGACATCGCCGTAGAGGATCGGGATCCCCTCCTTGCGGCAGGTGGCTACCGTGTCGATGCTCGAATCGACCGCGACATAGGGCCGGCCGTGGGCGGTCAGCATTTCCGCGACGAGCCGCCCGACCCGGCCGAAGCCGATGATCACCACCGCCGGCTTGTCGCGGTCGATCGCCGGCACATCTCCCTCGCTTTGGGCGTCGACCCGGCGCGCCGCGACCTGGCCGAGCTTGGCGAGCAGCGGGGTGAGGGTGAGGCCGATGGCGGTGACGATCTGCCAGAAAGCGGCGGTTTCGGCGCTGATCAGCTGCGCCGCGGCCGCGGTGGCGAGAACGATAAGGGTGGTCTCCGACGGCGAGGCCATGATCAGGCCGGCTTCGGCGGCGACGGCGCGGCGGGCGCCGTTCAGGCGGAGAAGCACCCCGGTCACCGCCGCCTTGAGGAGGACGATTCCGGCGACGGCGAGGGCGATCGACGCCCAGTTGGCGGCGACCAGCCGGACGTCGACGCTCATCCCCACAGTGATCAGGAAGATTCCGAGCGCGAGCCCCCGGAACGGCGCCGTGATCACCTCGACCTCGCTGTGATAGTCGGTCTCGGCGATCAGGATCCCGGCGAGCAGCGCGCCCATCAGCGGCGAAAGGCCGGCGGCGGTGGTGGCGAGGCTGGCGACGATCACGACCAGCAGGCTCGCGGCGAGGAACAGCTCCGGGCTCTTGGTCCGAGCCGCCTGGGCGAACAGCCGCGGCAGCAGCAGCCGGCCGAGCACGAGCATGGCGACGACGACGGCGGCGCCGAGCAGCAGGGTGTTGACCAGCCCGCCGAAGCCGCTCGCCCCGGCATAGGGCGCCATCGCGCCGAGCGCGAAGATGATCGGGACGATGGCGAGGTCCTCGAACAGCAGCATCGCCAGCGCCGAGCGGCCGACCGGGCTCGTCGTGCCGACGAGGGGGAGGACGAGCGCCGTCGACGACAGGGCCAGGGCGAGGCCGAGCGCGACGGAGCCGCTCCAGCTCTGCCCAAAGGCGTGCAGCGCCAGCCCGATCAGCAGGGCGCAGACGATCAGCTCCGCGGCGCCCACCCCGAACACCAGCCGCCGCATGGTCCACAGCCGCCGGAAGGAAAGCTCGAGCCCGATCGCGAACAGGAGGAGGATGATCCCGAACTCGGCGAACGGCTCCACCGCTTCCGGGTTGGAGATCGTGATGTAGTTGAGCCAGGGCAGACGCTCGGCCATCGCTCCGAGACCGGCGGGTCCCACCAGCAGTCCGACGAGGATGAAGCCGATCACCGGGCTGATCCGGAAGCGGGCGAAGGCCGGGATGACCACGCCCGCGGCGCCGAGGATGACGAGCGCGTCGCTGAAGCCGGAAGTCTGGAAATCGGAGTGCATCTTGCCTTTATGCAGCATCGCGGGTCAAAGTCAGCCCGGGGAGGCGATAATGGACTCGGATCTCTGCATCGTCGGCGGGGGACCGGCCGGAATGGTCGCGGGGCTGCTTTTCGCCCGGGCGGGGGTGCCGGTAACGGTGCTCGAGAAGCATGGCGACTTCCTGCGCGACTTCCGCGGCGATACCGTCCATCCCTCGACGCTCAGGATCTTCTCCGAGCTCGGCCTGCTCGAACGGCTGCTCGAGCGGCCGCACGACAAGGTTCGCGACATCAGCGGCCTCATCGCCGGGCGGCACCTCGCCCTCGCCGATTTCACCCATTTCGACTCGCGCTGGAACTTCATCGCGATGATGCCGCAATGGGATTTCCTCGATTTCGTCGCCGAAGAGGCGCGCGCCTATCCGCATTTCACCCTCGTCCAGAACGCGGAGGCCACCGGTCTTGTCGAAGAGGGCAGGGTGGTCGGAGTCCGCTACGTGAGCGGCGGCGACGAGCGCTCGATCCGCGCGCGGCTGACCATCGCCGCCGACGGCCGCACCTCGCGGCTGCGCGAGGCGGCGGGGCTGCCGGTCCGCGACCTCGGCGCCCCCATGGACGTCTTCTGGTTCCGGGTCCCCAAGGAGCGGGCCGAAGGCAATCAGACGACCGGGGTCTTCGCTTCCGGGCGGATCATGGCGCTGATCGACCGCGGCGACTATTGGCAATGCGCCTACGTCTTCCCCAAGGGCATGGCCGACGAGGTCCGCGCCGGAGGGATCGAGACCTTCCGCGATGAGGTCGCCGCGCTAGGCCCGATATTGCGCGACCGGATCGACGCCGTGCGATCCTGGGACGACGTAAAATTGCTTTCGGTCTCGCTCGACCGGCTCGAGCGATGGCACCGCCCCGGACTGCTCGTCATCGGCGACGCGGCCCATGCCATGTCGCCGGTCGGCGGGGTGGGGATCAACGTCGCGGTCCAGGACGCGGTCGCCGCGGCCAACGCTTTGGCCGGCCCGATGGCGGCGGGCGAGGACCTCGATCCGCTGCTCGGCCGGGTCGAGAAGCGCCGGCTGCCCGCGGTGAGGCTCACCCAGGCCTTCCAGAAGGCCGCGCAGGAGCGGATCATCAGCCCGCTGCTGATGCGCCGCAACACGGCGTTCGAGCCGCCGAGGGCGCTTCGCTGGCTCGACCGCTATCCGGTGCTCCGCCGCATCCCGGCGGCGCTGATCGGCTTCGGCTACAAGGCCGAGCATGTGCAATCCCCGGCGGCGGCCGGGAGCGGCCATGGTGTTCCCGCCTCGTCCGGCCTATAACCTCGATTAAGCGATTCGCTTTCGCCGCCTCGCACACCGCGGCTGCTGCGCCGGCCCGCTGACGGGGGGTACAAATGAAAATGTTTCACATGTCGCGCCGGGCCCTGGGCCTGGCGGCGCTCGGCGCATGGCTGTCGCTGCCGATCCTCGCGGCCTCGGCGCAGAACGCTCCCGGCCCCGGAGTCGTCTACGCCGTCAACCAGGCGGGAGACCTGCTCTGGTACCGCCACGACGGCCGCGGGGACGGCAGCTTCAAATGGGCGTCCAACGAGGGCCGCAGGGTCGGGGTCGGCTGGGGCGAGGCCAAACGGGTTTTCTCCGGCGGCGACGGCGTGATCTACGCGATCGCCGCGGACGGCGGCCTGCTCTGGTACCGGCACGACGGCCGCGCCGACGGAACCTTCAGCTGGCTCTCGAACGAGGGCCGCAAGGTCGGCGTGGGCTGGGGCGACGCGAAGCACGTCTTCGCCGCCGATGGCGGAATCATCTACGCGATCAACCCGGCCGGCGACCTGCTCTGGTATCGCCACGACGGGCGCGGCGACGGGAGCTTCAAATGGGCGTCGAACGAGGGCCGCAGGGTCGGAGTCGGCTGGGGCGAGGCCAGGAAGGTTTTCGCCGGTGGGGACGGAATCATCTACGTCATCGATGGGAAGGGGGATCTGCTCTGGTACCGCCACGAGGGTCGTTACGACGGAAGCTTCAGATGGGCGTCCAACACCGGCCGCAAGGTCGGCTCGGGCTGGGGCGACGCGCAGCAGGTCTTCTACGGGGGCGACGGCCTCATCTACGTCATCAACCGCGCCGGCGACCTGCTCTGGTACCGGCACACCGGGCGCAATGACGGAAGCTTCGCCTGGACCTCGAACGAAGGCCGCAAGGTCGGCGTGGGCTGGGGAGGCCTGAAGCAGGCGTTCGGCGGCTGACGGCTGAGCCGTCATTGCGAGCGAAGCGAAGCAATCCAGTGCGGCCCCGAACGCGTGCTGGATTGCCGCGCCGCTTCGCTCCTCGCAATGACGGCTAGGCCATCGCCTTCTCGAGATTGGCGCGGATCGCCTCGAAGAATTGCTCGGTCGTCATCCAGCTCTGCTCGGGGCCGATCAGGATGGCGAGGTCCTTGGTCATCTTGCCTTCCTCGACCGTCTCGACGCAGACCCGCTCGAGCGTCTCGGCGAAGCGGGTCACCTCGGGCGTTCCGTCGAACTTGCCGCGGAACTTCAGGCCGCCGGTCCAGGCGAAGATAGAGGCGATCGGGTTGGTCGACGTCGCCTTGCCCTGCTGGTGCATCCGGTAGTGGCGGGTGACGGTGCCGTGCGCCGCCTCGGCCTCGACGATCCTGCCGTCGGGGGTCATCAGGATCGACGTCATCAGGCCGAGCGAGCCGAAGCCCTGGGCGACGAGGTCGGACTGGACGTCGCCGTCGTAATTCTTGCAGGCCCAGACGAACTTGCCGCTCCACTTGAGCGCCGAGGCAACGAGGTCGTCGATCAGCCGGTGCTGATATTCGATCTTCGCCTCGTCGAACCGCGGCTTGAACTCGCTGGTGAAAATCTCCTCGAAGATGTCCTTGAAGCGGCCGTCATAGGCCTTGAGGATGGTGTTCTTGGTCGACAGGTAGACCGGCCAGCCGCGCTCCAGGCCGTAGTTGAAGCAGGCCCGCGCGAAGTCGCGGATCGACTCGTCCAGATTGTACATCCCCATCGCCACTCCGGCCGAGGGGAAGTCGAACACCTCATGCTCGATGACCTGGCCGTCGGCGCCTTCCCAGCGGACGGTGAACCTGCCCGGGCCGGGGACCCGGAAATCGGTCGCCTTGTACTGGTCGCCGAAGGCGTGGCGGCCGATCACGATCGGGTCGGTCCAGCCGGGGATCAGGCGCGGCACGTTCTGGATGACGATCGGCTCGCGGAAGACGACTCCGCCCAGGATGTTGCGGATGGTCCCGTTGGGCGACTTCCACATCTTCTTGAGGCCGAATTCCTCGACCCGCGCCTCGTCGGGCGTGATCGTCGCGCATTTGACCCCGACTCCGTGCGCCTTGATCGCCTCGGCCGCCTCGACCGTCACCTTGTCGTCGGTGGCGTCGCGATTCTCCATTCCGAGGTCGAAATAGAGCAGTTCGACGTCGAGATAGGGGAGGATCAGCCGCTCGCGGATCCATTGCCAGATGATGCGGGTCATCTCGTCGCCGTCCAGCTCGACGACGGGGTTCTTCACCTTGATCTTGGCCATTCGGCGCGCGCTTTCCGTTGAGGTCGTTGTCGGGCGCGGCTCTAGGCGGGGACGGGGCGCTAATCAATCACCCGTCGCCCCGGCGCAGGCTGGGGCCCCGGCGTGAAGCGCATCGAGCTTTTCACCCGCTGGGACCCCAGCCTTCGCTGGGGTGACGCGAAGGGCGACGGTTGTTGTCACGCCCCGCCCCCACGCCTAAAGGCTCGTCACATGACCTCCCTCGAAAAACCGGACCTGGTCACCTCCACCGTCCGCTACCGCACGCCCAACGTGCATCCGGAAGGGCGCAAGTTCGTCGTCATCGCCGCGGCGATCGCCCTGTTCTTCTGGCTGGTCGTCGACTGGGACTGGCTCGGCTGGATCTTCGCCGGCCTCACCTTGTGGGTCGCCGCCTTCTTCCGCGACCCCATTCGCACCACGCCCAAGGGAGGGGGCCTGATCGTGGCTCCGGCCGACGGGCTGGTGACGATGATCGCGACGGTGCCGCCGCCGCCCGAGCTGGCCGGCGAGGACGGGCTCCCCCCCGGCCCCTGCGTCCGGGTCTCGATCTTTATGTCGGTCTTCGACGTCCACATCAACCGCTCGCCGATCGCCGGCGAGATCAAGCGCGTGGTCTACATCGCCGGCAAGTTCCTCAACGCCGATCTCGACAAGGCCAGCGAGGACAATGAGCGCCAGCATTTCCTGGTCGAGGGCCGCGACGGCATCCGCATCGGCTTCACCCAGATCGCCGGGCTCGTCGCTCGGCGGATCGTCCCCTGGGTCAAGGCCGGCGACTATGTCGCCGCCGGCCAGCGGGTCGGGCTGATCCGCTTCGGAAGCCGGGTCGACGTCTATCTTCCCGCCGGCACCTCCTCGCAGGTGCTGCTCGGCCAGCGCACCATCGCCGGCGAGACGATCGTCGCCCGCGCGGGGGTCTCCGAAGCGCTGGAGGGAGTCGCCCAGTGAAGGCGCCGGTCGAGCGGCGGGGAATCCCGCTGCGCGCGGTCGTCCCCAACGCGGTGACGGCGCTCGCCCTGTGCTCGGGCCTGTCCGGAATACGCTTCGCCATCGCCGAGAAATGGGACGTGGCGATCGCCATGATCATGCTCGCGGCGGTGCTCGACGGCATGGACGGGAGGATCGCGCGGATGCTGAACGGCTCGAGCCGGTTCGGCGCCGAGCTCGATTCGCTCTCGGACGTGATCGCCTTCGGAGTCTCGCCGGCGGTGATCCTGCATCTGTGGTCGCTGCAATATTGGCCGCGTTTCGGCTGGATCTTCGCGCTCGCCTACGCCGTCTGCATGGCGCTTCGGCTGGCCCGGTTCAACGCCCGCATCGACGTCGAGGACCAGCCCCACAAGTCGGCGGGCTTCCTCACCGGCGTTCCCGCGCCGGCGGGCGCGGCCCTGCTGCTGCTCCCGATCCTGCTCTGGCTGGCGAGCGACCGGCAGTGGAGCTGGCTCGAGGATTACCGACTGGTGGCCCCCTGGGCGGCGGCGATCGCCTTCCTGGTCATCTCCAGCCTCGCCACTTTTTCGTGGACCTCGTTCCGGCTGCGCCGACGGCTACGGCTCGAGGCCATCGTCTTCATCGCGATCGTCGGAGGGGCGCTGCTGACCGCCCCCTGGGAGACTTTGAGCGTACTGGCCCTGCTCTACCTGGCGGCGATTCCGTTCAGCATCCTGAGCTACGCGCGGGTCAAACGGCAGCGCGCCGCGGCGCCGCGCGCGCCGGAGCCGCCGCCGGCGGGCTAGCCACGCCGAGTTCGCCCCTGAGGGCGAGCAGGATTTCGCGCCAGTTGAGCCGGACCGTCATGTGGATCGCCACGAGCGCGGCGAGCAGGGCGACGGTGAAGAAGAGCGCGGCAGCCAGGTAAGTCACAGCCTTATCCCCTTACTTATCCACAGCCGCTCAACGCGCTGCCGGGAACTTTGATCCATTATAGCTTTGAAACTTCATCATGTTCATGTTTCGTTCGAGGGTCAAGCGCCGCCGACCGAACCTGAAAGCCTGTTTGGAGACGCTCCGTCACCAATGGATGGCGCTATCCGGGGAGTTTGGTGTCAATTGTGTCGCGACCGCCTCCGTCCAGCTTCCGCGCCGACGGATCCCCAAAGAAAAAGCCCCAGCCCTTTCGGGCCGGGGCTCTGCGGTGTCGGCGGGAGGGGGGGAGGGGGGTGCCGATCACCGCGGGGGGGTGATGGCAGAACGTCGTCCCTGCCCGGGGGTTCCCGAAAATTCGCGAAGGGTTTGAAAAAAAGGGGAAGCCGCTAAACGAAGCGCCCCGGAATGCGTGCCGAGGCGCTTCGCCGACAGCTGCCATGAAGGCGACTATCTCCCGTCCCCGACTCCGTTCTTAGCCTAAATTAGTGATTTGGAAAAGCGTCGAACGGCCCC
>DASVVX010000062.1:0-13426 GCA_036386295.1 Allosphingosinicella sp.
GAGGAGATGTGAGCCCATTCGGCGACCGGGGCGACCTCGAAGCGGGGCCCGCCGCAGTCGCGCCACTTGCTCGCCGTGCGCACCAGCTGCCAGGTCGGGACGACGTCGTCGACCTCGCCGGCCTCGAGGAAAGCCTTGAACGACAGGACCTGGGCCCGGGCGCCGGGATCGCGCGACAGCCAGGCCAGATAATCGGCCTTGCTCTGGCCTTCGGCCCGCTCCTGGGCGGCGGCCGGATGGGCGGCGAGGATCACAAGGAGGGCGGCCAGCGCGAACGCTGTGAAGCGGATAAGTTGTTGCATAACAGATAGATAGCCACAATCCGGCCACAATTCAAGGGGTCTGGCGCTCCCCCGCAGAGTAATGTTATATCGATCCATAGATTGGAGAAGCGACGATGCGCAGCCTCTTTCCCGCAGTCGTGTCGGCCCTCGCCCTCGCCGCCTGCTCGAGCTCGGAGCCGGATCCCCGCGGAGTCGGGCGCGACGAGACGCTGGTGCAGGTCTCCGCGTCGGGGCGGGCCGACAGCCGGCCCGACGAAGCTCGGTTCACCGTCGGAGTCGAGACGATCGCTCAGAGCGCCCGGGCAGCGAGCGCCCAGAACAGCGCCACCTTCAACAAGGTCGCCGCGGCCCTCGCCGGGCTCGGGGTCAAAGAGGACGATCTCCAGACCCGGTCGATCACGCTGTCGCGCATCGATTACGGCCCCAATCGCGGCCGTTTCCAGGCCAACAATCTGATCGACGTCAAGGTGCGCGACATCAAGCGGGCGGGCGAGGCGATCGCCGCCATCACCGAAGCCGGCGCCAACGTCCTGTCCGGCCCCAATCTGCGCGTCTCGGACCCGGAGAATGCCGCTCGCTCGGCTTATGCCGCCGCCTATCGCGCGGCGCGGGCGCGGGCTGAGGCCTATGCCCAGGCGGCCGGGCTCAAGGTGGGGCGCGTCCTCGCCATTCGGGACGGCGGCGGCGCGGCGCAGCCGCGCTATTACGAAGGCGACGCGGCCATGGCCGAACAGGCCGCCCCGCCGCCGGTCGTGGCGATGGCCGCGCCGCCGGTCCAGCCCGGAATCAGCACCCGGGAAGTGCAGATCCGGGTGGATTTCGCGCTGGCGAAATAGCCGGGCGCCTGGCCCGCCGCCTGAACGGCGGCTGACGGCATCATTCAGGACAAGCTCAACCGCGCGGCGGCAAAAGCGATTCGTGCAGGCGGCCGGGATGTGTTCGCCGCCCCAAGGAGTTAGACGATGTTCAGGAAGATCACCCTCGCCGCCGCCGCCGCCGCGACGCTCGCCATGGTCCCCGCCACCGCCGAAGCCCGCCACCGCGACGGCTATTCGGATTACGGCCGCTATTCGCAGTCGTACCGCGGCGATCGCTACGGCCGCTACGACAGCCGCTATTACGGCCGCACCGACTATCGCTACAGCGGCCGCCGCTGCTCCGGCACGACCGGCACGATCGTCGGCGGAGTCGCCGGCGCCCTGCTCGGCCGCGAGGTGACCCGCGACCGCTATCGCGGCCGAAGCGGAACCACCGGAGCGATCCTCGGCGGCGCCATCGGCGCGCTCGCCGGCCGCTCGATCCAGAAGTCGGGCTGCCGCTAAGCTTCGCGTAACCCTCCGGTAGTGTATCGAGGGCGGGGCCGGTCTCCTGACGGAGGCCGGCCCTTCTTCTTTGGGGACAGGTACCGGTACCTGTCCCCGAGCCGTCAGGGCGCGTCGAAGAGCGCGGCGAGCTGCTCGATCATCGTCCCGCCCAGCTGCTCGGCGTCCATGATCGTCACCGCGCGGTCGTAATAGCGGGTGACGTCGTGGCCGATTCCGATCGCCACCAGCTCGACCGGGGAGCGCGACTGGATCCAGCCGATCACCTGCCTCAGATGGCGCTCGAGATAGGTGCCCGAATTGACCGACAGGGTCGAATCGTCGACCGGCGCCCCGTCCGAGATCACCATCAGGATTCGCCGCTCCTCGGGTCGGGCGATCAGCCGGTGGTGGGCCCAGAGCAGGGCCTCGCCGTCGATATTCTCCTTGAGCAGTCCCTCGCGCATCATCAGGCCGAGATTCTTGCGCGCCCGCCGCCACGGCTCGTCGGCCGCCTTGTAGACGATGTGGCGAAGATCGTTGAGCCGGCCCGGGCCGGGCGGCCGGCCCGCGGCGAGCCAGGTCTCGCGCGCCTGGCCGCCCTTCCAGGCGCGGGTGGTGAAGCCCAATATCTCGACCTTTACCCCGCAGCGCTCGAGCGTGCGGGCGAGGATGTCGGCGCTGATCGCGGCGATCGAGATCGGCCGGCCGCGCATCGAGCCCGAATTGTCGATGAGGAGCGAGACCACCGTGTCGCGGAACTCGGTTTCCCGCTCGATCTTGTAGCTGAGCGAGTGGGCCGGATTGACGATGACCCGGGCCAGCCGGGCGGCATCGAGCAGCCCTTCCTCCTGGTCGAAGTCCCAGCTCCGGTTCTGCTGGGCCATCAGCCGGCGCTGAAGCCGGTTGGCGAGCTTGGTGACCGCGCTCTGCAGATGGACGAGCTGCTGGTCGAGATAGGCCCGAAGCCGACCGAGCTCCTCCTCGTCGCACAGCTCGGTCGCCTCGACCACCTCGTCGAAACGGGTGGTGAAGATTCGATAGTCGAATTGCGGCGGCAGGTCGGACATCGGCCGGTTGGGACGGGTCGGAAGGACACCCTCCTCCCCGTCCTCGCTCTGGCCTTCCTCGCCTTCGGCCATTTCCTCTTCGGACCAGTCGCGCTCGCCTTCCTCGTCGTCGGCCTCGCCCGGCTCGACCCGCATCTCGGCCTCGCCGGTGCTTCCGCCTTCCTCCTCGTCGTCCTGGTCGTCGCCTTCGTCGCCCCGGTCCCGGTCGCCCTCGCCGTCGTCGCCGTCATCGGGATCCGGCTCCGCGTCGGCCTCCCCCTCGATCAGCTCGAGGTCGCGGAGCAATTTGGTCGCGAGAGCGGCGAAAGCGGCCTGGTCGTCGAGCACGAGGCCGAGCGCGTCGAGATCGGCGCCCGCTCTGTCCTCGATCCAGTCGGAGACGAGGGCGATTCCGCCCCGGGCCGCCTCGGGCGGCGCCTCGCCGGTCAGCCGCTCGCGCACCTTGAGGCCGAGGGCGGTCCCGAGCGGCACCTCGGCGCGGCTGCGCGCGCGCGTGATCGGATCGGTGCGCATCCGCATCTCGACGGCGCTCGACAGATTGGCTCGAACCCCCTCCATCGCCCGGGCGCCGAGCGCCTCGACCCGGGCCTGCTCGACCGCGTCGAACACCGCCCGGGCGATCTCGTCGGCCGGCGCTCCGCGCGCGTGCATCCCGGCGTTGTGGTGGCGAAGCTTGAGCGCCGCGGCGTCGGCGAAGCCGCGCGCCTCGGCGACCTCGCGCCCGGCCAGCGAGCGGCCGGGCATCGGCACCTTGATGCTCTTGCCCGACGCGGAGGGCGCGTCGGCGGTGAAGCCGAGCTCGAGCTCCGGCTCGCGGGCGATCGCCCGCGAGGCGCCGGTCAGCACCTGGCGGAAGGCCTCGAGGGGATTGTCGCTTTGGGCCATTACCCTCTCCCTGCAGGGGAGAGGGGGGGACCCATTGCGCCAGCAATGGGGGGGCGAGGGCAGGTCGGGCGAGCGACTCTGACCGCCCTCACCCTCCCACGATGCTGCGCATCGCGGGCCCCTCCCTCTCCCCTATAGGGAGAGGGGCTCACTACGCCTTGGCCGCGACGCTCTCCGGCAGGTCCTTGCCGAAGACGCGCTGGTAATATTCGGCGACCAGGCTGCGCTCCGCCTCGTCGCATTTGTTGAGGAAAGTCAGGCGGAACGCGAAGCCGACGTCGTTGAAGATGAGGGCGTTCTGGGCCCAGCTGATCACGGTTCGGGGGCTCATCACGGTGGAGATGTCGCCGTTGACGAAACCCTGGCGGGTCAAATCGGCGACCTTGATCATCTTCTCGACCTCGGCGCGGCCGCCTTCGTGGTCATATTCGCCGGACTTCGCCAGGACGATCCGGGCTTCGACCTCGGCGGGCAGGTAGTTGAGGGTGACGACGATGTTCCAGCGGTCCATCTGGCCCTGGTTGATCTGCTGCGTGCCGTGATAGAGGCCGGTCGTGTCGCCGAGGCCGACCGTGTTGGTCGTCGCGAACAGCCGGAAATAGGGGTGCGGGCGGATCACCCGGTTCTGGTCGAGAAGGGTCAGCTTCCCTTCCGTCTCGAGCACGCGCTGGATGACGAACATGACGTCCGGGCGCCCCGCGTCATATTCGTCGAAGACGAGAGCGGTGGGGGTCTGAAGGGCCCAGGGCAGCAGCCCCTCGCGGAACTCGGTGACCTGCTGGCCCTCGCGAAGGACGATGGCGTCGCGGCCGATGAGGTCGATCCGCGAGATATGGGCGTCGAGGTTGATCCGGATGAGCGGCCAGTTGAGGCGCGCCGCGACCTGCTCGATATGGGTCGACTTGCCGGTCCCGTGATAGCCCTGGACCATCACCCGGCGATTCTTGGCGAAGCCGGCGACGATGGCGAGGGTGGTGTCCGGATCGAAGACATAGGCGGGGTCGAGATCGGGCACCCGCTCGTCGGCCTCGGAGAAGGCGGGAACCTCCATGTCGGTGTCGATCCCGAACAGGTCGCGCACCTTCCGCATCTGATCGGGCGCGTCCATGATCACGGCGCCTCGGCTGGCGGGGTTGGCATTGGGCAAATCGGACATGGTCACTCTCTGAGGCGTAGAATCAGGCGAAGGCCGGACGGGATTTGAGGTGCGTATAAGCCTCTATCACCGCCTGCAAAGCCTTCTCGTGGCCGCGGTCGCCGCCATTGTGGTCGGGATGGTAGCGGCGAAGCAGGTCGGCATAGCGACGGCGGAGCGACCGGCGGTCGGCGTCGGTGCCGAGGCCGAGGATCCTGAGCGACTTGCGGTCGGGCTCGCTCAGCTCGCGGCCGTCGAGCCTCGGCCCTTCCGCGGCGGAGCGGCGGAAGCGGGCTCCGATCGCATCGAGGGGATCGTGGAAGTCGGCCCATTTGGGCGGGCCGTCGGCGCCCATGTGGGCGAAGGCGCGGGTCTCGCGGTCCCAGCCGCCATAGGGGTTGTGGGCGGCCTGGATCTCGTCGCTGCTCATGCCCTCGAAATAATTGTAGCCGGCGTTGAACTCGCGGACATGGTCGAGGCACAGCCAGCGCCATTCGCCCGGACCGTCGAAGTTCGGGCCGCGCCCGGCCGGGGCCCGAAACTCGCCGGGCGAGTCGCAGCCCGGATGCGCGCAAACCCCGCGCGCTTCCGCCCGCCCATGGAACCTCGTCTGCCTGCTCCCCGCGCTCGCCACTCTGTCACCTTCGCTCCAAACATCCCTATATAGGCGACATGACCCAGCCTTTCACCGGTTCCGTGGCGCTCCAGATCGAACAACGCCTGCGCGCCGCCCTCGCTCCGGCACATCTCGTCGTGACCAACGACAGCGCCCGCCACCACGGCCATGCCGGCGACGACGGCAGCGGCGAGAGCCATTTCGCCGTCGAGATCGTGGCCGAACGCTTCGCGGGCATGAGCCGGGTCGAGCGCCAGCGCGTCGTCAACCGCGCGCTGGCCGATCTGCTGCGCGACCGGATCCACGCGCTCGCGATCAGCGCCCGCGCACCGGGCGAATGACTCCTCCGCGCTCGGGATTATGTTTGCGCCCGGCCTGCGCTATCAACGGCGCGGAGCGAGGCGGGGGAGCGTTTCGATGACTGGGCTGACGAAGTTCGAATCGCTCGAGCGGTGGGAGGGCCGCAACGTCGCTCGCATCATCCAGGTGCTCCGCCGTCAGCAGGTCAAGTCCTACAGGCCGGGTGCGACCCTTCGCGACGCCCATACCAAGCGGATCGCCCTGGTCGAGGCGGAGTTCGCCGTCGAGCCCGACCTGCCGGAGGCGCTTCGGGTCGGCCTGTTCGCCGAGCCGCGCCGCTACCAGGCCTGGGTGCGCTTCTCGAGCGCGAGCGAGAAGCCGCGGTCCGACGCGATAAGGGACGTGCGCGGCGCGGCGATCAAGCTGCGCGACGTGCCCGGAGAGCGGATTCCCGAATCGGACGAGCCGACCACCCAGGATTTCCTGATGATCAGCTCTCCCACCATGCCGCTCGGCACGGTCCGGCTGTTCCGGGTCGCGGTCGCCCTGATCAACCAATATTCGCCGGTCCTGCTCGCGGCGCTGATGGTCGCCACCGGCCGCCTGCGGGTGCTGCGGGCGCTCAAGGCGATGGAGATCAACCCGACCTCGCCCGTCGACATTCGCTATTGGAGCACCACGCCCTATTTGTTCGGCCCCGACCGGGCGGCCAAATATTCGATCGTCCCGACCTCCGCTCATGTCAGCGCCCTGCCCGACGCTCCGGGCGAGACCTATCTCGCCGACAACCTCGAGAAGCACCTGAGCCAGGCCGACGCGACCTTCGACTTCATGGTCCAGCTCCGCACCGATCCTCAGACCATGCCGATCGAGGATGCGGCGGTCGAATGGCCCGAGGAGAAGGCGCCGTTCGTCAAGGTCGCCACCCTGCGCATCCCCCAGCAGCGGTTCCGGATCCCGGAGCGCGACGCCCTCGCCGCGGCCCTGTCCTTCTCGCCGGGCCACGCGCTCGTCGAGCACCGGCCGATCGGCGGGGTCAACCGGGCTCGGATGCGGGTCTATCGCGAGCAGGCGGACTTCCGGCAGAAGCGCGACGGAGTGCAGCGGCGGACCTAGGCGGTACCGGCATTCAGCGGGAGCCTTAAATCCCTCTCCCCAGGGGGGAGAGGGAGATGCACGCCGGCGTGTGATTGTCGATACGGCGTGGGTCGTCCCCGACTCCGCACTGGATTGCTTCGCTTCGCTCGCAAGGACGGATAAAGGTCCCCCTCATGACAGACGACATCATCCTCCAGACGCTCCATCCGGCCACCCACGATCTCGGCGGCTTCAAGGTCCATCGCACCCTTCCCCACCGCGAGCGGACCACGATCGGCCCGTTCATCTTCTTCGACCAGATGGGACCGGCGAAGCTGGAGGCCGGCGGCGGCATCGACGTGCGGCCGCACCCCCATATCAACCTCGCCACCGTCACCTACCTGTTCGCGGGAGCGATCGACCATCGCGACTCGCTCGGCACCTTCGCGACGATCGAGCCCGGCGCGGTCAATTTGATGACCGCCGGCCGCGGAATCGCCCACAGCGAGCGAAGCCCCGCCGCGCTCCGGGCCGACGGGCCCGAGCTGAGCGGGATCCAGACCTGGATCGCCTTGCCGAAGGCGAAGGAGGAGATCGACCCCGCCTTCGAGCATGTCGCCAGGGACAGGCTGCCCCTCGTCCAGGGCGGCGGCGCCGCCGCGCGGGTCGTCATGGGCTCGCTGTGGGGCGCCGCCTCGCCGGTCACCTGCCACAGCGAGACAATCTATGCCGACATCCAGCTCGATCCCGGCGGCGCGATGCCGGTCGACGCCGGCGCCGACGAGCGGGCGGTCTATGTCGCGGAGGGCGAGGCCAGCCTCGACGGCCTCGAGCTCGAGCGGAGCGTGCTCTACGTCCTCCCTCCGGGGGTCGCGGCGACCCTTCGCTCGGCGAGCGGCGCCCATGTCATGCTCTGCGGCGGAGCGCCGCTGGACGGGCCGCGCCACGTCTGGTGGAACTTCGTCTCGTCGAGCCGCGACCGCATCCAGCAGGCCAGGGAGGATTGGCGCGCCGGGCGCTTCGCGCTGCCGCCGGACGACCGCGACGAGTTCATCCCGCTGCCGACGACTCCGCCCAAGACGGTGAGCTATCCCTAGGGGAGGGACCGTCATTGCGAGGAGCGAAGCGACGAAGCAATCCAGCGGGCGAAGGCGCAGGCTGGATTGCTTCGCTTCGCTCGCAATGACGGTGTAGGGCCTGCACATGACCGAACTGACCTATCAGCGCATCCCCCTCGCCACCGGCGTGACCCTCAACGTCGCAATGGCCGGGCCTAAGGACGGGGAGCCCATCATCCTTCTTCACGGCTTCCCCGAATCGCACCGGACGTGGCGATTCCAGCTGGAGGGCCTGGCCGACCGCTACCGGGTCTACGCCCCCGACCAGCGCGGCTTCGCCGCCTCCGACAGGCCCGAGGGCGTCGAGAATTACGAGACCGACAAGATCGTCGCGGACCTCATGGCGCTGGCCGACGCGCTCGGCCTGCGCGACTTCACGCTCGGCGGCCACGACTGGGGCGGCGCGGCGGCCTGGATGGCGGCCCTCAGCCACCCGGGCCGGGTGAAAAGGCTGGTGATCGTCAACGCGCCCCACCCGCTCGTCTTCCAGAAGAGCCTGATCGACGATCCGGCGCAGCGTGAGGCCTCGCAATATATCCGCTTCTTCCGAAGCCCTGCGGCCGAGCTCGGGATCAAGGCGATGGGGCTGGAGGGCTTCCTCGAGAAGGTGCTGGCGAGGCATGCCGACCTGACCCGGCTGACCGACGAGGATCGCCGCCGCTATATCGAGGACTGGTCGCAGCCCGGCGCCGTCACGGCGATGCTCAACTGGTATCGAGCGTCGAAGATCGTCGTTCCGGAGCCGGGCGAGGAGGCGTCGGCGCCGCTATGGACTCACGCGCCCTTCCCGAAGCTGAGGATGCCGGTGCTGGTCGTCTGGGGGCTGAGGGACGGCGCCCTGCTTCCGGTTCAGATCGAAGGGCTTCCCGAGCAGATCGAGGACCTTCGCGTGGTGACTTCGGCCGAGGCCGGCCACTTCATCACCTGGGAGGAGCCGGAGACGGTGACCGCCGCGATCCGCGACTTCATGGCGGAGACGGCGGCCTGAATTCCTCCCCTGCATTGGCAGGGGAGGGGGACCATGCGAAGCATGGTGGAGGGGATCTTTCAGACTCCGGAAGAACCCCTCCACCGCGCTTCGCGCGGTCCCCCTCCCCCGGAAAACCGGGGGAGGAATGCGTCCGTCGTTGCCCCATCTTCACCCCCTTGCTACACGCCCCCGCCATGGAAACCGACCGTTTCACGCCGGAGATCAGCTACGTCGCGACGCCGCGGGTCGCCTGCGACGGGGCGAGCGAGACCCATCCGGCGCTCGGCCACCCCCGGGTCTATCTGCAGATCGACGAGAAAGGCTTCGTCGACTGCGGCTATTGCGACAAGAGGTTCGTTCTGAAGGGCGGTCCGGCCGACGCCTCCGCCGCCGGCTGAGCGCAAGCCGCCATTGCCATCCGGGGCCGCAGGGTCCACTCAGCGGCGACACCGGAGGACCTCTTCTTGCGTAACAAACTGATCGGCTGGGGGCTCACGGGCCTCCTTTTGCTGGGCCTCGGAGCCTGCGACTCGTCCCCGGGCGGCTCGGACGGCAACGCCGCCTCGAACGCCGCTTCCGTCGCCGGTTCCAACGCGTCGGCGGCCAGTCCCGCGCCGGCTTCGGCGTCCTCGGATCCGGCCCTGCCGGCGCTCGTGCTGGAGGGGCACGGCCTTCGGATTTCCGGCACGGCCCCGGGCACCGAGCTTCCGTTCGATACCCCCAAGGCGGCCGCGATCGAGGCTCTGACCAAGGCGCTCGGCCGCCCGCCTACCGAGCTCGGCGCCAACGAGGAATGCGGCGGCGGCGGCCTCGAATTCGCCGAATGGAAGGGCGAGATCAGGGCCTGGTTCGAGGAGGGCCGCTTCGCCGGCTGGGACAGCGAGGGCAAGCTGAAGACCCAGGGCGGCATCGGCCTCGGCTCGAGCCGGGCCGACCTCGCGCCGCTTCGCGGCATCGAGATCGAGGAAAGCACGCTCGGCACCGAGTTCCGCTCGGGCGGGCTGAGCGGGATCCTCGAGTCCAAGGCGCCGAATGCGAAGGTGACCCATTTGTGGGGCGGCGCCACATGCGTGTTCCGCTAGCCGCCGCGCTCGCGCTCGCGCTCGCCGTCGCCTCGGCCGGCTGCTCGCGCGGCTCCGAGCCGGAGCATGACGGCCAGGTGAACCGGGTCGAAGCCGGGGTTCGAACGGCCCCGGCGGACAACGCCGCCGCCGCCGCGCCGCCGCCCGCGGCGACGCCCGTCGCCGTCGCCGCCGCCGCCGCCGCCGCGAAGGGCGTGCGCCGCTGCGGCTGGCTCTCCAATCCGACTCCGGCCAATTGGTGGCTCACCGATTCCCAGGGCCAGTGGATCCTCGGCACCCAGGGCGCCGACCAGGCGCCGGGCATGGACGAGATGCCGGACATGAGCACCGCCGGCTGGGTCGAGACCAACGGCCATTACGGCTACGGCTGCGCCTGCATGACGATCACCGCCGACGCCGAGGGGCGGGTGACCCGGGTCGCCGACGCGGCTCCCAAGCCGCTCAAGCAATGCCAGGCGGACCGCAAGCTGCCCAAGCCCGAGTGACTGTTACAGGCCGTCATGCTGAACTTGTTTCAGCATCCATCGACGAGCCGCCGCGGAGGTGGAGAACTGGACCCTGAAACAAGTTCAGGGTGACGCTGGAGACCGCACATGGGATGGTTCGACTGGCTGACCGGCAACAAGCCCGCGCCGTCCGGGGTCAGGCGGCAGTCCGAAGCCAAGCTGAAGGCGGCCCTGATGGCGGTCAACCGCAAGAGCTCGCCCTTCAGGGTCCGCAGCGGCAAGGCCGAGAAGGTCGACCTCGTCGCCGAATGGAAGATCGTCGACTCGCAATGGTACGAGATCTTCGCCCGGGCCGGGATCAAGCGCGTGTTCACCGTGCTGATGAGGTTCGACGCGGCCAGGGGCGAGGTCCGCGCCGTCGACCGCGAATATGAGATCGAATGGCGCGCCGGCGAGCCGATCCTCTCGCTCAAGGGGTCGGCCTTCCGGGGCCGCAAGTGGGAGAAGAGCTTCGAGACGGTCTACGCGTTCCGGGAGGACGGCTCGTTCGGCAAGGTCTACGACTATCGCTTCGACACCAGCGAGATCCACGAGCCGCTGATCGAAGCCGCGCACAAGGCGGGCTGGGGCTGGCGAAGCGTCGCGTTCGCCAAGCTGTAGGGGAGCCGCACCGTCATGCTGAACTTGTTTCAGCATCCAGCGACGAACCTTGGCGGGGGCGGAGAACTGAACCCTGAAACAAGTTCAGGGTGACGGCCGGGCCGTTCGACCGTTCGACATTTCCGCCCGCCCCCCTATATCCCCTCCATGACCTACATCGATCCCCGCCGCTTCCTCTACCGGGGCGACGCCCTCACGCCCGATTCGGCGCTCGCCCTCACCGCCGACGCCCTTCGCGGCTGCGACGACGGCGAGCTCTATCTTCAATATACCGCCTCGGAGAGCTTCGGCTTCGACGATGGGCGGCTGAAGACGGCGGATTTCAACACCTCGGCGGGCTTCGGCCTTCGCGGAGTCTCGGGCGAGACGACCGCTTTCGCCCATGCCAACGAGCTGTCCGAGGCGGCGATCCGCCGGGCCGCCGAGACGATGGCGGTGCTCGACCCGTCGCGCGGCGACCGCCCGGCGCCGCCGCGGCGGACCAACGCGACCCTCTACACCGACGCCGATCCGCTCGGCCTGGTGCCGTTCGCGAAGAAGGTCGCCCTGTGCCAGCAGGTCGACGCGGCGGCCCGGGCGCGCGACCCTCGAGTCGTCCAGGTCGCCGTCTCGCTCGCCGCCAGCTGGTCGGTGGTCGAGATCGTCCGTCCCGACGGCTTCGTCGCCCATGACGTGCGGCCGCTGGTCCGGCTCAACGTCCAGATCGTCGTCGAGCAGAACGGCCGCCGCGAGACCGGCTATCACGGCCAGGGCGGCCGCTATCTCTACGACGACATGTTCGACGAAGCGGTGTGGAGCCGCGCGATCGACATCGCCCTGGCGCAGGCGCTGGTCAACCTCGAGTCGGTCGCGGCGCCGGCCGGCGAGATGACGGTCGTGCTCGGGCCGGGCTGGCCGGGCGTGCTGCTCCACGAGGCGATCGGCCACGGCCTCGAAGGCGATTTCAACCGCAAGGGGACGTCGGCCTTCTCCGGAAGGATCGGCGAGCGGGTGGCCGCCCCCGGGGTCACCGTCGTCGACGACGGCTCGCTTCCCGGCCGCCGCGGCTCGCTGGCGATCGACGACGAGGGCACTCCGACCCAGTGCACCACCCTGATCGAGGACGGAATCCTCAAGGGCTATATCCACGACCGGCTCAACGCGCGGCTGATGGGCACGGCTCCGACCGGCAACGGCCGGCGCGAGAGCTTCGCCCACGCGCCGATGCCGCGGATGACCAACACCTTCATGCTCGGCGGCAAGGACGATCCGGGCGAGATCCTCGCCCGGGCCAGGGACGGCATCTACGCGAAGAGCTTCGGCGGCGGCCAGGTCGACATCACCAGCGGCAAGTTCGTCTTCTCCTGCACCGAGGCCTACCGGATCGAGAAGGGCCGCCTGGGAGCGCCGGTCAAGGGCGTCACCCTGATCGGCGACGGGCCGAGCGTCCTGACCAAAGTGGCGGCGATCGGCAACGACATGGCGCTCGACGAGGGCGTCGGCGTCTGCGGCAAGGGCGGCCAGTCGGTCCCGGCCGGGGTCGGCCAGCCCACCCTTCTGATCGACGGCCTGACGGTGGGCGGAACCGCAGCCTGATGGCCTGGCTCGCCGTCATTGCGAGGAGCGCAGAGACGCGGCAATCCAGCCACGGCCTTCGCCAGGCGCGCCGGGCTGGATTGCTTCGCTTCGCTCGCAATGACGAGGCTTGCTGATGGCCTGGCAGGACGACGTCCTGGGCTTCTGGTTCGGGTTGACGAACGACCAATGGTGGAAGGCCGACCCCGGTCTCGACGGCGAGATCCGGGAGCTCTTCCTCGGCCTCTGGGAGAAGGAGCGGGAGAACGTCCCCGAGGCCTTCCTCGGCAGCGCCCGCGACGCGCTCGCCGCGATCGTCCTGTTCGATCAGTTCCCGCGCAACATGCTGCGCGGCCATGCCGACCAGTTCTCGACCGATCCGCTCGCCCTGGCGGTCGCCCGGGGCGCGGTCGAGCGCGGCCTCGACGACGCGATGAGCCGGGCCGAGCGGGGGTTCCTCTACATGCCGTTCCAGCACAGCGAGGATCTGGAGGACCAGAAGCGCTCCGTCGCCCTCTTCACCGCGCTCGGCGACGACTACCAGCTCGGCTATGCGATCAAGCACCATGACGTCATTGAGCGGTTCGGCCGCTTCCCTCACCGCAATTCCATCCTCGGCCGGGCGCCGCGCCCGGCCGAGCTGGAAGCGGGCGACGTGGTTCCCTGGTGATGGCTCTGGTCGAGGCCGCCAAATATTACGACAGCCTCGCCGCCGGGGCGGCCCAGTCGCGCCTCTCCGACGAGGGCATAGACAGCCACATCTTCGACATGGGGATGAGCCTGCAGGGCGTCGGCTTCGCCGTTCCGGTGAGGCTGATGGTCGACGAGGACGATCTGCCTAGGGCGCTCCGCTTCCTCGGCGGGTGAGGAGGGGCAGGAGCGGGCGCAGGTCGTAGCCGGCCCCCGCCGCCTGGTCGAGGAGCCGCTC
>DASVVX010000063.1:0-4094 GCA_036386295.1 Allosphingosinicella sp.
CGCGCCGTCTGCGCCGCGCTGAAACGGATGGCGGCGGAGCTTCCGGTCCGGATCGTCCTTCCGCTCCATCCCAACCGCCACCTGCGCCGGGCGGCCGAGGAAGCGCTCGCCGGCACCGCCCATGTCGAGCTGGCGGAGCCGCTCGGCCATGAGGCGATGGTCCGGCTGATGATCGAAAGCTGGCTGATCCTCAGCGACAGCGGCGGGCTCCAGGAGGAAGCGCCGGCGCTCGGCCGGCCCCTGCTCGTGCTCCGCGACGTCACCGAGCGGCCCGAGGCGCTGGCGACGGGCAATGCCGAGCTGGTCGGCACGGATCCGGAGCGCATCGTCGCGGCGGTGGCCGGCCTGCTCACGGACCGGGAGCGCTATGCGCGAATGGCCCGGCCGGCCTTCCCGTTCGGCGACGGGCGGGCCGCCGAGCGGATCGTCGCGGCGATCGAGGAATGGCTGGAAGGGCGGCGGTAGGCCCATGAAATTCCTCCCCCGGATTTCCGGGGGAGGGGGACCGCGCGGAAGCGCGGTGGAGGGGTTCTTCGGAGTCGGACAGGCCCCCTCCACCATGCTTCGCATGGTCCCCCTCCCCTGCAAATGCAGGGGAGGAATTAACCCACCGCCCGCTTCAGCCGGTCGAGCAGCCTCTCCCTCGCCGCGAGCACCTCGGCCTGGCGCTCGATGAGGACGTCGCGGGCGAGGAAATGGCCGGTGATTCGAAGGCCGGCGATTATGTCGGGCCAGTCCGCGGCGCCGGAGCCGAGGAGGAGGGGCGGAAGCGGGAACAGCCGGTCGCGCCAGGCCGCCGCCGCCGCCGCGCTGACCGCGCGGCCGCTCTTCGGGCTGACGAAGGCGAGCTCCTCTCGCGAGCCGGTGGCGGCGCATTCGGAGAGGTCGAGCCCGAAGCCCAGCTCGGCGAGGACGAACAATTCGTAGCGGACCAGCGACGGCGCCCAGCTTCGAGCGCTCGGCGAGGCCTCGACCGCGGCGAGAAGCCCGTCGAGCGCTTCGTAGAGGCGCGGATAGGGCTGGCCCTCGGCCAGAGCGGTGGCGGCGAGCCCCGTCGTCCATTCGATCGCCGCCGCGGGCAGCGGCTCGCGAAGCAGCGGCGCCCGGCTTGCGACCAGCTCGACGGCGAGCTGCGCCAGCTGCTCCTCGGTTCGGGCGCGATATTCGGCCTGGACGAGATTGCCGGCGAGCAGGATCGGGCGAAGCCGGCGCGAGCGGCCGCCGCGGACGTAGCCGGCCTGGAGGCCGTCGGCCGGGGTCAGCGCGCGGACGATCGCGCCATGCTCGCCGTGCGGCCGGACCGCGCAGATGATCGCCTGGGTGAGGAGGTGCATGGCCTCCTCAGGCTATATCACAAGGAGCGCTCGTAAAGCGCGTTCGACCAGGCCTGCTCGGCGAGTCGGCGGACCCGGCGCCAGGGCTGGGGCGGGAGCGGCTCCCGGTGCGTCGCCGCCGGGGCCGGCTCGAGATCGGTGAAATGGGCGGTCTCGAGCGTTTCGCGATGCCCGGCGAGGAAGGCGCAGAGCCTCTCGAAGCGGCGGCAAAGGGTGCGGTTGGCGCGGCGGCCGTCGCGGCTCGCCAGCTCGAAACTGTGGCTGACCAGGGTGACCACCGGGTGACGGCGGCGAAGCGCGTGGCGAAGCGCGGCCTCGATCTCCTCGGCGGAGACGGCGCAGAGCTGGAGGTGGCGAAGCCGCCCGGCCCTGTCGCCGATCTGGGTGACCGGAATTTCGATCAGCCCGCCGAGGTCGGCGGGTCCGACCAGATCGGGCTCGAGCGGAAGCGCGCTCGGATCGGGATGGTGGCTTCCATTGTGGCTCGAATCGAAGCGGATCCCGGCCTCGAGCAGAGCGGCGAGGGTCCTCACGTCGGCGGCATAGCCGCCGGAGCGGAAGGCGATCGGCTCCGGCGCTCCGGCCTCGACCAGCAGGTCGCGGGCGGTCTCGATCAGGTCGAGCTGGTCCTCGGCGTCGTAGGCGGTGAGCTCGAAGCGGGCGCCCTCCGCGATCCCTTCGGCGACGCTCTGCCAGACCGGATGGAGATGGAGCTGGACCTCCTGGCCGGCGGCGAGGATCGGCTCGACCATGAGCCGGATCGGCTCGAGGCCGTAGACCAGCGCCGGCATCGGATCGACGAAGAAGCAGGCCTTGAGGCCGTGCTCGCGGAGCCGCTCGAGCTGCCAGGGTATGCCGACCCCGGCGGGATCGAAGGCCAGAGCGAGATTCTCCCGCCACGAGGCGCCTCGGGCGTGCGGGGCCCAGTGGAGCTCGGTGTCGACGGTGAGGAGGACCTGCGTCATCGACGGACGGCTTAGGCGATGCGGGTGAAAATATGGTGAGCGACGCCACAAATCCTCCCCGGCATTTGCCGGGGAGGGGGACCGCGCGGAGCGCGGTGGAGGGGTTCCTGTCGGGTCCAAAGAACCCCTCCACCAGGCTTCGCCTGGTCCCCCTCCCCGCGAAATCGCGGGGAGGATTTTACCCCCCCGGATGGAAATAATCGTATATGCCGCGCGCCATCGCCTTCGAGATTCCCGGCGCCTTCTCCAGATCCTCCAGCCCCGCCCCGCGCACCGCCTTCGCCGTGCCGAAATGCATGAGCAGCGCCCGCTTGCGGCTCGGGCCGATGCCGGGGACCTCGTCGAGCGGGCTCGCGGTCATGCTCTTGGCGCGCTTCTGGCGGTGGGCGCCGATGGCGAAGCGGTGGGCCTCGTCGCGAAGGCGCTGGATGTAGAAGAGGACCGGCGAATTGGGCGGAAGCTGGAAGTCGCGGCCGCCGGGGAGGTGGAGGGTCTCGCGGCCGGCGTTGCGGTCCGGCCCCTTGGAGACCCCGACGACCGGCACGTCGTGGATTCCGGCGCACTCCAGCGTCTCGACGACGGCGCTCAGCTGCCCCTTGCCGCCGTCGATGAGGAGCAGGTCCGGCCATTCGCCGCGGCTCCGGTCCGGATCCTCCTTCTCGAGCCGGGCGAAGCGGCGGCCGAGCACCTCGCGCATCATCGCGAAATCGTCGCCGGGCGCCGTCTCGGGCCGCTTGATGTTGAACTTCCGATAGGCGTTCTTGCGGAATCCCTCCGGCCCGGCGACGATCATCGCCCCGACCGCGTTGGTGCCCATGACGTGGCTGTTGTCGTAGACCTCGATCCGCTCGGGCGGCTCGGCCAGCTCGAGCGTCTCGGTCAGCGCCCGCATCGTCTTCGCCTGGGTGCTGGTCTCGGCGAGGTGGCGGTCGAGCTCTTCCCCGGCGTTGCGCGAGGCCTGACGGATCATCCGGACCTGGTCGCCGCGCTTGGGCACCCGGATCGTCACCTTGCGGTCCGAACGCTCGGAGAGCGCCTCGCAGAGCAGATCGGCCTCCGGCACCTCGCGGTCGAGAAGCACCTGGCGGGGCGGCGGCACCTCCTCGTAGAATTGCATCAGGAAGCTGGCCAGCACCTCCGCCTCGGGAACGTCCGCGGTATGGGCGGGAAAGAAGCTTCGGGCGCCCCAATTGTTGCCGCCGCGGATGAAGAAGGCCTGGATGCACATCGTCCCGCCCTTGCAGGCGAGGGCGAAGATATCGGCGTCGCCGAGGCCCTCGGCGGCGATCGTCTGCGTGCCCTGGACGAAGGTGAGCGAGCGCAGACGGTCGCGGAACACCGCGGCGAGCTCGAAGTCCATGGCGTCGGATGCCTCCTGCATCGCCTTGGCCAGCTTCTGCTGCACCTGGCTCGACTTGCCGGCGAGGAAGTCCTTCGCGTCCTGGACCAGCTCGGCATAATCCTCCGGCGTGACCCGTCCGACGCAGGGCGCCGAGCAGCGGCGGATCTGGAAGAGCAGGCACGGCCGCTTGCGGGTGGCGAGGAAGGTGTCGGTGCAGCTCCTCAGCAGGAACAGTTTCTGGAGCGCGTTCAGCGTCCGGGTGACCGAGCCGGCGCTGGCGAACGGGCCGTAATATTGGCCCTTGTGGCGCCGCGCCCCGCGATGCTTGCGGATCTGCGGGAAGGGATGGTCCTCGCGCAGGAGGATGAAGGGGAAGCTTTTGTCGTCCCTCAGCAGCACGTTGTAGGGCGGCCGGTAGCGCTTGATCAGCTGCGCCTCGAGCAGCAGCGCCTC
>DASVVX010000064.1:0-5298 GCA_036386295.1 Allosphingosinicella sp.
GGCTCGCGAGCACGCGCGTCACCGTTTCCTTGAGGTTCGCCTGGATCGCCGCATCGACCGGGATGATCGCGTTCTTGTCCTCGATGAAATCACCGAGATGGCTGTCTTCCTCGTCGCCGATGGGCGTTTCGAGGCTGATCGGCTCCTTGGCGATCTTCATCACCTTGCGGACCTTCTCGAGCGGCATGGAGAGGCGCTCGGCGAGCTCTTCGGGGGTCGGCTCGCGGCCGATCTCGTGGAGGATCTGGCGGGAGGTGCGGACCAGCTTGTTGATCGTCTCGATCATGTGGACCGGGATGCGGATCGTCCGGGCCTGGTCGGCGATCGAGCGGGTGATCGCCTGGCGGATCCACCAGGTGGCGTAGGTGCTGAACTTGTAGCCGCGGCGATACTCGAATTTGTCCACCGCCTTCATCAGGCCGATATTGCCTTCCTGGATGAGGTCGAGGAACTGCAGGCCGCGATTGGTGTATTTCTTGGCGATCGAGATGACGAGGCGAAGGTTGGCCTCGACCATCTCCTTCTTGGCGATGCGCGCCTCGCGCTCGCCTTTCTGGACCATGTTGACGATTCGGCGGAACTCGGCGAGCCCCATGCCGGTCGCCTGGGCGATGTCGGCGATCTCGCCGCGGATGCGCTCGATCGCGGCCTCTTCGCCGGTGCAGAAGGCGGTCCAGCGCTTGTCGAGGCCGCAGACGCGCTCGGCCCAATGCTCGTCCAGCTCGTGACCGAGATAGGCTTCGAGGAAGGCGCGGCGCGGCACCTTGTGGCGCTCGGCGAGGCGGAGCATCTGGCCCGCGAGCGCGGTCAGGCGGCGATTGTAGCTGTAGAGCTGGTCGACCAGATATTCGATCTTGGCGCCGTGGAACTGGACGCTCTCGACCTCGGCGGTGAGCTGCTCGCGCAAGGCCTGATATTTGCGCTCGTCGGCGGCGCCGAAGTCGAGGCCGGCGCTCATCGCCTCGACGCGGGTCGACTGGAGGCGGGCGAACTTCTTGTAGAGGTCGGTGATGGCGGCGAACTTCTCGAGCGCCGCGGGCTTGAGCGTCTCCTCCATCTGGGCGAGGGAGAGGGTATTGTCCTCTTCCTCCTCCTCGACCGGGCGCGGCGCGCGGCGCTCGACCAGGCTCTCTTCCTCGTCCTCGTCGACCTCCGGCGGGGCCTCCTCGACCTCCTCTTCCTCCTTGAAGGTCGGGCCGGCGGTGCTTTCGGAGATGGTGTCGTCGTCGCTTTCGGCGCTTTCGACCTGCTCGGGCGTGGGCCCCTTGGAGAGCATCGCCTCGAGGTCGAGTATTTCCCGCAGCTGCATGCGGCCTTCGTTCAGGGCCGTCGACCAGTCGATGATGGCGTTGAAGGTGATCGGGCTTTCGCACAGGCCCCAGATCATCGTGTCGCGGCCGGCCTCGATCCTCTTGGCGATGGCGATCTCGCCCTCGCGGGACAGGAGCTCCACCGCGCCCATCTCGCGAAGGTACATGCGCACCGGATCGTCGGTGCGGTCGACCGTTTCCTTCTTCTTCTCGACGACGAAGGTTTCGGCGCCCGCCTCGGCGGCCTCGTCGATCCCGGTCTCGCCTTCCGGCTCCTCCTCGTCCCCCTCCTCGGATTCGACGATGTTGACCCCCATGTCGTTGAGCGCCGACATTATGTCCTCGATCTGCTCGGAGGACATCTGGTCCTGGGGGAGGGCCTCGTTGAGCTCGTCATAGGTGATGACACCGCGCTTCTTGGCGCGGGCCATCATCTTCTTGATCGTCGCTTCGTTGAGGTCGATGAGCGGCGCGTCGCCGCCGGACTCGCTCTTCTCTTCGGTTTCCGCCGTGTTCGCCTTCGCCATTCTAAACCCTGTGCCTGTCTCTAGGGGCCTTAGTCCGCATCGCCCTCGATTAATGTCGCCAGCTGCCGGTCCGCTTCCTCGCGGGCGGCCAGCAGCCGCTTCTGCTCCTCAAACGCTGCGTCTTCCCCTGCTTTCCCCAGCCGGGCCGTCGCCGCCTCGAGGGCCGCGTCGATCCCGGGGCGCGCCGCCAGCGCCTCGATGGCGAGCGCCAGGTCGCGGCACGCCCGCTCCGGATCGGCATCACGCCGGGTGAAGGAAAAAGCAAGTCCTCGCCTCAGGCTCAGCTCCTCGAGGAGCGCAGCCCCACCGCTGGCGGCCAATATGGTAAGGAGTCGCTCCGGATCAAGCTTCGGCTCCGCCATCGCGGCTTCAAGCATCAGGTCGCGCAGTCGCTTCGGCCCGGGCTCGCCGAGCGGCAGGTCGGCGACGGCGTCGCCATGGCGGCCGATCAGCTCGGGATGGCGGGCGAGGCCGAGCAGCACGGCGCGGCTGAGCTGCGGGTCGAGGCCGCTTCGGCCCACCGCTCTGGCTTCGGCGGAGGCGGGGCGCGGCGGGGCGAAGCGGTCGGTCCGGTAGCGGCCGGGCGGGGTCCACTGCCGGCGCTGCTCGTAAAGCTCGCCGAACCGCCGCAGCAGCTCGGAGCGATACTGGTCGCGCACGTCGCGGTCGGCGATCGCCGAGACATGGTCCATCAGCCGGCGCCTGAGGCCGGCGCGCTGCTCGGGCGTCGCCAGCGGCTCGGCCTCCAGCTCGTTCCGCCACAGCCGCTCGACCAGCGGCTCGGGCTTCTCCAGCAGGGCGTCCAGCGCCTCGCGGCCGCGCGAGCGGATCAGGTCGTCCGGGTCCTGGCCGGCGGGGAGGGTGACGAAGCCGAGCGACTGCGACGGCCCTACATGCGGAAGCGCCCGAAGCGCCGCCCGCGCCGCCGCTTTCTGCCCGGCCGCATCGCCGTCGAAGCACAGGATCGGGGCGGACGACATCCGCCACAGCAGGCCGAGCTGCGCCTCGGTCAGCGCGGTGCCGAGCGGTGCGACCGCCTCGCTCAGCCCCGCCTGGTCGAGCGCGATCACGTCCATCTGGCCCTCGACGACGATCACTCGGTTCGCCTCGCGGCTGGCCGGCGCGGCCTTGTCGATGTTGAACAAGGTCCGGCCCTTGTCGAACAGCGGCGTGTCCGGCGAGTTCAGATACTTTGGCTCGCCCGACCCGAGGATGCGGGCGGAAAAGGCGATGCAGCGGCCGCGGCGGTCGCGAATCGGGAAGGTGAGGCGGCCGCGGAAGCGGTCATAGGGCTCCTTTTTCTCCTCCTCGGGCAGGATCAGCAGCCCGGCCTCGACGAGCCTGTCGTTGCCGAAATGCTTGAGCGCCGTCTTGAGCTTGCCGCGGCCGTCGGGCGCGAAGCCGAAGCCGAATTTCCGGCGCGTCGCCTCGCCGATGCCGCGTTCGTTGAGATAGTCGCGCGCGGCAGCGCCCTCGATCCCCTCGAGCTGGTCGACGAACCAGGCGGCCGCGGCTTCCATCACCTCGTAGAGGCCGGCCGCGCGCTCGGCCCTGGCCTGGGCGCGCGGATCGGGCGCGGGGACTTCCATCCCGGCCGCGTCGGCCAGCTCCTTGACCGCGTCCATGAACGGGAGGCCCCTCGCATCCGTCAGCCAGCGTATCGCGTCGCCATGGGCCTGGCAGCCGAAGCAATGGTAGAAGCCCTTCTCGTCATTGACGTAGAAGCTCGGCGTCTTTTCCTTGTGGAAAGGGCAGCACGCCTTCCACTCCCTCCCGGCGCGCTGAAGCTTCGTCGACCGACCGATCAGCGCCGACAGCGAGGTGCGGGCGCGAAGCTCGTCGAGAAAGGCGGGGGAGAGGGTCACTGGCCCCCGCCGCGGATCACGAGAGCTTCGCCTTCACCATCTGGCTGGCCTTGGCCATGTCGAGCTTGCCGGCGTGGCGGTCGCGGACCAGGGCCATGACCCGGCCCATGTCCTTCACCGACGCGGCGCCGGTCGCGGCCACCACGGCGTCGATCGCGGCCGCCATTTCCTCGTCGCTCATCTGGCGCGGCAGGAATTCCTCGATCACGGCGACCTCGGCCGCTTCCGCCTCGGCGAGTTCCTCGCGGCCGCCTTTCCTGTACATGTCGATCGATTCGCGGCGCTGCTTGATCATTTTCTGAAGCACCTCGGTGACGAGGGCGTCGTCGTCGGGCGGCGCCGCCGAGCCGCGCAGTTCGATGTCGCGATTCTTGAGCGCCGACTGGACCAGGCGGAGCGCGCCGACGCGCGGCTTCTCCCCCGCCTTCATCGCGCTCGTCAGCGCGGCCTTGATGTCGTCGCGAATCATGGAATGCCGTCTTCACCGAGCCAGCGAGGCTACCGGCGGGAATCAATTTTTGATAGACATTGACGCTGCCCGAAGCGGGCTCTAGCCGTCGAGCCTTAGCGACATCGCCGCAACCCGCCGCAAGGAGTGCCCGCCTTTATGGCCCACGCCGCCAGACCGCCTGCGCCTGAAGGGGCCACGGGCCTGATGGTGCTGGCCGACGGCAGTCTGATCTGGGGACGGGGCTTCGGCGCCGAAGGGGAGGCGGTCGGCGAGGTCTGCTTCAACACCGCGATGACCGGTTACCAGGAGATCATGACCGATCCCTCCTACGCGCGGCAGATCGTCACCTTCACTTTCCCCCACATCGGCAATGTCGGCGCCAATTATGAGGATCTGGAGGCGGACAATCCCTGGGCGCTGGGCTGCGTCGTCAGACAGGACGTGACGGCGCCGAGCAACTTTCGCGCCTCGCAGAGCTTCGTCGAATGGATGCGGTCCAACGGCAGGATCGGCCTGTCGGGTGTCGACACCCGGGCGCTGACACGGCGGATCAGGGACCAGGGCGCCCCGAACGGCGTCATCGCCTATCGCGAGGACGGCCGCTTCGACGTCGACGCGCTGCTCGCCCAGGCGCGCGAATGGCCCGGGCTGGAGGGGATGGACCTGGCGAAAGAGGTGTCCTGCCGGCAGATGTACCGCTGGTCAGGCGGGCTCTGGCGGCTCGGCGAGGGCTATGCCGAGCATCCGGAGGATGAAGGCCACCCCCATGTCGTCGCCATCGACTACGGCTCCAAGCGCAACATCTTCCGCAACCTCGCCGACGCCGGTGCGCGGGTAACGGTTCTCCCTGCCACGGCCAGCTACGAAGAGGTGATGGCGCACGATCCGGACGGCCTGTTCCTCTCCAACGGCCCCGGCGACCCGGCGGCCACCGGCGAATATGCGGTGCCGGTGATCCGCCGACTGCTGGAGACCGGCAAGCCGCTGTTCGGCATCTGCCTCGGCCACCAGCTGCTCGCTCTGGCGGTGGGGGCCAGGACCGCCAAGATGCACCAGGGCCACCGCGGCGCCAACCACCCCGTCAAGCGCCTCGAGGACGGCCGCGTCGAGATCACCAGCATGAACCACGGCTTCGCGGTCGAAAA
>DASVVX010000065.1:0-7853 GCA_036386295.1 Allosphingosinicella sp.
CCCCAGATGTCCTGGGTTCCCCTCACCTTTTGCGGGCTCTTGCTCATCGGCTGGGGACTTAGGGGGAGTGCTCGACAGTGGCAACGGGCATGGGGTCGGGTGCCTTAATTCCTCCCCGCGATTTCGCGGGGAGGGGGACCGCGCGGAGCGCGGTGGAGGGGTTCTTCCGGAGTCCGCAAGAAGCCCCTCCACCACCCTTCGGGTGGTCCCCCTCCCCTGCAAATGCAGGGGAGGAATGAGGAGACGGCTGGACGCGGCGCCGCGGACTCGGCATCGGGGCGGCGCCCCTCAACGAGAGTCGCCCATGCGTATCGCCCCGATTTTCCTCGCTTTCCTCCTCGCCGGAAGCGCCGCCGCCGCGCAGCCGCCCGCCAACTTCACCCGCGCCGAGCCGGTCGCCCGGCTCGACTCCATCCCGCCGGCGCGCGACGTGCCCTTCCCCGGAACGATCCGCCTCAGGGTCGACGCGACCGACGTCCAGCGCCGGATCTTCCGGGTCCGCCAGACCATCCCGGTGCCGAAGGCGGGCGATTTCGTGCTCCTCTATCCGGAATGGCTGCCGGGCGCGCACTCGCCGCGCGGAGCGGTCAAGAACGTCGCGGGCCTGAAGATCAGCGCCGGCGAGCGGCGCCTGACCTGGCGCCGCGACCCGGCGGACGTCTACGCCTTCCATGTCGACGTGCCCGAGGGCGTGAAGTCGATCGAGGTCGAGTTCCAATATCTTTCCGCCACCGACTCCGACCAGGGGCGGACGGTGATGACCCCCGAGCTGGCCAGCATCCAGTGGATCGCCAACTCGCTCTACCCGGCCGGCTATTACGTCCGGGGAATCCCCGTGCAGGCGACGCTGACGGTGCCGAAGGGATGGCAGGTCGCGACCTCGCTTCGGCCGGAGAGCGGCGGCGGCACCTCCACCATCGCCTATCGCACCGTCCCCTACGACGTCCTGGTCGACTCGCCGGCGCTCGCCGGCGCCCATTTCCGCAAATGGCAGCTGAGCCCCGACGTCACCCTCAACGTCGCCGCCGACCGCCCCGAGGAGCTGGAGGCGTCGGCCGAGCTGATCGCCCTCCACCGCAGGCTGGTCGAGCAGGCCGTCAGGCTGTTCGGCGCCCAGCATTACGACCATTACGATTTCCTTCTGTCGATCTCGGAGAATCTGGGCGGGATCGGCCTCGAGCATCACCGGAGCTCGGAGAACGGGGTCAAGACCGGCTATTTCACCGACTGGGACGCCGCCCAGCGCGACCGCAACCTGCTTCCGCACGAATATACCCACAGCTGGAACGGCAAGTACCGCCGCGGCGCCGACCTGTGGACGCCCGACTACCGCATGCCGATGCAGAACAGCCTGCTCTGGGTCTACGAGGGGCAGACCCAGTTCTGGGGCTATGTGCTCGACGCCCGCTCCGGGATGCTCTCCAAGCAGGAGGTGCTCGACGCGCTCGCCGCCACCGCGGCGACCTACGACTCCACTCCGGGGCGGAGCTGGAAGCCGCTGATCGACACGACCAACGACCCGATCACCGCCGCGCGCTCCCCCGCGCCGTGGCGAAGCTGGCAGCGCTCGGAGGATTATTACAGCGAGGGCATGCTGATCTGGATCGACGTCGACCGAATCCTTCGCCAGCAGTCGAAGGGCCGGCGCTCGATGAACGACTTCGCCCGCGCCTTCTTCGGAGTCAACGACCGCGACTATGGCGAGCTCGTCTATACGTTCGACGACGTGGTCACGACCCTGAACCGGATCCAGCCCTGGGACTGGGCGGGCTATCTCAACCGCCGGATCAATTCCTACACCGAGCGGGCGCCGCTCGAGGGGATCGAGCAGGGCGGCTACAAGCTCGTCTACACCGACACTCCGACCGACTGGTTCAAGGCGGGCGAGAAGAAGACGAAGACGATCGACCTCAGCTATTCGGGCGGCTTCACCGTCAGCACCAAGGACGCCGCCGTGACCGGCGTGATCTGGGACGGCCCGGCCTTCGACGCCGGGCTCACCGTCGGCTCGAAGATCCTGGGGGTGAACGGCCGGAGCTTCGACGGCGACGCCTTCAAGCGCGCGGCGCTGGCCGCGACGAAGTCCAAGGAGCCGATCCGCCTCCTCATCCAGAGCGGCGACACCTTCCGAACCCTCGATCTCGATTGGCACGGCGGCATGCGCTACCCGCGCCTCCAGCCGACCGCCGGCGGCAAGGGCACGCTCGACGCCCTGCTGCAGCCGCTGTGAGTTCAAGGAGAATTGCCATGCGCGCAGCGACCCTCGCCTTTTCGGCCCTTTTGCTCGCGTCGACCGGCCATGCCGCCGACCGGCCCGATTTCACTTCCTCAGCCTCGGCGACGGCCAACACGAGGGCGGCGCTGAAGCGGATCGGGGCGCTCAACCCGCGCGTCAACGCCGTCATCGCCGTCGATCCGACCGCGATGGACCAGGCGCGCTCGCTCGACCGGAACCGGCGGGCCCGCGGGCCGCTGTTCGGAATGCCGGTGCTGATCAAGGACAATATCGAGACGCTCGGGCCGCTCCCGACCACCGCCGGAAGCCTTGCCCTTCGGGACAACGTGACCAACCGCGACGCGCCCCTCGTCGCCCGGCTGAGGCAGGCCGGCGCGGTGATCGTCGGCAAGACCAACCTGTCCGAATGGGCCAACATCCGCTCGAACAATTCGATCTCCGGCTGGAGCGCGGTCGGCGGCCAGACCCGCAATCCCCATGCGCTCAACCGCAACCCCTGCGGCTCGTCGAGCGGCAGCGGCTCGGCGGTGGCGGCGGGAATGGTGCCCGCGGCGATCGGCACCGAGACCGACGGCTCGATCACCTGCCCCGCGGCGATCAACGGAATCGTCGGCTTCAAGCCCACCGTCGGCCTCGTCAGCCGCACCTATGTCGTCCCGATCAGCCACAGCCAGGACACGCCGGGGCCGATGACCCGGACGGTGCGCGACGCGGCCCTGGTCCTCTCCGCCATCGCCGGCTCGGACCCCGCCGATCCCGCCACCGCCGAGGCCGACACCTATCGGCGCGACTTCGCCGCGGGACTCGATGCGGACTCGCTGCGCGGCAAGCGGCTCGGGGTGATGCGGTTCGCCAGCGGCTTCGGCACCGACGCGGCCTTCGAGGCGGCGCTTCAGGTGCTTCGCGCCCAAGGCGCGACGCTGGTCGAGATCAAGGAGTTCATGGAGCGCGGCGAGATGGGCCGCAACGAGTTCACCGTCCTGCTCGCCGAGCTCAAGGCGGACCTCGACGCCTATCTCGCCACCACTCCGCCGGCGGTGCGCACCCGAACCCTCGCCGACGTCATCGCCTTCAACGCCGCCCATGCCGATACCGAGCTCGCCCTGTTCGGCCAGGAGACGTTCGAGCAGGCGCAGAAGACCAAGGGCCTCGACGATCCCGACTACAGGAAGGCGCGCGCGACCAGCCTTCGCCTGGCCGGCGCCGAAGGGATCGACCGGATGCTGAAGGATAACGGCGTGACGGCCCTGGTCGGGCCGACCATGCCGCCTTCCTGGCCGATCGACGCGGTCAACGGCGACCAGATCTCGGGCGGCGGCGGCGGCAGCCTCGCCGCCGTCGCCGGCTATCCGCACCTGACCGTGCCGATGGGCCAGGTGAAGGGCCTTCCGGTGGGGCTTAGCTTCATCGGTCCGAAATGGAGCGACCAGACGATCCTGTCCCTCGGCTACGCCTATGAGCAGGCGTCGAAAAAGCGCGTCGAGCCGCGCTTCCTTCGCTCGATCGAGGAGAGCCCCGAGATCGCGCCGCACCTCAAGCCGGCCAGGTAACGTCATCCCGGCGAAAGCCGGGACCTCGGGACGAGAAGTCTCGGCCGGTCCCCCGAGGTCCCGGCTTTGCCGGGATGACGGGAAGGAACCGCCGGGGCGCCCGAGCGATATCCGCCGGTGAGCCGCTTCACCGAACCGGTCTATCCCCGTCCGGCGCTGCCCCCGCGCGAGGCGATCGCCGATTATTACCGGCTGGCGGGGCCGCTGATCCTCCCTTTCCTCGAACGGCGGCCGCTCAACCTCTATCGCTGCTCGGGAGAGCGCTGCTTCTTCCAGCGCAACCGCGACCACCCGCCGACCGGCGAGGGCTTCTTCCGCGAGCCGATCCGCCAGGCCCCGATCGAGCAGAAGAACGGCCGGACCGAAGCCTATCTCTATGTCGACGGCCTCGAGGGGCTCCTCGCCTGCGTCGAGGCCAAGGCGGTCGAGTTCCACGCCTGGGGCTGCCGGATCGACGAGGTCGAGCGGCCCGACCGGATCGCCATCGACCTCGATCCCGGCGAGGACGTCGGCTTCGCGGCGGTGCGCGACGCGGCCTTCCAGGTCCGCCAGTCGCTGGAGTCGATCGGGCTGGAGAGCTGGCCGCTGCTCACCGGCGGCAAGGGCGTCCATGTCGTCGTGCCGATCCGGCCCGAGGCGGAATGGGAGGCGGCCCGCGCCTTCGCCAGCCGCTTCTGCACCGCGCTGGCCGGGCTGCTGCCGGACCGGTTCACGGTCGCCCTTCCCAAGAAGGAGCGCCGCGGCCGGATCTTCCTCGACTATCTGCGCAACCAGCGCACGGCGACCGCGATCATGCCCTGGTCGCTCCGCGCCCGGGAGGGTGTCCCGGTCGCGGTGCCGGTGAGCTGGACCGAGCTCGAAAATGCCGAAAGCGCGGTGGCGATGACGATTGCGGACGCGCCGCTATTGGGCCGACGGGCTCGAAGCCGTCGGCGCTGGGGCCAAAGCGATCAGTCCTTGCCGGAAATCTGAGACTTCTTCGGTCGCTTCTTCGCGGCGGCTCGAAGCCCGGCCTCGACGGCGATTCCGGCCCAGCGCCGCATCGCGTCGGGATCGTCGTAGACGTCGAGCGGAGCCCGCCGGTAGTTCATCACGTCGACCTTCCCGTCCTTGAAGGTGACGCTGAACTTGTCGCAGCCCTCCGAGTCCCAGACCGGATCCGCCTCGGCGTCCGACTTGAGCCAGATCCCGTCGTCCACCAGAATCGCGAAAATCGTTCCGTCGAGGTAGAGCGTCGCCCCGCCCATCATCTTGCGCATCGTCACCAGGCCCACCGGCGCCATGGCCTCCTGCACCCAGGCGTAGAGACCCTCATCGTAGCTCATGCCGCGGTCAGCCTCAGTCCGACGATGCAGGCGATCAGCGCCAGCAGAAGCAGGATCCGGACGGATCCGGCCGGTTCGCCGAACCAGAATATCCCGACGAGCACCGTCCCGGCCGCCCCGATCCCGCCCCAGACGGCGTAGGCGGTGCCCATCGGGATGTCGCGGGCGGCGCGCTCCAGAAGCCCCATCGACAGGGTCACCGAGACGAGGAAGCCCAGGGTCCAGGGCAGGTTCCGGAAGCCGTCGACGAAGCGCAGGCAAGTGGTGAAGCCGACCTCGAACAGGCCGCCGACGATGAGGAGGACCCAGGCCATCACGCACCCGCCTCGACCGCCGGCATCGGCGCGGTCTGCGGCCTGGTGGCGAACCAGCAGGCGCCGACGATCATCGCCGCTCCGGCCAAAGTGAGCGGCTGGACCGGCTCGGCGAAGACCAGCCAGCCGAAGATCGAGGCCCAGACGAAGCCGGTATATTCGACCGGCGCCAGCCGCTGCGCCTCGGCCCTCGCATAGGCCCAGGAGAGGAGGATGAGCGAGCCGAAGGCGAGCGCGGCGGCGCCGACGATCGCGGGCAGCTGCCCGGCGGGCGGCGGCGCGGCGAGGAAGGGCGCCGCCGCGGCGAAGCACAGGGTCATGATGAGAGCCGTGAAGAAGGCGATCTCGACCGGCCCGGCGACCTGGGCCTGCTGGCGCATCAGGATGATGTTCCAGCCGTAGAGGCCCGCCGAGACCAGGATCGAGAGCGAGCCGAGCAGAGCCTCCCGGCCCATTTCCGCCTGGGCCTGGCCGGCGAGGATGACGACGACCCCGGCGAAGCCTAGCAAGGAGGCGAGGATGGCGGCTCGGTCGATCCGCTCCTTGAGGAGCGCCGCCGCCAGGTAGAGGGCGATCAGGGGCGCGACGAAGGCGAGCGCGATCGCCTGCGCCATCGGCACCCGAGCTAGGCCCCAGAAGAAGGTCAGCGCCATGACGCTGCCCATCGTACCGCGGATGAGGTGGAATTTGAGCGCGGCCGGCGCCGGGCGGGGCGAGCGGCGCAGGAAGAAGACGGCGCCGCCGATCGCCGCCCCCGCCAAGGTCCGCCAGAGCAGGGCGTTATAGGTGCCGATGGCGAGCGACAGGCCCTTCATCAGCGCGTCCATGGTCGAGAAGAGGGCGATTCCGAGCGTCGCCACGGCGAATGGAATGGCCGGCCTGGGATGGAGGGAAGGCGCGCTCATCCGCCGCCGATAGCGGCGGCGAAGGGCTGCGTCACGCGCCGACGGCTCGAAATTCCTCCCCGCGATTTCGCGGGGAGGGGGACCGCGCGGAGCGCGGTGGAGGGGTTCTCCAGAGTCGGGAAGGCCCCTCCACCACCCTTCGGGTGGTCCCCCTCCCCTGCAAATGCAGGGGAGGGACTCAATAGATCCGCATCTCGTCGCCGCGCATCTCGACCGAGAAGCGGCCGAGGTAGTTTTGGCCGAGGAGGGACATGTCGCTTCCTTCCAATATCGCCCCCTCGACGTTGCGGGCGGCCTTGCCGTCGAGGCTGACCTTGTCGAGGATGACGAATTTGCCGCGCACCGGCCCCGAGGCGCCCATGCCGACATGCTCGTAGTCGCCGCGGTCGAACTGGAGCCCGATCCGCTCGGCGTCCGCCTCGGTAAGGGCGACTCCGGTCGCGCCGGTATCGACGAGGAAGCGGACGAGCTGGCCGTTGACCTCGACATTGGCGTAGAAATGGCCGCCCTCGCTGCGCTCGAGCACCGTCTCCTTCGGCTCTTCGTCGCCGGGAGCCGAGGCGACGGCGGTCGCGACCGGCGCGGTGCCGCGGCCGGACGGCCAGGCGAGGCCGAGGAGGATGCCGACGGCGATGACGAAGAGGAAGGCCTTCATGGCCCGTTCGATAGCCGGGGAGGGTGAAGGAAGCGCTAAATCACTCCCAACTCAATTCCTCCCCGGCATTGGCCGGGGAGGGGGACCGCGCGAAGCGCGGTGGAGGGGTTCTTGCGGGGCGAACAAGAACCCCTCCACCATGCTTCGCATGGTCCCCCTCCCCCGGAAATCCGGGGGAGGCATTAAGGCTACTCGGCCGGGTGGACGTGCGGCTCGGCCGACCGGAACTGCGGCCAGGCGTCGCGGGTGACCTTCAGGGCCGAGCGGAAGAAGAGGAAGGCGATCACCGCGGCGATGGCGATGTCGGGCCAGGGCGACGCCGTCGCGGAGACGAGGACCGCCGCGGCCAGCACGCCGATATTGGCGAAGACGTCGTTGCGCGAGCATTCGAAGGTGCTCGACAGGTTCACGTCGTGGCGGCGGTACGGCCAGAGCAGGCCGACGCAGCTCAAATTGGCGACCAGCGCCATGCCGCCGAAGAGCAGCATGATGCCGGACGCGGGCGGGTGGCCCCAGACGATCTTGAGCGCGATCTCGACGACGACCCCGAGGCCGAGGGCGAGGCTGAAGCCGGCCTTGGCCAGCGCCATTCCGGCGCGCCACCTCAGGCTCCGGTTGAGGGCGTAGAGGCTGATGCCGTAGACCAGCCCATCGCCGAGCATGTCGACCGAATCCGCCATCAGCGCGGCCGAATCGGCGATGATGCCGGCTCCGAACTCGAGCACGAACATCATCAGGTTGAGCATCATGACGACGACGAGGACTCGCCTTATGTCCTTGTGGAGGGCGATCCGCTCGAGCTCGTGGCCCTTTTCGTGGCAGCAATGGGCGCTCATTCGGCGGCGTCCGGGATCGGCGAGTCGATCAT
>DASVVX010000066.1:0-2706 GCA_036386295.1 Allosphingosinicella sp.
AAGACGCGATGGTGAATTCCGGATCGTGGGCGTCCCTGCGGGTACCTATACGCTCACCTTCGCGCCCGACTGCGGCGGCAAGTGGACGATCGAAAACGTCGTCGTCGACCAGGGCGAGACCCGCGTGCCGGACGACCAGGAACGGGGAGGATGCATCATCATCGGGATGGTTCGGATCGAGGAGGTGAAGGGATGAGTCGAACGCTGTGACGATGAGCGAGGAATGGAAACTGCCCTGGGAAGGCGGCTGCCGCTGCGGGACGCTGCGCGTCCGGGTGACGAAGCCGCCTCTGATGACCGGCGCCTGCCACTGCACCGGCTGCCAGCGGATGACCGCCAGCGCCTTTTCGCTCAGCGTCACCCTGCCGGCCGACGGCTTCGAGGTCACCGCCGGCGAGCCGGTGCCGGGCGGCCTGCGCGGCCCGGTGTCCCGCCATCACCACTGCCCCGACTGCCTCAGCTGGGTGTTCACGCGAGTGGAGGGACTCGACTGGTTCGTCAACCTGCGGGCCTCGGCGCTCGACGATCGGAGCTGGTTCGAGCCCTATGTCGAGCTGTGGACCGAGGAAGGATGGCCCTGGGCGCGGACCGGGGCCAGGCACTCTTACCCCGGATCGCCGGACATGGCCGAATGGGAGACGCTGATGGCCGGCTTCGCGGCCGAGGGCGCCCGACCTATCTGAGCGGGTCGTGGCCCCAGTTCATCAGGCTGTAGCGCCAGCGCGACGTCACCATGTTGGCCGGCTCCTGGGCGCGGTGGCGGCGGACGAAGCCGACCGTCTTGCGCATGTGGGCGTAATCGGAATCGCTCGACGGTCCCTTTCGAAGCAGCCCGACGATCCGCCGTCCCGACGCGTGGCCGACGGATTCGCCGCCGTCGGGCTTGAACCCGACGGCGCGGCTCTCCGGCGTCTCGAGCCACGCCTCGATCTCGTCCGCGTCCATGTTGACCGCGGCCGCGAAGTCGGCGGCGATCCGGGCCCGGTCGGCGCTAATCGGCCTTCACCACTTCGCCGCCCTTGATCACCACGTCGACGTCCTCGAGCTGCCTCACGTCCGCCAGCGGGTCGCCGTCCACGGCGATGATGTCGCCCCAGCGTCCCACCGCGATCGCTCCGACGTCCTTCTCCCGCCCGAGCGCCTGCGCCGCGTTGCGGGTCGCCGCCTGGATCGCCTCCATCGGGGTCATGCCGTACTGGACCATCCAGCGGAACTGGCCGCCGGCGCTGCCGTGCGGCATCACCCCGGCGTCGGTGCCGTAGACCATCTTCACCCCGGCGCGGTGGGCGGCCCGGAAATTATCGCGCTGGAGCTGGGCGATCTCGCGGTCCTTCCTGAGATTGTCCTCGAGTACGCCGTTCTTCGCCCCTTCGGCCTGGGTATATTCGGTGTTGAAGATGTCCATCGACAGCCAGGTGCCGCGCTCCTTGGCGAGGCGGATTCCTTCCGCGTCGATCAGCGAGGCATGCTCGATCGTGTCGATCCCGGCCCGGATGGCCGCCTTGATCCCGGCCGCGCCATGGGCGTGGGCGGCGACTCTCAGCCCCCATTGGTGCGCCTCGTCGGCGATCGCCCTCAGCTCCTCCTCGGAGAGCTGCTGCTGGCCGGGCTCGGTGTTGCGCGAGAAAACTCCGCCGGTAGCGCAGACCTTGATCACCTCGGCGCCGTACTTCCTCTGCTCGCGCACCCGGGTGCGAAGCTCCTGGGGCCCGTCGCCGACCGCCTTGCCCTTGGCGTTGAACGAGGGCGGCAGATAGGTCTGGTCGCAATGGCCGCCGGTCGCGGACAGGGCGTGGGCGGCGGGGACGATCCTCGGGCCGACCATCAGCCCCTCGTCCACCGCCTGCTTGTAGCCGACGTCGGCATAATTGTCGGAGCCGACGTTGCGCACGGTCGTGAAGCCCGCCTCGAGCATGTCACGCGCGTTCTGGACGCCCTGCGCGATCCAGAAGCTGTCGGTGAACTGGAGGCCGGTATAGCCGCCGTAGCGCGGGTTGGAATCGAGATGGACGTGCATGTCGATCAGGCCGGGAAGGAGCGTCTTGCCGGGCAGGTCGATCCTCTTCGCGCCGGCGGGGATGACCGGCCGGGCGCCGCCGCGCCCGACCACCGAGGCGATCCGCCCGTCGGTGATCACGATCACCGGCTCCTCGACCATCCTGCCGGAGAGCACGTCCACCATCCGGTCGGCCGTGACGACCACGCTTTCGGCCTGCGCGGGGGCGGCGGTGGAGGCGAGAAGGAAGGCGACGGCGAGGATAAGGCGCATCGGGCGGCTCCTTGGCTGGGTTCCCAAAGGGCCCCTAGCGCCGGACGATGGCGACAGTCACTAGGGTCCTCGTTCGATACCCTTGCGGCCGAACCCCGCCCGTCCGGCATCCGGCGGCCCGTAGACATAGCTTCGCAGGTGCCAAGGAGCCTGTTCGTGAACCCGCGCGCCGAGGATCGGGGCGCCCGCAGGCGGGGCGGGAGGGCGCGGGCGACGAGTCCATTCCCGCGCTTTGCCCGGTCGGTGCCGCTCGGGGGTCCCGGGCGGGATCCCGCGTTCAGTCGGTCCCGGCCGGGATCTCCTCGAGCGGTCCGCCCATGCCGGTATAGGCGCCCTTGCCGCGGACCATGGCGAGCGCTTCCTGCGGCGCCGGCGACTGGTCGACGACGTGGACGGCGCCGCCCATCCGGGTCACCCCGAACAGCTCCTTGGCGAAG
>DASVVX010000067.1:0-7069 GCA_036386295.1 Allosphingosinicella sp.
GGCGACCCGGAAATGGGCGCCGCGCCGGCTCGGCTCGAGCGTGATCGTGCCGCCATGGGCCTCGACGATGCCGTGCGAGAAGGACAGGCCGACGCCCGTGCCCATGCCCTGCGGCTTGGTGGTGAAGAAGGGCTCGAAGATGCGGCCCTTGAGCTTCTCGGGAACGCCGGGCCCGGTGTCGCTGATATCGAGCAGCACGGCGCCGCTGTGGCTGACCGAAGTCCGCACGCTCAGCGTCTTCTCGAACGTCTCCCCGCCCTGCATCGCGTGCTGCGCGTTGACGATCAGGTTGACGAGCACCTGGTGGAGCTGGTCGCGGTCGCCGACGATCTTGGGAAGCATCGTCCCGAGGGTCACCCTGACCGCGATTCCCGCGGTGCGCAGGCCGTATTCGGCGATCTCGAGCGACGAGGCGACGAGGTCGTTGAGATCGACGAGGCCGCGCTGCGCGTCCTTCTGGCGGGCCATGGCGAGGAAGGTCTGGACGATCCTCGAGCAGCGCTCGGCGGCGGCGCTGATCTTCTTCGCGCGAGCCTCGAACACGGTTCCGATGCTGTCTTCCTGGAGCATCTCGGCCTGGCCGACGATCGCGGCGAGCGGGTTGTTGAGCTCGTGGCTGACTCCGGCGAGCAGGGAGCCGAGCGCCGCCAGCTTCTCGGACTGGTGGAGCGCGTCGCGCGAGCGGGCGAGCTCCTGCTCGGCCATCTTGCGGTCGGTGATGTCGAGGTGGATGCCGTGGAGAAGCGTCGCATCGCCATTCTCGTCGCGCTGGACCGTGCCGAGCGAATGCACCCAGCGGATGTCGCCCGACGGCCAGACGATCCGGTGCTCGAGCGAGATGTTGTCGGACGGATAGCCCTTGCGGGCCGGCTCGACCGCCATGTCCCAATCGTCGGGGTGGATATAGGCCTTCATCTTGCGGGCATCGAGATGAAGGTCGCCGTCGACCCCGTAGAGCTCGCGCGAGCGAGCGCTGTACCAGGCCTCGCCGGTCCTGGCGTCGATCGTCCAGGTGCCGAGATTGGCGCCCTCGACGGCGAGCTCGAACTGCTGGCGGGTCTCCTCCAGCTCCTGCTCGCTGCGCTTCTTGTCGGTGACGTCGAGGTGGATCCCGGTGACCAGGACGACGGCGCCCGACAGGTCGCGCTGGGCCCGGCCGAGGCCGTGGATCCAGCGCACCTCCCCGCTCGGCCAGATCACCCGGTGCTCGAGCGAGACGGTGTCGGTCGGGAAATTCAGCAGATAGGGCTCGCGGACCTTCTCCCAATCGTCGGGATGGATATAGCCCTTGAGCACCTTGGCATCGATCGGCATGTCCGGGTCCATGCCCCACAGCCGCCGCGACATCTCGCTGTGCCAGACGGCGCCGGTCTGCGGCTCGACCGTCCAGAGGCCGATCTCGGCGCCCTCGACGGCGAGGTCGAGCGCCCGCCAGGCCTCGTCGCGCTCGCGCTCGGTCCGCTTGCGGTCGGTGATGTCGAGGTGGATGCCGTTGATCATCCGCGGCTGGCCGTCCTCGTCGCAGCGCGCCGCGCCCAGCGAGTAGATCCAGCGGATCGAGCCGTCCGGCCAGACCACCCGATATTCGACCTCGACCTTGTCCTTCTCGACGAAGCCGCTGAGATAGGGGCGCGACACCTCCTCCCAATGATCGGGATGGACGGAGGCGCGAATCACCGCCGTCGTCATCTCGGTTTCGGGCGGAAGGCCGTACATCTGCTTCGACCGGTCCGAATACCAGGTCTTGCCGGTGCGCAGGTCGAAGCTCCAGGTGCCGACCTTGGCCGCTTCGACGGCGAGCTCCAGCCGGCGCCGCGAATCGGCGCGCACCTCGTCGTCGGCCGCGCAAGCGCCGCCCGGCGCCGGTGGCATGGTAATCCCGTCGGCCAAGCCGTTCCCCCAAACAGCGACAAGTGTCTGGCCCCCATAGCATCTTCGGCGGCCGGACAAATGGTCTTGTTGACACAATTGACACAATTTTTCGCCTCCCGCGGCATCGGCCCGACAAGCGCGCCGTCCAGAAGAACCGGACCGCGGCGAGTGTTGCCGCGCAGATTCGGAGACAGACAATGACCATGACCAACGCCCGGAAGAGCCGCCTGCAGCTCGTGCTGCTCGCCGCGGCCGCGCTGGGATCCTCCTCGGCCGTCCTCAGCGGCGCGATGACGGTCCTCGCGATGCAGCAGCCCGCCCAGGTCTCGACGCTCGCCTGAGCGGCGCGATCTGGAAGGGATGAACATGTTCCATAACTTCAACTTCAGGGACGTCCTCGCCAGCTCGGCCAAAGCGGCCTGGCAGGTCGAGGACGTTCTCCCCGAAGGCGCCCGGCTCGATTTCCGCCGCCGCTTCCTCCCGGAAGCCCTCGCCCGCACCGACGGCATCGCCTTCCTCGGCGAACCGGAGCGGCGAGTCCTCAACCAGATCCGCGGCCACGAATATCTGAGCCTGTTCGGCCTCGTCGAGGAGTTCATCCTCCCCTTCGTGCTCGACCACGCCCGCCCGCAGCTGAACGGCGAGGACCATCGCGTCCGCGCTTTGCTCAACTTCGCCGGCGAGGAAGCCAAGCACATCCACCTGTTCCGACTGTTCCACCAGCGCTTCACCGAGGCCTTCGGGACTCGCTGCGAGGCGATCGGCCCGGCCGAGGCGATCGCCGCCGAGGTGCTTCGCCACGATCCGCTGTCGGTCGCTCTCGTCATCCTCCAGGTCGAGTGGATGACCCAGAGCCATTATGTCGACTCGGTCCGCGACGACCGCGACCTCGATCCCCTGTTCAAGAGCCTCCTCAAGCATCACTGGATCGAGGAGGCGCAGCACGCCAAGCTCGACACGCTGATGGTCGAGGCGCTGGCCGAGGGCCGCGACGAGGCCGGGATCCGCGACGCGATCGACGGCTATCTCGAGATCGGCGCCTTCCTCGACGAGGGCTTCGCCACCCAGGCGAGCCTCAACCTCGACGCTTTCGAGCGCCATTTCGGCCGGGCGCTGCGCGCCGCCGAGCGCCGCGAGCTTCAGGCTCAGCAGCACCAGGCGCTGCGCTGGACCTATCTCGGCTCGGGCATGGTCCACCCCAGGTTCACGGCCACGCTGGCCGCCCTTTCGCCCGCCGCCCGCGACCGCGTCGCCGCCGTCGCGCCGGCCTTCGCCTGATTTCCCAAGGAGAATTTAAAGCCATGCTCGACACCACCAAGCGCCCGCCGGTCAACGGCCTCGATCTCGCCGCCCTCGACCAGACCGTCGCCGCGATCAGCGAGGACCCCCGGCTCGGCCAGGTCGCCTTCCGGGTCCGCACCGACTGGAAGGGCCAGACCAAGTCCGAATCGACCGTCGATTCCTACACCCTGGCCGGCGAGGTCGTGCCGCGCAGCTTCACCATCGTCGCCGACGAGCCGCACGAGCTGCTCGGCACCAACGCCGCGCCCAACCCGCAGGAGCTTCTGATGTCGGCGGTCAACGCCTGCATGATGGTCGGCTACGTCGCCCAGGCCTCGGTGCGCGGGATCACGCTCGACAATTGCCGGATCGAGACGGAGGGCGAGCTCGACCTGCGCGGCTTCCTCGGCATCGATGAGAGCATTCCGGCCGGCTACCGCCGGATCAGCTACACCGTCTTCCTCGAGGGCGACGGCACCCGCGAGCAATATGAAGAGATTCACCAGGCGGTGATGGCGACCTCGCCCAATTACTTCAACATGGCCCAGCCGATCCAGATGGTCGGCCGGCTCGCCTGACTTCCCCTTCCCGACGCCCCTCGGGAGAACTCGCCCCGGCGCGCAAGCGCCGGGGCTTTTTTCGTGAATCCTCCCCGGCGAGATGGGGAGGTGGTGGAGGCGTCCTTCGATACGGGCCTTCGCCAAGCTCAGTCCCTACTCAGGATGAGGGTCGGGAATATTCTCTCCGCTCATCCTGAGTAGCCGCTGAGCGAAGTCGAAGCGGCGTATCGAAGGACGCCCCCTGACACAATTGAAACCAATTTCAGGTTGCGGCGCCATTTTGCCGCAACAGCGCTCCGCCAGAAGGGGGTCACCAGCCGGGGAGGCTGGGGCCGGCAGGAGACGGTTTGTGTATTTGTACCGAGCCTGCTGGTCACCCTCCCCGGCTGTGCCGCCGGCTTCCCCAAGGGGAGGCTGACGACCCTCGCCACAGCCCGGGCGGCCGTTCCGGTCCGTCCCGACAACGACAACATTCGAGTGAGACCCCGCCCGGCGGTCGCCGGTGCGGACAGGGAGTTTGAAATGAAGACCTATCTGTATGCGTTGGCCTCCGTGGCCGTCCTCTCCGCCGCTGCCACCCCGGCTTCGGCGGAAGGTTTCCGCGCCGAGATTCACGGCGGCTGGGACCATGTCCGCGCCGACGACAACGGCCTCAGCACCAACGACAGCGACAGCGGCATCGTCTACGGCATCGGCGCCGGCTACGACGTCGCCATCGCTCCGAAGCTCGAGCTCGGCCTCGATCTCAGCGCCGACCTCAGCACGATGGAAGAGTGCGAGGGCAGCGTCGTCCTGGTCAACGATTCGGCCTGCCTCCACGCCAAGCGCGACCTCGCCGCCGCCATCCGGCTCGGCTACAAGGTCAGCGAGCGCGGCACGCTCTACGCGCTGGCCGGCTACAGCAACGCGCGCTTCCGCTTCGACTACACGACCCCGGCGGGCGTGACGACTCGCGACAGCCGCAACCTCGACGGCTTCCGCCTCGGCGCCGGCTACCAGCACGACTTCGGCGAGCGCATGTACGGCAAGGTCGAGTATCGCTACTCGAACTACGAGGCCGACGTGACCCGCCACCAGGCGCTGATCGGCGTCGGAGTGAAGTTCTAGGTCTCCCCCGCCCCTCGGGAGACACCGGGCCCCGGCGGTTCATCCCCCCGCCGGGGCCCTTCCAATTCCTCCCCGCGATTTCGCTGGGAGGGGGACCGTCCGAAGGACGGTGGAGGGGCTCTTCAGGAAGCAGAGGGTCCCCCAACGGGCCCTCCCGGGTCCTGGCCAAGAACCCCTCCACCACCCTTCGGGTGGTCCCCCTCCCCGGCAACTGCCGGGGAGGAATTTGTTTCAGTCCCGCCCCCCGCTTCCGCTGTTCTGGTTGCCGGTGCGGCTGTCCTCGTTGCGGTCGGCGCGCTGCTTCTTGTCGCCGCCGACGTCGTCCTTGCCGCCCTTGTTGAAATCGCCCTTCTTCTTGTCGTCGGTCATGTGAGCCTCTCCTTCGACCCGGAGAACGGCCGGATCAGGCAGCGGTTTCCCGCGCCAGCACCTCTTCCGCGACGCGATGCGTGCGCTCGTTGTCGACGTCGACGGCAAGCCGGCCGTCGCGGGTGACCAGCGGGACGATCCGGATCCCGAAGCGGCGCGAGAAATGGCGGAACATGCCCTCCAGGGTGACCAGGCCCGAGAGATAGAGGAAGAGAGACAGCAGGCCGAGCGCCTTCACCGCGTCCTTCCTGCGCTTCGCGAACTGGCCGCCGTAGCGGAAGCTGTGGATGCCCCGGAAGCTGTGCTCGCCGGTGATCCAGAACAGGTTGCAGTTCGAATAGGCGCCGCCGCGAAAAGCGTAGAAGCGGCGCTGGCCGTCGGGGTGGGCGGCGAGGATGTCCGCCTTCTCCGCCATCATGACGACCCCGTCGACGCCCGGCGCCGAGCCTGCCTCGGCGATCGCCCGGAAGCCCTCGACGCTCATCAGCACGTTGTCGGCGGTGGTGAGGACGAGCGGGAAGCCGGTCGTCCGGCTCGCCTCGATGACGCTCTCGACGATATGGCCCTCGGCCCCGACCGGAGTCAGGCGGCCCTCGGCGTGAAGCCGCGCCACGGTGGGCTCGGATGCGATGACGGCGAAATCCTCGATCGAGACGAACAGCGGCGAATCGGGAAAGGCCTCGGCGGCAATTCGAAGCACCCGGCCGACCATAGCCTCGCCGGCCACCGGAACGAGCGCCTTGTGGCTGACTCCGAGCTTGACCGCCAGCGGGTCCGTCGTCTCGGAACGGCGTCCGGCGAGAACGAGGATTCGGGGGATCGTCATGGAAAGGGCGGAAATCCTCAGGCGGCGTGGGAGCCGATCGCCTTCTGGCGGCGGCGCTGGACCGAGCTTCCGAGCCCGATCGCCTCCCGGTACTTGGCGACGGTGCGGCGCGCAATGTCGAAACCCTTGGCGCGAAGAAGCTCGACGAGCTGGTCGTCGGAGAGGATCGCGCGCGGGTCCTCGGCCGCGATCAGCGCCTTGATGTGGCTCTTCACCGCCTCGGCGGAGACGGCGTCGCCGCCGTCGGAGGACTGGATTCCCGAGGTGAAGAAATATTTGAGCTCGTAGAGACCGCGGTCGCAGGACAGATATTTGTTCGACGTGACCCGGCTGACCGTCGATTCGTGCATCCCGATCGCCTCGGCGACCTGGCGCAGGGTCAGCGGGCGGAGCTGGGCGACCCCGTGGCGGAAGAAGCCGTCCTGCTGCTTGACGATCTCGGTCGCGACCTTGACGATGGTGCGGGCGCGCTGGTCGAGCGCCTTGATCAGCCAGTTGGCGCTGGCCAGGCATTCGCTGAGCCATGCCTTGGAGCGGCGGTCGGCGCCGCCGGCCAGCTCGGCATAATAGCGGCGGTTGACGAGCAGTCGCGGAAGCGTGGCGCTGTTCAGCTCGACCGCCCAGCCGAACCCGCGCCGGGCGACGAACACGTCGGGGACCACGGCGTTCACCCTTTCCTCGCCCGAGAAGCGGCAGCCGGGCTTGGGATCGTAGGCGCGAAGCTCGCGGACCATGTCGCCGAGGTCCTCGTCGTCGACCCCGCAGATGCGCTTCAGGGCCGAGAAATTGCCCTTCGCGAGATAGTCGAGATTGTCGATCAGGCGGGCCATGGCGGGATCGTAGCGGTCGGCTTCCCTGGCCTGAATGGCGAGGCATTCGGCGAGGCTTCGGGCCGCGACCCCGGAGGGGTCGAAGGTCTGGACGATGGCGAGGACGCGCTCGACCTCCCGGAGCGGAACGCCGACCCGCTGCGCCAGCTCGAGCAGCGAGCCGCGCAGGTAACCGGTCTCGTCGACCTGCTCGACGATCTGCGACGCGACCATGAGGTCGGTGC
>DASVVX010000068.1:0-17966 GCA_036386295.1 Allosphingosinicella sp.
AGCGCGTTGTCGGTCGAGCTGACCGCGGCGGCGCCGTTGACGTCGTAGGCGGCGCCGTTGACGTCGTTGCCGGCCTCGGTCTCGGTGGCGTTGAGATCGGTGGCGTTGTTGCCGGCGTCGTTGGCGGTGTTGTTGCAGGCGGCGACGCCGAGCGCCAGGACGGCGGCGGCGGTGATGGCGATCTTCTTCATAACATTCTCTCCTTGGGAGAAACGGGTTTGTCGTGCCGGGCGAGGTCCGGCGAGTGCGGATTTATCGGAGGCGCGGCGATATGTCTACTAGTTTGGTAAGCAATTGCGCCGAACCGAAGCGGGGAGACTGGAGAGGCGGCGCGGGAGAGTCAATTGATGCAGGTTCCGTCCTCGTCGCGAAGCCCACGTCGTCCCAGCGAAGGCTGGGACCCCGGGGGGTGAAAAGCTCGGTGTTCTTCACCCCCCCGGGGCCCCAGCCTTCGCTGGGGCGACGAAACGGGCGGCGCGTTCTTCACCCGCCGGGGCCCCAGCCTGCGCTGGGGCGACGGAATGGGGCCATGAAGCTTGACCCGCATATAAAGATATCTTTATATCCTTATTCCCATGTTTCCGACCGCCCCCGCCGCCGCCGAGATCTTCCGATCGCTGGGCGACCCGACCCGGCTTCGCATCCTTGCGCTGCTTCGGGCGATGGAGCTGTCGGTGGGCGAGCTCGCGCAGGTGCTCGGGCAGAGCCAGCCGCGGGTCTCGCGCCACGTCCGGATCCTCATCGAGGCCGGTCTCGCCGAGCGCCGCAAGGAGGGGAGCTGGGTGTTCCTGAGCCTCGCCGATCCGGGCCGGGTCGAGCCCTTGTTCGCGGCGCTCGAGCGCTGGGCCGAGCTCGACGGCGAGGACCCCTGGGCGGCGGCCGACGCCGCCCGCCTGGCCGCGGTTCGCGCCGACCGGGCCGCCGCCGCCGAGCGGTATTTCGCCGCCCACGCCGCCGACTGGGACGAGATCCGCTCGCTCCACATCGCCGAGAGCGAGGTCGAGGCGGCGATCGGCCGGGCGCTCGGGGCGCGGCCGGTCGGCCGGCTGGTCGACATCGGCACCGGCACCGGCCGGATGCTCGAGCTGTTCGGCGCCAGCGCCGAGCGGGCGCTGGGCGTCGACCGCTCGCCGGAAATGCTCCGCCTCGCCCGGGTCAAGCTGGCCGAGGCCGGGCTGGCCGCCGCCGAGCTCCGCCAGGGCGACATGTACTCGCTGCCGCTGGCCGCCGGCTCGGCCGACACGGTGATCCTTCACCAGGTGCTCCATTACGCCCAGCAGCCCGCCGCCGCCGTGGCCGAGGCGGCGCGCCTGCTCGCGCCGGGCGGCCGCCTTCTCGTCGTCGACTTCGCCCCGCACGAGCGCGAGGAATTGCGCGCCCGAGACGCCCATCTGCGGCTCGGCTTCGCCGACGAGTCGATGCTCAAATATCTCGACGCCGCCGGACTCCACGGCCGGGTCGTCGAGCATCTCGAGGGCGGGGAACTGACCGTGACCTTGTGGCAAGGCGAGCGCCCCCAGGAGAAACTGAAGGTAGTCGCATGAGCCCGCTTGCCCCCAATATCGCCCGCTGGCGCGAGCCCCTCTTCGCCGACGTCGCCGGCGACATCGGAGTCTCGTTCGAATTCTTCCCGCCCAAGACGGAGAAGATGGAGGAGACGCTCTGGGCCTCGGTCAAGACGCTCGAGCCGCTCTCGCCGCGCTTCGTCTCGGTCACCTACGGCGCCGGCGGCTCGACCCGCGAGCGCACCCACAACACCGTCGTCCGGATCCAGCAGGAGACGCCCCTCAACGCCGCCGCCCACCTCACCTGCGTCGAGGCGAGCCGGAGCGAGATAGACGAGGTCGCTTTGGGCTATTGGCAGGCCGGGATCCGCCACGTCGTCGCGCTTCGCGGCGATCCGCCCGAGCCGGGCAAGGGCTTCCAGGCGCGGCCCGACGGCTACGCCAACGCCGCCGAGCTGGTCGCCGGCCTGAAGCGGGTGGCGCCGTTCGAGATCTCCGTCGCCGCCTATCCAGAGATCCACCCCGATTCGCCGACCCGCGCCGCCGATCTCGACAATCTCAAGCGCAAGATCGACGCCGGCGCCGACCGCGCGATCACCCAGTTCTTCTTCTCGCCGGACTGCTTCTTCCGCTTCCGCGACGAGGCCGCCGCGGCCGGGATCGACGCCGAGCTGGTGCCCGGAATCCTGCCCGTCTCCAACGTCGCCCAGACCCGCAAGTTCGCGGCGATGTGCGGCGCCGCCATCCCGCCCTGGATGGACAAATTGTTCGAAGGGCTGGACGACCTCCCCGCCGCCCGCCAGCTCGTCGCTGCGACCGTCGCCGCCGAGCTTTGCGGCCAGCTTTACGCCGGCGGGGTCCGCCAATTCCACTTCTACACCTTGAACCGCGCCGAGCTGGCCTACGCCATCTGCCATCTGCTCGGCCTTCGCCCGAAGGAAGAAAATGAACGTCGCACAGCAGCTTAGGGCCGCCGCGGCCGAGCGCATCCTGGTCAAGGACGGGGCCTATGGGACCCAGGTCCAGGCGCGCCGCCTGCGCGAGGCCGATTATGCCGGGAGCCTCGGCCTGTCGCGCGACCAGAAGGGCAATAACGACCTTCTGAACCTCACCCAGCCCGAGTTGGTGCGCGACATCTGCCGGAGCTTCGCCGACGCCGGCGCCGAGATCCTCGCCACCAACAGCTTCAACGCCAACCGGATCAGCCAGGCCGATTACGGGGCGGAAGGCCTGGTCCGCGAGATCAATTGCGCCGCCGCCCGGATCATCGCCGACGTCGCCGAGCGCGAGGCCCAGAAGGACGGCCGAAAGCGCTTCGTCGCCGGCGCCCTCGGGCCGACCAACAAGACCCTGTCGCTGTCGCCCAACGTCAACGATCCGGGCTATCGCGAGATCGACTTCGACAGCCTGTCCGACGTCTATGTCGAGCAGATCGAGGGGCTGGTCGAGGGCGGCGCCGAGATCGTCCTCATCGAGACGGTGTTCGACACCCTGAACGCCAAGGCGGCGATCCACGCCGCCGGGCGGGTGGACCGGAACCTGCCGATCATGCTGTCGATGACGATCACCGACCTTTCGGGCCGAAACCTCTCGGGCCATTCGATCGAGGCCTTCTGGGCGAGCGTCCGCCACGCCCGGCCGCTGTCGATCGGCCTCAACTGCTCGTTCGGCGCCGGCCAGCTCCGAGCCCATGTCGCGGCCCTGTCGGGAATCGCCGACACTTTGATCATGGCCTATCCCAATGCCGGCCTGCCCAACGACCTCGGCGACTATGACGAAGGCCCGGCCGAGACCGCCGCGCAGGTTCGCGAATGGTGCGAGCAGGGCATCGCCAACATCGTCGGCGGCTGCTGCGGGACGACGCCGCCGCACATCGCCGCGATCGCGGAGGCGACGCGGGGATTCGCGCCGAGGAAGATCGCCGAGCCGAGGCGGCAGACTCTTCTCGCCGGCATCGAACCGATGGTCCTCGCCGCCTGAACCCCTCTCCCTATAGGGGAGAGGGAGGGGCCCGCCGCCAAGCGGCGGGAGGGTGAGGGACTACTTATTTTCAGGATTGAATGCGTCAACTTATGAAAACCGACAGCCCCTCACCCGGCTCGCTTCGCGAGCCACCCTCTCCCCTACAGGGAGAGGGTTCCGCCTCTTCCACCTTCGTCAACATCGGCGAGCGCACCAACGTCACCGGCTCGGCCCGCTTCAAGAAGCTGGTCATGGCCGGCGACTATGCCGCCGCCGTCGAGGTCGCCCGCCAGCAGGTCGAGAACGGCGCCCAGGTCATCGATGTCAACATGGACGAGGGCCTGCTCGACGCCGAATATGCGATGAGGACCTTCCTCAAGCTGATCGCCGCCGAGCCCGACATCGCCCGCGTCCCGGTGATGATCGACAGCTCGAAATGGACGGTGATCGAGGCCGGGCTGAAGTGCGTCTCGGGCAAGCCGATCGTCAACTCGATCAGCATGAAGGAAGGCGAGGAGGAGTTCCTCGCCCACGCCCGCAAGGTTCGCGACTACGGCGCGGCGGTGGTCGTCATGGCCTTCGACGAGGTCGGCCAGGCGGACACCAAGGAGCGCAAGGTCGAGATTTGCGAGCGCGCCTACAAGCTCCTCGTCGCCGAAGGCTTTCCGCCCGAGGACATCATCTTCGATCCCAACATCTTCGCCATCGCGACGGGAATCGAGGAGCATCGCCGCTACGCGCTCGACTTCATCGAGGCCTGCCGCGAGATCAAGGCGCGCTGCCCGCACGTCCACATCTCGGGGGGTCTTTCCAACCTCAGCTTCTCGTTCCGAGGCAACGAGCCGGTGCGCCGCGCCATGCACTCGATCTTCCTCTACCACGCCATCCCGGCCGGCCTCGACATGGCGATCGTCAACGCCGGCCAGCTCGACGTCTACGACACGATCGACCCCGAGCTCCGCGAGGCCTGCGAGGACGTGATCCTGGACCGCCGCGACGACGCCACCGAGCGGCTCGTGACCCTCGCCGAGAAGTTCCTCGGCTCCGACCCGGTGCGCGAGAAGGCGGAGGCGGAATGGCGTGGCTGGGACGTCGGCAAGAGGCTCGAGCATGCCCTCGTCAAGGGCATCGACGCCTATGTCGTCGACGACACTGAGGAAGCGCGCCAGTCCGCCGACCGGCCGATCCACGTCATCGAGGGGCCGCTGATGGACGGCATGAACGTCGTCGGCGACCTGTTCGGATCGGGCAAGATGTTCCTCCCCCAGGTCGTCAAGTCGGCGCGGGTGATGAAGAAGGCGGTCGCCCATTTGATCCCGTTCATCGAGGCCGAGAAGGAGCTGACCGGAGCCACCCAGGGCAAGGGCCGGATCGTCATGGCCACCGTCAAGGGCGACGTCCACGACATCGGCAAGAACATCGTCGGGGTCGTCCTCCAGTGCAACGGCTTCGAGGTGATCGACCTCGGCGTGATGGTGCCCTGGCAGGAGATCCTCGAGGCCGCCAACGAGAACAATGCCGACATGATCGGCCTCTCCGGCCTGATCACGCCGTCGCTCGACGAGATGGTGACGGTGGCGGGCGAGATGCAGCGCGCCGGGATGACGCTTCCCCTGCTGATCGGCGGCGCCACAACCTCCAAGGTCCACACCGCGATCCGGATCGATCCGGCCTATGAGGGGCCCGTGCTCCACGTCCTCGATGCCAGCCGGGCCGTGGGAGTCGCCTCGTCGCTCGTCTCCGAGACTCAGTGCGAGCCGCTGATCGCCAAGACCGCCGAGGATTACGAGGCGACCCGCCAGGCTCGCGCCCGCGGCGGCCAGAGCGAGCTTTCGACGCTCGAGGAAGCTCGCGCCAACGCCTTCCCCTTCGACCCCGAAGGCAAGGCGCCGACGCCGCAGCGGCCCGGACTCCACCAGTTCGGCGAATGGCCGCTTCGCGACCTTCGCGCCTCGATCGACTGGACGCCCTTCTTCCGCGCCTGGGAGCTGGCCGGCAACTATCCCGCGATCCTCGAGGATCCGGTGGTCGGCGAGAGCGCCACCAGCCTCTTCAACGACGCCAACGCCATGCTCGACAGGATGATCGCCGAGCATTGGGTGACCCCGCGCGGCACCGTCGGCCTTTGGCGCTGCCGGCGCGAGGGCGACGACGTCCTCGTCCTCGCCGGCAACGACTGGACGAAGCTCCCCTTCCTCCGCCAGCAGGTGAAGAAGCGGGAAGGGCGGGCGAACATGTGCCTCGCCGACTTCGTCGATCCCGAGGGGGAGGACTGGATCGGCGGCTTCGCGGTCGGAATCCACGGCCTCGAGCCGCATCTCGAGCGGTTCAAGGCGGAGAATGACGATTATTCGGACATCCTCCTGAAAGCCCTCGCCGACCGCCTCGCCGAAGCCTTCGCCGAGGTGCTCCACGCCCATGTCCGAAACAGCGTCTGGGGCTATGCCGAGGAGCATCTCACCAACCAGCAGCTGATCCGCGAGAAATATGACGGGATCCGCCCGGCGCCGGGCTATCCGGCCTGCCCGGACCACAGCCTGAAGCCGGTGCTGTTCGAGATGCTCGGGGGCGATCCCGCCGGCGTCACCCTGACCGAGAGCATGGCGATGCTTCCGACCTCGGCCGTCTCGGGCTTCTACTTCGCCCACCGCGACAGCCAGTATTTCGGAGTCGCCCGGATCGGCCGCGACCAGCTGGAGGATTATGCGGCGAGGCGCGGGGTGAGCCTCCAGGAAGCGGAGCGCTGGCTGCGGCCGAACCTGGACTAGACGTCATCCCAGCGGAGGCTGGGATCCCAGCGGGTGAAAGGCGCCGGCATCCTTCACTCGACGGGGTCCCGGCCTTCGCTGGGACGACGCTCTAAAAGCCCGTCCCGCCGCTAAGCATCCGCGCCAGCCAGCCGTTTACGGTCGCGTCGAGGACGAGGTGGACCCGATCGGTCGAGCCGCGGTTGGCGACCCGGTGCGGATCGCTGAGCCGTAGGTACCAGACGCTTCCGGGCGCCATCTCCACCCGAAGCCCGCCCAGCCGGAAGTCGACTCCCGGGTTGGTCGTTACCGGTACGTGCAGGCGAAGGTTGCCGACTTCCGCGTCGAGATCGTCGCAATGCTCGCGGATCCGCGAGCCGGCGGCGAGGCGCATCAGCCGGACCGAGCGAAGCGGGCATTCGAACCGGTCGAGCGCGGCTCGGAAGGCGGGCAGGCGAGCCAGCCAGCGCGTGTCGGCGAAGCGGGCCTCGGGGGCTGGATCGGCGTAGACCAGCCGGATCGGGTGGGTCTCGCCGGCGCCGGCGCGCAGCGGGACGATGTCCCAGCCGCCCTCGTAATTGGCGCGCAGCGGCTGCTCGATCCAGTCCTCGCGAGCGAGGCGGTCGAGATCGGCGACGAGCGGCGCCGGGTCGAACGCGAAGGGGAGCCGCACCCGGGCGGGGATTGGGGCCGTGGCCATCGAGGGAGCCTAATCGCCAGTTGGAGGCGGGGGAAGCGGTCTGCCTCCCCACGAGCTTCGCTCGCGGTGAGGCAAAGGCTATAGCCGCCCTGTGAATCGCCTCGTCGCCCTTCTGCTCCTCCTTCTCTGCGCCTACCCGGCGCGGGCCCAGCTTCCGCCGGGGCAGAAGGCGATGGCAGTGCGCCTCGTCCCGGAGACCGCTTCGCCGGCCGCCGGCTCGATCGTCGCTCTCGCCATCGTGATGACCCCCCGACCCGGCTGGCACGGCTATTGGCAGAATCCCGGCGACGCCGGAGTCGGCACCCGAATCGCCTGGCGGCTGCCGGCGGGCGCGGCGGCGGGGCCGATCCGCTTCCCGGTGCCCGAGCGCCTCACCATCCAGGGGCTGATGAACTATGTCTACGAGGGCGAGCATGCGCTCCTCGTCGACCTGGCGGTGCCGCCGGGGCTGGCGGCGGGAACCCGGCTGCCGGTGCGCGGCCGGATCGATTATCTCGTCTGCACCGACAAGATCTGCGTCCCGGAATCGGCCGAAGTGGCGGCCGACCTCGCCGTCGGCGACGGCGCCGCCCGAGCCTCCGGCTTCGACCGCTACCGGCAGGCGCTTCCCAGGCCGCTGCCGGAGCCTGGGCGGTTCGAGCGGCGCGGCGGCATATTCCGGCTCGCCGTCCCGCTGCCGGCCTCGGCGGCGGTCGAGGACCCCTATTTCTTCCCGCTGACCGACGGCGCGCTCGTCTATTCGGCGCCGCAGTCGGTGTCGCGCCGAGGCGACCGGCTGATCGTCGAGACGCGGGCCGGGACCTCCGGACCGGCGGCGCTCGAGGGCGTGCTGAAGATCGGTCCCGGACTGGGCCTCGCGGTCCGCGCCGAGCCGGGGCCGGTCGGCGCGGCGGGGACTCCGATCGAGGCGCCGGCGGCCGCCACCACGGGCCTGGGCACGATCCTCCTCGCCCTTGCCGGAGCACTGCTCGGCGGGATCCTGCTCAACGTCATGCCCTGCGTCTTCCCGATCCTCAGCCTCAAGGCCCTGAGCCTCGCTCGCGCCGGGGGGGAAGAGGGGGCGGCCCGGCGCGAGGCCATGGCCTATGCCGGCGGCGCGGTCCTGGCCTGCCTGGCGCTCGGGGCCGTTCTGCTCGCCGTCCGGGCGGGTGGAGCGGCGGTCGGCTGGGCGTTCCAGCTCCAGGACCCGCGGGTCATCCTCCTCCTTTTGCTGCTGGTCACCGCGATCGCGCTCAACCTCGCCGGCCTGTTCGAGCTGCCCTCGCTCGGCGGCCGGCTGGCGAGCGGCCGAAGCGGCGCCTTCTGGACCGGGGCGCTCGCCGCCTTCGTCGCGACTCCGTGCACCGGCCCGTTCATGGGCGCGGCGCTCGGCGCCGCCCTCGTCCTTCCGGCCGCGGCGGCGTTGGCGGTGTTCGCCGGCCTCGGCGTCGGCCTCGCACTCCCGTTTCTCCTTCTCGGCCATGTCCCCGCCTTGCGGCGGCGGCTGCCCCGGCCGGGGCCGTGGATGGTCCGCTTCCGTCATATCCTCGCCGCCCCGATGGGCCTGACCGCGCTGGGCCTCGCCTGGATCCTCGAACGCCAGGTCGGCCTCGCCGGTCTCGCCGTCGGCCTCGCCGCCGCGGCGGTCCTGGCGCTGTTCCTGTGGTGGGCGGGCCGGCGGCAGGGCTGGTGGCTGATGGCCCCAGCGGCGCTCGCCGCCGGCCTCGCCATCGCCTTCCTTCCGACCGTCCCCGCGCCCGCCGAGCCGCGGACCGGCGGTTCGCTCCGGGCCGAGCCGTTCAGCGAGGTCCGTCTCGCCGGGCTGCGCGCCACGGGACGCCCGGTCTTCGTCTATTTCACGGCGGACTGGTGCCTCACCTGCAAGGTGAACGAGGCCGCCGTCCTCGACCGGGACGAGGTGGCGGCCGCCTTCCGCTCGAAGGGCGCGGCGGTGCTGGTCGGCGACTGGACCCGCGGCGACGCCGCGATCGGCCGCTTCCTCGAGAAGCAGGGCCGATCGGGCGTCCCGCTCTATTTGTGGTACGCGCCGGGCAGGCCGGCCGAGGTGCTTCCGCAGATTTTGACGGTTGGGCGGGTGACGGGGCTGGATTAATCCCCGTCATCCCGGCGAAAGCCGGGATCCCAGGACGAGAGTCTGGGCCGATCTCCCCGAGGTCCCGGCTTCCGCCGGGATGACGGCCTTCCTATTGCGGCCACACCTTCTTCCCGGCGATCCACGTCTCGACCACCTTGGTCTCGCGCAGCTGCCGGGGCGTGGGCACGTCGAATATGTCGCGGTCGACGAGGATGAAGTCGGCGTAGCGGCCCTTCTCCAGGCTTCCGATCCGATCCTCGGCGAAGCCGGCGTAAGCGGCGCCGCGAGTGAAGGCGGCGAGCGCCTGCTCGAGCGTCAGCCGCTGCTCGGGAAGCCAGCCGCCGGGCGGCTGGCCTTCCGGATCCTGCCGGCTGATCGCGGCGGCCAGGCCGGGGAAGGGGTTGGGCGATTCGACCGGAAAGTCCGAGCCGAAGGCGAGGCGAGAGCCGTTGGCGATCATGCTCCGCCAGGCATAGGCCCCGCCGAGCCGCTCGAGGCCCATCCGGGCTTCGGCCATCTTCCAGTCGCTGGTCTCGTGGACCGGCTGCATCGACGCGACGATTCCGAGCCGGCCGAAGCGCGGCAGGTCGACGGGATCGACGATCTGGGCATGCTCGATCCGCCAGCGCCGGTCGCCCTTGTAGGTGTTGGACAGCTCCTCGATGGCGTCGAGCACCTCGTCGTTGGCGGCGTCGCCGATGGCGTGGACGGCGACCTGGAAATTGTCCATCGCCGCCCGGCTCATCAGGTTGAGCATCTGGGTGTCGGTAAGGAAGCCGAGGCCGCGCTGACCCGGGGCGTCCTTGTAGGGCTGCTTGAGCCAGGCGCCGCGCGAGCCGAGCGCCCCGTCGGCGTATAGCTTGACCCCGATCAGCCGGAGCCTGTCGCCGTAAAGCCAGGGCGTCGGCCGAGTCCCGGCGATCGCCAGGGCGCTTTCGACTCCGGAGCCGTAGGCGAGTATCCGGACCTGGAGCCGCCCGTCGTCGCCGGCGCGGCGCATCACCAGCCAGTCGTCGGGGGTGGTTCCCATGTCGGCGGCGGCGGTGAGGCCGTTGGCGAGCATGATCTGCTGGGCCCGCTCGAACGCCTGGTCGCGGGTGCGCGGCAGCGGCGGCGGAACCACCTTCTCGATCAAATCGGCGGCGGCGTCGATGAAGATCCCGGTCGGTTGGCCCTTCGCCATCTCGATCCGGCCGCCGGCGGGGGAGGGGGTGCGCCCGGTGATGCCCGCTTCCTTCATCGCCTCGCTGTTCGCCCAGCCGGCATGGCCGTCGACCCGCCCGAGCCATACCGGACGGTCCCTGACCACGGAGTCGAGCTCGGCGGCGGTCGGGAATCGGCCGAGCCCCCAGGTCTCCTGGTTCCAGCCGCGGCCGACGATCCAGCGCGGCGTCGGGTTGGCCGCGGCATAGGCGGCGATCCTCGCCTGCGCCTCCTCCAGGCTTTTGGTGTCGGACAGGTCGAGCTGGATCGCGTTCAGCCCGAGCGACATGACGTGGCCGTGGGCGTCGATGAGGCCGGGCAGCAGAGTGCGGCCCTTGCCGTCGAAGCGGAATCGGGGCCGCTCCGCCTTGCGCTCGCCGCGCTGGTAGAGCCGCTCGACCTTGCCGTCGTCGCCGACCAGCATCGCTGTGAAGCGGATCAGCCGGCCGTCGGCCCCGATCGTGTAGCCGTTGACGTTGTCGACCAGCACGTCGGCGAGGGCGGGCTGGACGGCGAGGAGGAGGGCTGCGAGCCCGGCGATAAGCTTACCGATCATGCCGCGGCGATAAGGCTTGTTTCGCGCGCGCGCCAGATGCTCTAGAGCGCCCCTCCATGGCCAGCCCGGCGCCCGCTTCCGACCCGATCGTCACTCTCGCCGACATCGAGGCGGCCGCGGCGCGGATCGAAGGCGCCGTGGTGCGTACGCCGACCCTGCTCAGCCGAACCCTCTCCGAGGCGACCGGGGCGACCGTCTGGGTCAAGTTCGAGAATCTGCAGTTCACCGCCGCCTACAAGGAGCGCGGCGCTCTCAACAAATTGCTGCTGATGGATCCCGCGACCCGATCGCGAGGCGTGATCGCCTCCTCGGCCGGCAACCACGCCCAGGCGGTCGCCTATCACGGCGCCCGGCTCGGGGTTCCGGTGACGATCGTCATGCCGGTCTCGACGCCGAGCATCAAGGTGATGCAGACGGAGAGCCACGGCGCCCGGATCGTCCTCCACGGCGAGATGTACGACGAGGCCTATGCCGAGGCGCTCCGGCTCGGCGAGGCGGAGGGCCTCACCTTCGTCCATCCGTTCGACGATCCCGAGATCATCGCCGGCCAGGGCACGGTCGCGCTGGAACTGCTCGCCGACGCGCCTGATCTCGACACTCTGGTCGTGCCGATCGGCGGCGGCGGGCTGATTTCCGGAGTGGGCACCGCCGCCAAGGCGCTTCGCCCGGATTTGGACCTGGTCGGAGTCCAGGCCGAGCTCTATCCGAGCATGTATTGCCGGATCAACGGCAAGGAGCTGCCGTCCGCCGGCGACACCCTCGCCGAGGGCATAGCGGTCAAGAAGCCGGGCCGGCTGACCCCGGGCATCATCGAGCGGGTCGTCGACGAGATCCTGCTGGTCGCCGAGCGCGAGATCGAGACCGCGGTCAGCCTCTATCTCCAGATCGAGAAGACGGTCGCCGAAGGGGCGGGGGCGGCGGGCCTCGCCGCCCTCCTGGCCCATCCCGAGCGGTTCAGGGACCGAAGGGTCGGGCTGATCCTCACCGGCGGCAATATCGACACCCGGCTGCTCGCCACCGTGCTCCTGAGGGATCTCGCCCGCTCCGGCCGGATGGCGCGGCTGCGCATCCAGCTCCACGACCGTCCCGGCGCCCTGCTCTCGGTCGTCAGGCTGTTCGACCGCTACGGGGCGAACATCATCGAGATCTACCACCAGCGGGTGTTCACCACGCTGGCGGCCAAGGACGCCTTCATCGACGTCGAATGCGAGGCCCGCGATTCCGAGCATCTGGAAGCGCTGACCCGAGCGCTCAGGGAGGCCGGCTTCTACGTCCATCCCGTTGAGATTCGCTGACGCTTCGTCCCGCGCCGGAACAGGACGAAGTTAACACCGTTTTGGCGCCGCCTTGCCCTTTCCAAGCGGCCCGCAAAGACGCATAAACCGAGTTTCAACCACGCCTTTCAAACCGCTGGAGCCCCGTTGAGCGCCCCATTCCGCTTTCCCCGCTTCTTCGTCACCAGCCCAGCGCCGTGCCCGTATCTCGCGGGCAAGACCGAGCGGAAGGTGTTCACGGAGCTCGCCGGGCAGCATGCGGCGGATCTGAACGACGCGCTCGGGCGGATCGGCTTCAGGCGCAGCCAGGCGGTCGCCTACCGGCCGAGCTGCCTCGACTGCTCGGCCTGCGTCTCGGTCCGGGTCGTCGCCGGCGAGTTCCAGCCGAGCGCCACCCAGCGCCGAATGCTCAAGCGCCACGGCAATCTCGAGGTCACCGCCTGCAAGCCCTGGGCGACCGAGGAGCAATATGCGCTTCTGCGCCGCTACCTCAAGCGCCGCCACCCCGAGGGCGGCATGGTCGGCATGGACGAGAGCGACTTTTCGGACATGATCGAGCAGTCGCCGGTCAAGACCTACGTCATCGAATATCGGGAGCCCTCGATCGGCGGGCGGCCGGGCAAGCTGGTCGGCGCCTGCCTCACCGACCAGCAGGCCGACGGACTGTCGATGATCTACAGCTTCTTCGAGCCCGACGATCCCGCCCGGCCGGGGCTCGGGACCTACATCATCCTCGATCACATCGTCCGCGCCGGCAAGGCCGGGCTGCCCTACGTCTATCTCGGCTATTGGGTCGAGAGCTCGCGCCGGATGGCCTACAAGGCGCGCTTCCGCCCGCTGGAGCGGCTCGGACCCAGCGGCTGGCACCGCTTCGACCCCGACCAGCGCGAACTGCCGCTTCGCTAGCCGTCATTGCGGGCGTAGCAAAGCAATCCAGTACAGCCTTCGTCGCGGGCGCGGTGCTGGATTGCCGCGTCGCTAGGCTCCTCGCAATGACGGCGGCTGCACTGCCAACCACCTCTTAATCTTTTCCGCCTAATCGGGCGTCATGGGGTGGGGCATAAGGCAACTGGTCCGGCTGATCGACGCCGGGGAGGTGGAGAGCGTCGGCGGGCGCATCCTCCTCGAGGAGCGTTTCCGCGCCCTGCAACGCCAGATCCCGCTTCTCTACCTCGTCATCTTCGCCAACATGATCGGCCTCTATTTGGCCTCGGGGGGCAAGTTCGACGAGGCCCTGGACTTCCCCGCTCTGGTCGCCGCCCTGATCGTCTTCCGCCTCGGCCACTGGCTCAGGGTGCGCCACCGCACGCTTACGCCCGAGCGCATCCTTCGCGAGCTGCGCCGGATGTGGATCTATGCGGTCGTCTTCAGCCTCGCCTTCTGCGGCTGGTCCTTCCACCTGCTCGGCACCCGCGGCCGCGAGGAGCATGATTTCGTCATCCTCTTCGCCAGCCTCGCGGCGATCGGCTGCGCCTATGGAGTCAGCCGCTATCCCGCGGCGGCTCGAACGCCGCTCGTCCTGCTCGGCCTCCCTCTCGCCGGCCGGCTGATGTTCACCCCCGACGCGGCCCATATCGCCATGGGCTTCGGGCTCGGCTCCATCCTGCTCGTCCTGCTGCGCTTCATCGGCCTTCACGACGAGAGCTTCATCGAGCTGGTCGAATCGCGCACCGCGATCAGCCTCGAGCGCGAGCGGGCGCGCCGCGCCGAGAAGCTCGCCAGGGCCGAGCAGAACAAGGCCCGGCGAATCGCCGACACCGATCCGCTGACCGGCCTCGCCAACCGGCGCGCCTTCCTCCGGGCTCTCTCCCGCCGCGCCGCGACCCTCGCCCGCTCGGGCAGCGGCTTCGCCCTCGCGATGGTCGACCTCGACGGCTTCAAGCCGATCAACGACACGTTCGGCCACGCCTCGGGCGACCGGGTGCTGGAAGGCATCGGCGGCCGGCTCGCCCGCGCCGGCGGGCCCGGTGCCCTCATCGCCCGCACCGGCGGCGACGAATTCGCCCTGCTCCTGCCCAGGGTGCGAACCGTCGATTCGGCCAACGCCACCGCGCTCGCCGTCTGCGCCGCGCTCCAGGAGCCCTTCCTGGTCGACGGCCGCGAGTTCCGCATCTCCGGCTGCTGCGGCGTCACCTTGCTCAGCCGCGGCGATTGCGACATGGAGGAGGCCCTGATCCGGGCCGATACCGCGCTCTACCGCGCCAAGGAAAGCGGCCGTTCCGGAGTCGCCGTCTTCACCCAGGAGATGCAGGACATCCATCGCCGCCGGATCCTCGTCGAGAAGGCCCTCCGCCAGCCCGAGACCCTCGACCGGATCGGCCTCGTCTTCCAGCCGATCACCGATCTCGCCACCGGCGAGCTGAAGGCGCTGGAGGCGCTGGCGCGCTGGCACGACGAGGCGCTCGGCCGGATTCCGCCCGACCAGTTCATCCCGATCGCCGAGCAGATCAACGTCATCGAGCCGATCAGCGACAAACTGCTCACCCAGGCCGCGGCCGAGGCCGGGCGCTGGGCGGCGGCGGTGCGCCTCTCTTTCAACGTCAGCGCCGTCCAGCTGTGCACCACCGGCTCGGCGGCGCGGATCCTCGCCCTGCTCGATCGCGCCGGCCTCGCCCCGGCCCGGCTCCAGGTCGAGGTGACCGAGACCGCTCTGCTCGCCGACTTCGAGGTCGCCCGCGAGAATCTGAAGGCGCTGCGCGGCGCCGGGGCCCGGATCGTGCTCGACGATTTCGGCGCCGGCCACGCCTCCATCTCCTATCTGCGCGAGATGCAGTTCGACGGAGTGAAGCTCGACGGAGCGCTGATCGCCAGCGTCGCCGATTCGCTGCGCAGCCGGCGCCTCCTCAAGGGCGTGCTCGACCTCTGCTCCGCGCTCGGCCTGCCCTCGGTGGCCGAGCATATCGAGACCGACGAGCAGCTTCGCCTGCTCCGCGAGCTGGGCTGCCGCGAAGGCCAGGGCTTCCTTCTCTCCCCGCCCCTCCACGCCGACGCCGCCGCCGCCCTCGCCGCCCCCAAGCTCAAGCTGATCGGCGGAACCGCCGCCGCCGCGGCTTAGCAAATTCCTCCCCTGCATTTGCAGGGAGGGGGACCATGCGAAGCATGGTGGAGGGGCCATCTAGGTGAATCCGAAGAACCCCTCCACCGCGCTTCGCGCGGTCCCCCTCCCCCGGAAATCCGGGGGAGGATTTAGGGAATATCCTCCATCCATGGCGGGTTGGGGATCTGCTGGGTCGCCTCGTGGAGGAGCACCGCCCAGCGCAGCGACAGGTCGTTGAAGTAGGCGTCGTCGGGCTCGATCCGCCGCCGCACCACCGGCCGCGCCGGATCGGTCGGCATGACGACAAGATCGAGCGGCCGGGCCACGCCGAGGTTCGAACGCATCGCGCTGTCGAACGAGAGCAGCGCGACCTTGACCGCCTCGTCGAGCGGCGTCTCGCGGCGGATTCCGCGGTCGAGGATAGGCTTGCCGTATTTGGTCTCGCCGATCTGGAGGAAGGGGGATTCGGGCGAGCTGTGGATGAAGTTGCCGGCCGAATAGATGAGATAGAGGGACGGCGGCTCGGCGCCGATCCGGCCGCCGAGAAGCATCGACACCGAGCTCGAGATGTTCGCCTCGGCGAGCACCGAGCCGACCGTCCGGTTGACGTTCTGAACCGCCTCGCCGACCAGCCCCGCGACCCGGAACATCGACGGCGCCGTCGCCACGCTGACCTCCGACTCGTCGCCGATCGGCGCCGGCAGCGCCTCGGTCAGCTGGCCGATCGCCGACTGGGTCATCGACAGGCTTCCCGACGTGCACAGGAAGATCTGCCGGTCCGGCCCGTCGGCCAGCCGGTGCAGCTTTCGGTAGGAGGAGAAATTGTCGACCCCGGCGTTGGTCCTCGTGTCGGCGATCATCACCAGCCCGGCATCGAGCAGCAGGCCCACGCAATAGGTCATGGCGCCGCTCCGGCCCCGCTCATTCGGTGGTCCCGCCGTCCCAATGGTCGTTGTCGTGGTCGCGTTCGGCATCCTCCCTGGTCGGATGGACGACCTTGTCCTTATGCTCGGGCGGGCCGTAGATCGTGTAGAGCCGGAGCGGCGCCTCGCCGTCGTTGACGACGTTGTGGCGGGCGCCCGCGGGCACGATCGCCGCGAAATCGTCCTCGACCCGGTTGGCGGCCCCGTCGATATAGATCGTGCCGCGCCCTTCCTCGATCCGGAAGAACTGGTCGCGATCCTCGTGCACCTCCTCGCCGATGTCGCAGCCCGGCGGCAGCGTCATCAGCACCAGCTGCAGGTTCTTGCCGGTGTAGACGACCCGCCGGAAATCCTCGTTGGCCAGGGTGGCCTTCTCGATATCGTCGCAATAGCCCTTCATCTGCCGCTCCCTTCGCATCCGACGAGTGAACCGCAAAGCCCGCCTTGCGTTCCCGAGTTCCTCCCGGCCCGGCTCGCGGGAGAGCGACAGGAGGGAAAAGCGACAGTCCCGAGGGACTGTCGCTTCCTCGGTCAGGCCCCCGGCTTCGCCGCGGAGGCGGCGAGGATGAACTCCATCACCGCCCTCGAGAAAGGCGGCTTCGCCCCGCCCTCGAAGGCCGCGCCGCTTTCCCAGAAGCCTTTCGCGCCGCGCACCATCTCGGGCGTTGCGACCGCCCGGAACGGCTCGAGCAGGGCGTTCCACTCGGCGACGAAGGCCTGTGCCTCGGCGCAGGCCGGGTCGAGCGGCAGCGCCGCCTCGATCCGCACGCCCAGCTCCTCCCAGCGGCGCGAATAATCCGCCTGGTCGAATCCGGCCGGCGGCGGGTTGCGCGCCCACTCGGCCAGCTCCTCGGGCGTGTAATGGCGCTCCAGCGCCTGCTTCCAGCTTTCCGCTTCCATGACGATATCTCCTTGTCTGATCAGCGAGCAGAAGGTCGCGACATCGAGGGGCTCGCCGCGCTCGATTCGGGACTGGACGGCGAGGAGCAAGGCCCTGGCCTCGGCGAGCTCCGCCGAGCGGGCCTCGATCGAAGCGAGCTGCGCCTCGACGAGCCGGGCAAGGTCGATCGCTCCGCGCCCGCCGAGCCGCTGGATCTGGGCGAGGGTCAGCCCGGCCCGCTTCAGCGCCATCACCTGGTGGATCCGCTCGAGCTCGCCGGGCCCGTAGGCCCGCCGCCCCGAAGCGGTCCGAAGCGGCCTGACCAGCCCCCGCGCCTCGTAGAATCGAAGCGCCCGCGAGCTCAGCCCGGTCCGCCGGGCGACTTCCGCAATGTCCAGAATCTCGTCCATGACGACCGCTGTAGCGCTTGACGCTGCGTCAACTTCAAGCGTGAATTTCGTGCCGGGCGGAGCATCGAGGCAACCGGTCGCCTGTGACTGTCGCTTTCTCGGCCAGAGGCTTAAGGTGGCGCGGTGCGTCATTCGGGGAAGGACATTCCAATGCGCGACCTGCGGGTGAGCTTTCCAAAGCCCTGCGATGAAAGCTGGGAGGCGATGACTCCGGCCGGCCGCGCCCGGCTCTGCGCTCGGTGCGACAGGGCGGTCCACGATCTCTCGCAATTCGAGATCGGCGAGGCGGAAGCTCTGCTGCGCCGCGATCCGGGCGCCTGCGTCCGCGCCCGGATCGGCGCCGACGGCGTCGTCGCGCTGAAGCCGGGCCGGAGCGGGGCCCGTCGGATGGCGATGGCCGTTGCGGCGACGGCCGGCTTGCTGACGGCGGGCGCACCGGCCCTTGCGAAACAGGATCGCCCGGACGGCGCTATCGCCGGGAAGGTCGAATTCTACGGACTCCGCTTACGGGTCACGGCGAGGGGCCCGGACGGTCGGAAATTCCGGGCCACGGTAAGACGCGATGGTGAATTCCGGATCGTGGGCGTCCCTGCGGGTACCTATACGCTCACCTTCGCGCCCGACTGCGGCGGCAAGTGGACGATCGAAAACGTCGTCGTCGACCAGGGCGAGACCCGCGTGCCGGACGACCAGGA
>DASVVX010000069.1:0-21466 GCA_036386295.1 Allosphingosinicella sp.
CTCCACATGGAGGATGTGCTCGGCGAGCGGGTGATCGGCCAGGAGGATGCGGTCAGGGCCGTCGCCAAGGCGATCCGCCGCTCGCGGGCCGGCCTCCAGGACCCGAACCGGCCGATGGGCAGCTTCCTGTTCCTCGGCCCCACCGGAGTCGGCAAGACCGAGCTGACCAAGTCGCTCGCCCTGTTCCTGTTCGACGACCCCCAGGCCATGGTCCGGATCGACATGTCGGAGTTCATGGAGAAGCATTCGGTCGCCCGGCTGATCGGAGCGCCCCCGGGCTATGTCGGCTATGAGGAAGGCGGGGTGCTGACCGAGGCGGTCCGGCGACGGCCCTATCAGGTCGTCCTGTTCGACGAGGTCGAGAAAGCCCATTCGGACGTGTTCAACGTCCTCCTCCAGGTGCTCGACGACGGCCGGCTGACCGACGGTCAGGGCCGCACCGTCGACTTCACCAACACGATCATCATCCTGACCTCGAACCTGGGCAGCCAGTATCTGACCGGGCTTTCCGAAGGCCAGAGCGTCGCCGACGTCGAGCCGCAGGTGATGGAGGTGGTGCGCGGCCATTTCCGGCCCGAATTCCTCAACCGGCTGGACGAGATCATCCTCTTCCACCGGCTCGGCCAGGAGCATATGGGCCCGATCGTCGACATCCAGGTCGAGCGGGTCCAGCAGCTGCTCGCCGACCGCAAGATCAGGCTCGAGCTGACCGACGGCGCCCGCGCCTGGCTCGGCCGGGTCGGCTACGATCCGGTCTACGGCGCCCGACCCCTGAAGCGCGCGGCGCAGCGCTATCTGCAGGATCCCCTCGCCGACGCCCTGCTTCGCGGGGAGGTGCCGGACGGCTCGACCGTCAAGGTCGACGAAGGCGACGGCGCCCTGACGCTGACGACGGACGAAAGGCGCGAGGCCGCCTAGAACGGCCGAGCTACGTCGAAGGCGACGGTCAGCCGTTCGCCGGCCTCGAACGGCACGGTGCCGTGCCAGAGGGTCGAGGGGAAGAGGATCAGCCGCCCCGGTTTCGGCTCGATCCGGCGGATCGGCGGCAGGTCGATGCCGAGCTCTGCCTGGGGCACGCCGAGGGTGAGCCAGCCGGCGGGCTCCGGGATTTCGGCCGGAAGCGCCACGTAGAAGGCCGAGCTGAACCAGCCGGCCGGGTGGATATGGTTGGCGTGATGGCCCCCGCCGGGCAGACGGACCGACCAGGAGCCCGCGAACCTCACCCGGCTTTCGCGCGGAGCGTCGAGCAGCGGATGGCCGGCCTCCGGCGGCGGCAGCTGGGCGACATGCGCCTCGACCGCCGCGACGATCGCGGCGCGCAGCGAGCGTATCTCCGGATCGATCCGCGAGAACAGATTGCCCTGCGTCTGGGTACCGCCGCGAAGCGATTGCTCGAGCGGCTGGTGGGTGGTCCGGTGAAGGGCCCGAAGGCGCTCGGCCAGCGCGTCGAGCCCGGCCAGGCCGAGGTCGTAGACGCCGACGAAGCGGGGGTCGCCTTCCAGCCATTCCCAGCGGGGGTCGCGCGTCTGGCGCCAGGCGATCGAGAGATAGGGCCAGAACAGCATCCCGTTCGGCGTCTTCGTCATCCGCTCGGCGAGGCCGGCGGCTTCGGCCGGCCGCCCGGTGCGAAGGAAATGCCGGACCCGGCGCACCTGCAGCGGCCCGTCCTCGATCGCGGCGAGGCGCTCGAACATCGGCTCGGCCGCGGCCAACTGGCCGAGCTCGCTCCTCGCCACCGCCTCGTTGACGTCGAAGATGAGATGATCGCCCGCGGCGGCCCGCCCACGGAGGACGACCTCCAGCGCCTCGTCGTAGCGGTTCGCCTGGGTGAGAGCGATGATCAGCGAGCGCCAGACCGGGATGTTGCTCGGATCGACCGCCAGGGCGCGGTCGAAATCGGCGGTGAACCCCAGCTTGTCCCCGCACATCCAGCGCAGCCGCATCAGGGTCTCCAGCCCCGGCAGCCAGGTCGGGTTGGGGCCGAGCACCATTTCCAGCATCTCGATCGCCGCGGTCGGGCCGACCTGCTCCTCGACGGCGGCGACCAGGCCCTCGAGTATGTCGGTATTCGCCGGGGCGAGGCGGCGGGCCGCCTGGAAAAGGTGGATCGACGGAAGGCCGGCCTCGAGATGGGCGCGCGCCAGGGTGTGGGCGACGAGCGCGTCGCCGGGCGCGAGCCGGGCCGCCTCGCCCAGCATCGCGATCGCCGCTTCGAACTCGTCGAGGTTGCGGTGGAGCAGGCCCGCCATCTGCCACAGCCTGGGATCGCGGGGGGCGAGCCGGCGCGCCGCCTCGAGCAGCTCGAGCCCCTCCGGCTCGAGGCCGTGGTTCAGCGCGTCGATCGCCGCGTTGAAGGCGGCGGTCGAGTCGGCGGGATCGGTCGCCCTTAGCGTCTGCGCCGCCGCGGCGGCCGAAGCCGGCGTCACAGGGCCGCCGCGGCCGGCGCGGCGCTTCGCGGCATGATCGCGGCGACGGCGCGCCGCTCCGCATCGCTCAGCGCCCATGCCCAGACGTCGAAGATGAAGACCACGCGCAGCTCGCCGCTGTCGTTCCAGGCCTCGTGCTCGATCGTGTCGTCGAACACGAAGGCGCGGCCCGGCTCCCAGGGCCGGGTCTCGGCGCCGACCCGGAAGCCGCAGCCGGGGGGCACGATCAGCGGCAGGTGGCAGACCAGCCGGGTATTGGCCACCCCGGTGTGGGCGGGAATCCGGGTCCTGGGGGCGAGCAGCGAGAACATCGCGTTGGGCGAAGCGCCGGGCACGTCGGGCTGGGGAAGCCGGGCGAGGAGGGCCATGGTCGCCGGACAGTGACGGGCGTTGCGCTCGATCCGGTTGCCGTTCTGCAGGAGATGGACGGCGGTCCAGCTGCGCGAGCGGTTGAGGCTCTCCCATTGCCGGAGCGGGACGTCGTCGGGATATTGGATGTAGGGCACGAGCTCGGCCGCCTCGGATTCGATCAGCGCGTCGAACTCGCCCCGGATCGTCTCCGCCGCCGCCTCGATCTCGGCGAGCCAGGGGAAATGGGCGCGGTCGTGGAACTCGATCGGCGGCAGGCCGGGATAGGCGAAATGGCTCGGCTCCTGGCCGTAGGGACGGGTGATCCGGGCGACGTTGGTGCAGAAGCGGTCGATCCTCGCCTGTTCCTCGCCGGTGGCGCCGGCGGCGGCGGCCGTCCCGCCCTTCAGCCTGGCCAGGATCTCCTGCTGGAAGCGGCGATAGCGCTGCTCGGCATGGGCGAGCATCGGCGCGAGGCCCGGCGGCGGCTCCCCCTCGGGGCGCTGCGCCAGGGCATGGCCATAGGCTTCGCCGGCGCCCGCCTCGTCGCCGGTCTTCTCGAGCAGCATCGCCCGCATCAGGAGCGCCGAGAGGTCGAGCGGATCGAGCGCCAGCGCCCTCGAGACCGCCGTCAGCGCGGAGTCGAGGTCGCCGGTGGCGCGGCACATCGCCGAGAGCTTCAGCCAGGTTTCGACCCGCCGGGGGGTTTCCCGGACCGCCCTTTCCAGCAGCCCGCGGGCGTCGGCGAGGCGGCCCGCGCCGGCCGCCGCGTCCGCCTGGGCTTCGATCTGGGAGGCGACCCGGTCCATCGCAGGCCTTGTGGCGGGATTCTCGCCAAAAGAAAACGGCCTCGGGAGCCCGCCTCGACAGCGAAGCGGCGGCGGCCTAGGACTCGGCCGCGTGAGCGCGGGCAAGACACCGGAAGCGCTGCTGAAGGCGGCCGCCGAGCTGCGCGATGCCGGGCGCATCGCCGAGGCGATCGAAGCCTACCGGCGCGCGCTCGCCCTCCATCCCCAGGCGCCCAACAGCTGGTACAATCTGGCCCGGCTGCAGCGCCGGGCCGGCCAGCCGGAAGCCGCGCTCGACTCCTACGCGGAGGCGCTGCGGCGAGGCATCGAGGGGGCCGAGGAAGTCCATCTCAACCGCGGAGTCATCTATTCGGACGACCTGGCGTCCGGCGACCAGGCCGAGGCGGAGCTCCGGAGGGCGCTGGAGATCAACCCGCGCTACCTTCCGGCCTGGCTCAACCTCGGCAATCTCCACGAGGACCGGGGCGACCGCGGGGCGGCCCGAGCCGCCTACGAGCAGGCGCTGGCGATCGATCCGGGCGACACCGTGGCGCTGGCCCGGCTGGCCGGAGTCGCCGCCTTGATCGGACCGGGAGACCCCCTGCTTCAGCGCGTTCGCGCGGCCATCGCCGCGCCCGGGATCGAACCGGCCGCGCGCGCGGACCTCGGCTTCGCCCTGGGCGCGGCGCTGGACCGGCTGGCGGCCTATGACGAAGCCTTCGCCGCTTATGCCGCGGCCAATGCGGCGAGCCGGGCCGTCGCCGGCGCCCGCTACGACCGCGCCGCCCACGAAAGCCTCGTCGACCGGCTGATCGCGACGTTCCCTGAACCGGAAAAGCGGCCGGCCGCCGGCCGCTCCGGCGAGGCGCCGATCTTCGTGTGCGGCATGTTCCGGTCGGGCTCGACCCTCGCCGAGCAAATCCTGGCGCGACACGAGGACGTCACGCCCGGCGGGGAGCTCGGGCTGATCCCGGCGATCGCCGAGGCGCTCGATCCCTATCCGGAAGCCGCCGGCGCGGCGCCCGCGGAGACGATCGCCGGGCTTCGGTCAGCCTATCTTCAGGCGCTGCGAAGGGTCCATACGGGCAACGGCCTCGTCAGCGACAAGCGACCCGACAATTTCCTCCATCTCGGCCTGATCAAGCGGCTCTTCCCGGAAGCGCGGATCGTTCACACGGTGCGCAACCCGCTCGACAACGTCCTGTCGCTCTACTTCCTCCATCTCGATCCGAACCTGGCCTATGCTCAGGGCCTGGACGACGCGGCCCACTGGTATCGCCAGTATCGCCGGCTGATGGCGCATTGGCGCAGGCTCTATCCCGACGATATCCACGATTTCGACTATGACGCCCTGGTCGCGGATCCAAGGCCGCGGATCGAGGCGCTGCTCGAGTTCTGCGGCCTGCCGTGGAGCGAGGCGTGCCTGTCGTTCCACGAGGCCCGCCATGCCGTGCGGACGGCCAGCGCCGGACAGGTCCACGAGCCCCTGTATCGCCGGTCTTCCGGTCGCTGGCGCCATTACGAGCGCCATCTCGGCGGCCTCGTCGAGGCCCTGCGCGGCCTCTAGCGGGTCCTTGGCGACCGCCCCACGCAGCCCTTCACGATAGCGCCCGCGAAAAGCGGTCCCTTGCCGCCTTCGAACGACCTGGACCGCCGCCTCCCTTCGCTCCCGTGAAGGGACGGCGCCAAAAGAAAAGGGCGGGCCTCCGAAGAGACCCGCCCCGATCTTTCGCGTTGTGCCCGGCTTAGAAGTCGAGAGTCACGCCCGCGAAGATGTAGCGACCGAGCGAGTCGTACACCTGCGGATAGGTGTTGCCGTTGCCGAAAGGCGCCGGAGTGACCGAGGTCGGCGGATCGCGGTCGAGGATGTTGTTCGCGCCGAGGCGGAAGCTGTAGTGATCCCCGATGCGGGCCGTCATGACCAGGTCGATATAGCTCTGGGCCTTGTAGCCGGCGTTGCCCGGGAGCGTCGTTCCGGCGAGATCCGGATCGGCGCTCGTCGTGTCGGCATCGACCGCCGAGAAGTACCGCCACTGCGCCGACAGGCCGATGCCGTTCGGAGCCGTGTAGGTGAGACGAGCCTTGTGCCTCCACTCCGGGTTGGGAGTGCCGCACTGAGCCCCGAACAGGCCGGCGCAGTTGAACTTGATGTCGGCCAGCGGATTGACGACCAGCCGGTCGAGCCAGGTGCCGACGAAGCTGAACGCCAGGCTGCCGAGACCGCCCAGGGGCTGAGTGTAGGAGGCGTTCACGTCGACACCGCGGGTGGAGAGACCACCGACGTTGGTGTTGATGTCGGTCGTGAAGCCGTTCTGGGTCAGCCACAGGGTGCCCTGCGCATCGCGGTTGATCCTCGAGCAGAAGAACGGATCGCCGGTGGCGACGCACTGCGCGAGGATGACGTCGGCACCGATCGTCCCGATGGCCTGCTTCAGCCTGATGTCGAAATAATCGACGGTCAGCGCGAAGCGCGGCAGGAAGCGCGGCTGGAGAACGACGCCGGCCGTGATCGAGTCGGCCTTCTCCGGCAGCAGGTTCGGGTTGCCGCCGAGCAGGCTGTTATACTGCTCCGCCGGGTTCGGCTTGACCTTGCCGTACTGGGCCGCCGAGACGCCCGCGAGAAGGCACTGGGCCTGGGTCGCGGTCGGCGGCGGGACGTTGTCCGTCGCCGGATCGAAATCGCCCGCGCAGGGATCGGTGCTTCCGGCGAGGCCGACCGACTGAGCGGAGAACAGCTCGACGATGTTGGGAGCGCGAACCGCCCGGTTGTAGCTGGCGCGGAAGCGGATGTCGCGAACCGGAGCCCACTCGCCCTCGAACTTGTAGGTGTCGGTCGAGAAGCTGTTATTGGCGACATTGTACTTCGAGTAACGATAGCCCGCGCGGAACTCAAGCTGCTCGAAGAACGGACGGTCCGAAATCAGCGGGATCTGCACCTCGGTGAAGAGCTCCCTGACGTCGAACTGGCCGTTCACGCCGATCGTGGCGCCGCCCTGGCCGGCGAGGTCGCCGGTCGAGAAGGCCTGGTCGGTGTTGAACTCGAGCTTCTCCTTGCGATACTCGGCGCCGACGTTGATCGCCACGCCGCTGTCGGCCAGCGGGCTCTGAACGCCATATTCGCCCAGCTCCGCGGTGACCGACCCGGTCGCCACCGTCTCCTGCGTGTTGCCGCGCGAGAAGCCCGGGGTCTGCAGGTAGGCGAGGGCCGCCGGATTGACGCCGTTGATCTGGAAGATGTCGTAGGGAATGCAGTTCGGATCCTGCCCGTTCACCACCGAACGGCAGGTCGGAACGCCGTTCACGTTGACGACGTCGATGGCCCGCTGCGCGCGGGTGACCGAGAAGTCGTTGAAGTAGGTCTGGGCGAAGACGACCCGGCCGTACTGGTAGGAGGCATCGTAGGAGAAGCCGCCGCCCAGATCGCCGCGCATGCCGACGACGACGCGATAGTCGGTGTGCTGGAGATCGTCGCGGCGACCGCCGCCTTCCGTGTTGCGGCGGCCGATGTAGAGGATGCCGCGATTGTACGGATTGCCGTTCTCGTCGATGAAGACCGTCGGCGGCGTGGCGGGCTTCGCCTCGTTCACCGGAGTCTTCGGATCGTCCGCCACGGCCGGGGCGAAGCCGACCAGGTTGGCGGGCGAGCAGACGATCGCGCGCTGCTGGGCGCTGAGCAGCGGGTTGTCGCAGTTGATGCTGTTGGTGTTGCCGATGAAGATGCCCGACGGCGCGATCTGCGCGACCGAGCGGTCGTCCATGAACATCACTTCCAGGTACGGCTTCAGCGCGTTGCTGATCTCGTAATTGGCGAAGGCGCCGAACGTGTAGCGCTCGTCGGGACGCTGGAAGTAGTTGTACGGCGCGAAGTTGAACAGCGGCACCGGCGTGGTGAAGGTCCGGTTCGGCCCGATCGTGAACGAGCCGACGTTGGTCAGGAAGGTGCCGGGGTTGCCGGTGCCCGATCCGCCGCAATTGTACAGGCGTCCGTTGGTCGCCGCCGCGGCGGCCGACAGGGCGGTCAGCGAGCAGGCGGAATAGTCGCGGTCGCGCTGCAGAACGGCGTCCTGCTTGCGGTAGGTGGCGTAGGCGGTGACGTGGCCGCGGCCGTCGTCGAAGCCGGCGCCCATCACCAGGCTGGCATCGACCGTGCCGCCGTCGGCGACGCTGCCCGACGGACGCGGGAAGCCGCGGGCGTCGATCGCCTCCATGATGTCCGCGCGGCCGTTATTCACATGGTTGAAGAAGCTGTACTGGGCGTCCATGCGGATGCCCTCGAAGTCCGTGTCCATGATGAAGTTGACGACGCCCGAGACGGCGTCCGCGCCGTAGACCGACGAGGCGCCGCCGGTCAGCACGTCGATGCGGTCGACGGCCAGGGCGGGGATGAAGTTGATGTCCGGAACCGGCGAGCGGGGATCGCCCGGCATCAGGCGGCGGCCGTTGACCAGAACCAGGGTGCGCCGCGAGCCGAGGCCGCGCAGGTTGACCGTGGCGGTGCCGGTGGCGCCGTTGGAGATGTTCGAACCCTGCGCCGCGAACGACTGCGGCAGCGAGTTGATGATGTCCTCGGTGCGGGCCGTGCCCTGAAGCTTCACGTCCTGGTTGTTGAGGACGGTGATCGGGCTGGCCGAGTTGAGGTTCGGCTGCGGGATGCGCGTGCCGGTAACGATGATGTCGCCTTCGTCGGCGGCGTCGGGAGCGGCATCCGCGGAGACGGCGGGATCCGCATTTTCGACCGGGCCGGCCTGGGGCGCGTCGGCCTCATCGGTGTCCTGCGCGTAAGCCGGCGCGGCGAAGCCGATCGCACCACAGATAAACGTGGTGGCCAGCAAGTTATTGAGAATGCGGTTCTTATTCATGTCCGTCCCCTTTATGCGGCCATTTGGCCACGGATTCCTTACATCCCTGTAGCGCCGCTCAAGCGTCGGCGACCCGAGCCTTCTGTAAGGGAAGTCATCAAAGGGAAGCAATTCGCTGGCGCCGCTCCTCTGGCGAAACCGCCTCCGGTGTGGCTTTTCGGTCACGGGTGCGCGGGAGGCCCGTTCAGGGCATATCCCCCCAGCGCTGCAACAGGTTGCGCTGGACCAGCTGGAGCCGCGCATAATTGCCGGGATCCATGTTGAGCCCCTCCAGCGCCGCCACTTCGTTGAGCTCGTAGAGGAGCTCGCGCTTGAAGGCGTCGGCGACGCGGCTCTGGATGAAGGTGATGCCGGCCAGCCGCTCCCCGCTCGAGAGCGGCTCGACCTCGTGGAAGGTGGTCGAGGGATAGACGATGGCCGAACCGGCCGCTCCTCGGAACAGCAGGTCGCGCGAGCCGAGCTGGATCTTCAGCGCCCCGCCCTCGTAGCTCTCCGGGTCGGAGAGGAAGATAGTGCAGCTCAGATCGCAGCGCAGCGGCTTCTCGCCCAGCGGCAGGAAGGCCGCGTCGGCATGGCCGCCGTAATGCATGCCGGGCCCGTAGCGGCTCAGCATCGGCGGAGCGAGAACGACCGGAAAGGCGAAATTGGTGAAATCCTCGCAGCGGTAGAGCGCCCGCGCCAGGATGTCGGCCGAATTCTTCTCGTAGAGCTGGAGGTTGTTCTTGACCGACGAATGGGGGTTGCTCTGGCGGCCATCGACCCATTGGGCGGCGGCGGCGATCCGGCGCAGCGCCTGGACCTCCTCGGCGGTCAGCAGATCCGGAATTTCCTTGAACATCGGCGCAGGGATTAGCCGCTCAGCGCCCATCCGTCGAGGCGGCGCGCTCGACCGAGGCGGCGACCGCCGGGCACTCGGCCGAGGCCGAATCGAGCCAGCGGCGCGCGGCCTCGATCGCCCCCGCCTGCTCGCTCCGGGCCTGCGCCAGCACCTCCTCGCGAAGCTCGCGGCTATATTCATATTCGGCCGCCTTGGAATAGCGGCGCATCAGGGGATCGGCGGCGAGATGCTGCGCGCCCGCCGCGTCCAGCTCCATCCCCAGGAAGGCGGCGAGACGGGCCAGCGCCTCGGCCGGGGCGGCGAGGAAGGAGTCGAAGTCGAGCCACATCGAGCGCCCCTCGCCGAGCGCCGTGGCCGCCTGCTCCAGGCTCGCCATCTCGGCCGCCCAGGCCATCGCCACCTTCTCCCCCTCGCCCATCTCCCACAACCGCCAGCGCTCGGCGCCGGCGGCGCGGTGGAGCCGCCTGAGCCGGCCCTGCGCCGTCATCGCCAGCTCCTGGCGCGAGTTGGGCCCGGCCAGGATCGTCTCGAAATAGCGCTCCGGCCGGACGTAGAGGAGCAGCGCCCGCGAACCCGCCGGGACGAGGTCGGCGGCGATCTCGCTGACGAAGCTGCTCGCCTTGACCAGCGCCCTCTGCTCGCGGCGGAAGGTGCGGGAAAGCAGGGCGGTGAGCAGGTCGAGCCGGCCGGCGACCGAAGCCGGGTCCCACAGCGCCTCCGGCAGGCCGCGTTCGGCGAGCCTCTCGGCGAAGGTTCGAAGGATCAGCGGCTCGCGCAGGGAGAGCACTCCGGGCAGCTCGCCGAGCAGCCTCGAGACCAGGGTCGAGCCGACGTGGCCGATATGGAAGATGTACTGGACGTCGCGCCGAGCCGCCGCCGGGAAGGCGGCGCCGAGGTGCCACCATTCGACTCCGTGGCGGGGACCGCCCGTCTTGAGCGAGCGCTCGTCGAGGAAGGCGGAGTCGCGATAGTCGGCCTCCGCTTTCTCGACGAGGAGGACGCGGTCGGTCACCGGATCGAGAAGATGGGGGAACCAGAGCGGAGTGGCCGCCAGGGTGCCCGCGGAAAGGCTCGCGGCTCCATTCATGCCGGCCCCGCTAGCCGGGCCGGGGGGCGCTAGGCAAGCGGGCGGGTTGCGCGGACCGGGCCCTTGCCGCAATATCGGCTCGAGACGAGCCGAAGGGGTGAGATATGCGCGGGTGGGTGATGGCGGTCGCGGCGGCGGCACTGGTGGCTCCGGCGGCGGTCGGCGCGAAGGATTCGAAGCCGCAGCAGCGCCCGGAGGCGTTCGAGGCGCTGGTCCGCTGCCGGGCGCTCACCGACGACACGGCGCGCCTGCGCTGCTTCGACGCGGCCGCGGCGACGCTCCAGACGGCGGCGGAGAACCGCGACCTCGTCGTCGTCGACCGCAAGCAGATCCGCGAGGCCAAGCGCGGCCTGTTCGGCCTCGACATCCCCGATTTCAACCCGTTCGGCGGCGGCGGCGACGACGGCGTGGAGGAGATCAAGTCGATCGAGAGCACCATCCGCTCGGCGACTCAGGACGGCGACGGCCGCTGGGTCCTTACGCTGGAGGACAACAGCACCTGGGCGCAGACCGACAGCTACCCCTTCGCGGTCAACCCGAAGCGCGGCCACAAGGTCAAGATCGTCAAGGCCTCGATGGGCAGCTACATGATGCGGGTCAACAATCAGCCGGGGGTCAGGGCGAAGCGGCGGATTTGAGCCGGACTCACCAGTCGCCGGCTTCGACCTTCCGGCGGCGCTCCAGCTCGGGGGAGCTGGGTTCCCCGGCCGCGAAGCTGCCGGGTTCGACCGGGCCGTCCGGCTCATAGGCGGCGATGATATTGCCGCGGGCCGTGACCTCATGCTCGACGAGGCGAAGCGCGCCGGGGGCGGTGCCGGGGCCGAACAGGCGCTTGCCCGAGCCGATGACGACGGGAAAGGTCATCAGGACCAGGCGGTCGATCAGGCCGGCCGCCAGCAGTTGAGGATAGAGGGTGCCGCTGCCCTGAACGATCAGGTCGGGGCCCTCGCCCCGCTTCACCGCCGCCAGCGCTTCGAGGCTTTGGAGGCGGCGGCTGTTTTGCCAGCCGAGGCTCGCGTCGCTTCGAGTCAGCACATATTTCGTGGCGCGGCCGAAGCGGTCGCCGATGCCGCCGGGCTCGTCGGCGTTGAAGGGCCAGAAAGCGGCGAAGATGTCGTAGGTGCGGCGGCCGAGCAGGAGGTCGAAAGGCGGCTCGAAGAGGGCGTCGATCCGCTCGCCGACGGCCTCGTCGAAGAAGGGGGCGAGCCAGCCGCCCAGATCGAATCCGCCGCTGCGGTCCTCGTCCGGATGCCCCGGCGCCTGGATCACGCCGTCGAGCGAGACGAAGACGGCTCCAACTATCCTGCGCATCGACAGGCTCCCCGGCGGGCGGCGGGCGCCGCTATCCCCGCCCCTCCGCCTTCACCGACAGCTCGGCCGAGGAATAGGCCTCCTGCCGGGCGACGCTCCAGTAGCGCAGATCCTCGAGCGCGATCGGCTGGCCGGTGGCGGCGCAGCGGACGTGGTCGCCGGGGGTGAGGATCCGGAAGGTGCCGGGCATATAGTGGAGGCGCGCTTCGCGGCCCTTGTTCGACATCAGCATTCCCGGCTTCGCCTTCTACTCGTCACCCCGGACTTGTTCCTGGGTCCACCTACTTAAGGCACTGCGGCCGGAAGAAAAAGATGGATGCCGGATCAAGTCCGGCATGACGGGGCAGGGCTAAAGCAATTTCGGCTGCTCGCCGGGCGGCTTGACGGGCGGAGCCCGCCGCGGCCGCTCGACCGGGGCGGCGCCTCCGACCCGGGCCTCGACGTCGCCGTCGCCGAAGATCAGCCGGAGGCGCTCGGCCCGCCGGGCCGCGGCGGCGGACATGAGAGTGCGGCCCTCATGATCCTCGACCCGGGCGTAGCCGCGCTGGAGCGGGCGGTTGGGGTGGGCCAGCTCGGCCACCCGCCAGAGCGCCGCAAGGCGCTCCCCGGCCCGGTCGTGGGCGCCCTTCAGCAGGCCCGGTCGAAGCGCGCCGGCCGAGCGCCCGAGCGCCGCGCGGGCATGGCTGAGCTCGGTGCGCAGCGCCCGCGGCAGGCGATCGGCGAGGTCGTCGAGGCGCTGGCGCTGCGGGGCCAGCAGCGCCTCGCGCTCGGGCCAGCGGCGGAGCGCCTGGTCGAGCTGCTCGCGGCTTCGGTCGAGGGCGCGGCGGGCGCAGCGCTCGACTCGGTGGCCGAGCTCGCGAAGCTGGCCGAGCAGGTCGGTGCGCACCGGAACCGCCATCTCGGCGGCGGCGGTCGGGGTCGGCGCCCGGACGTCGGCGGCGAAGTCGCACAGCGAGGTGTCGGTCTCGTGGCCGACGGCCGAGATGGTGGGGATGGCCGAGGCGGCGACGGCTCGGACCACCTCCTCCTCGTTGAACGCCCACAGGTCCTCGATCGAGCCGCCGCCGCGGGCGACGATGAGCAGGTCCGGCCGCTCGACCGGGCCGCCCTGGGCGAGCGCGTTGAAGCCGCGGACGGCAGCGGCGATCTGGGGGGCGGCACCCTCGCCCTGGACCGGAACCGGCCAGACGATGACGTGGCACGGGCAGCGGTCGGCGAGGCGGTGCAGGATGTCGCGGATGACGGCGCCGGTCGGCGAGGTGACGACTCCGATGACCCGGGGCTGGAACGGCAGGCGGCGCTTGCGCTCGGGATCGAAAAGCCCCTCGGCGGCCAGCGCTCGCCGGCGCCGGTCGAGCAGCGCCATCAGGGCGCCCTGCCCGGCCAGCTCGAGCCGGTCGATGACGATCTGGTAGCGCGAGCGGCCGGGATAGGTGGTGAGCTTGCCGGTGGCGACGACCTCGATCCCGTCCTCCGGGCGGAAGGCGAGGGCTGCGGCGGTCGCCTTCCAGAGGACGCCGTCGAGCACCGCCTTGTCGTCCTTGAGGCAAAGGTAGCAATGGCCGGACGCCGCGCGCTTCCAGCCGGAGATCTCGCCGCGCACCCTGACGAAGCCGAACGAATCCTCGACCGTCCGCTTGAGACGCATCGCCAGCTCGGAGACCGAATAGGGCTCCGAATTGTCGCCGGGGCTCGGGGTTGCTACGAGGCCGCTCTCGGCCGGAGGGAAATCGTCCATGAATGTCCTGCTGCTGGGCTCGGGCGGCCGCGAGCATGCGCTCGCCTGGAAGCTCGCGCAATCGCCGAGGCTCGGCAAATTGTTCGCCGCGCCGGGCAATCCGGGCATCGCGGGCCATGCCCGGATAGTCGCGATCGACCCGGCGGACCACCGCTCGACGGTCGATTTCTGCCTCAAGAACAGCGTCGAGCTGATCGTCATCGGACCCGAGGCGCCGCTGGTCGACGGGCTCGGCGACAATCTTCGGACCATGGGCTTTTGCGTGTTCGGGCCGAACCGGATCCCGGCGCAGCTCGAAGGATCGAAAGGCTTCACCAAGGACCTGTGCGCCCGCGTCGGGATTCCGACGGCGCGTTACGTCCGCGCCTCCGACCGCCTCGCCGCCGAGGCCGCGCTCGAGGATTTCCCGGCGCCCCTGGTGGTCAAGGCGGACGGCCTGGCGGCGGGCAAGGGCGTCGTCGTCTGCGCGACCCGCGAGGAAGCCGAGGCGGCGCTCGGCTCGCTCTTCGAAGGCGGGACCGGCGCGGTCGTCATCGAGGAATTCCTCGAAGGCGAGGAGGCGAGCTTCTTCGCCCTGACCGACGGGACCACGATCGTCCCGTTCGGCTCGGCCCAGGACCACAAGAGGGTCGGCGACGGCGACACCGGCCCCAATACCGGCGGCATGGGCGCCTACAGCCCGGCGGCGGTGCTCACCCCCGAGCTCGAGGCGCGGGTGATGGACGAGATCGTCCGCCCCACGGTCGAGGCGCTCGCGGCCCAGGGCGCGCCTTATTCCGGCGTGCTCTACGCGGGCCTGATGCTGACCGCCGAGGGGCCCAAGCTGATCGAGTATAACGCCCGCTTCGGCGATCCCGAATGCCAGGCTCTGATGATGCGCTTCGAAGGCGACCTGCTCGAATTGCTCTACGCCGTCGCCCGCGGCCGGCTCGCCGAGGCCGGACCGGTGGCGCTGAGCGGGGAGGCGGCGCTGACGGTGGTGATGGCGGCCAGGGGCTATCCCGGCACCCCCGAGACGGGCGGGCGAATCGCCGGGCTGGAAGCGGCGGAATCGCAGGGAGCGCGGGTGTTCCAGGCCGGGACGGCGCTGGCCGGCGGGGAGCTGGTCGCTGCCGGCGGCCGGGTGCTCGCGGTGACGGCCCGCGGCCGGAGCGTGGCCGAGGCGCGCGACGCCGCCTATCGGGCCGTCGACCGGATCGTTTTCCCCACCGGCTTCTGCCGCCGCGACATCGGCTGGCGCGAGATCGAACGCGGCGGCTGACCGCTTGCCCCGGGGCGCGGACGCGCTACGCTGGGTCCGTTGCGAACGGGGAGATTGGAATGAGAGCTGTTTGCGTACTGGCCATGGTGACGGCGCTCGCCGCCTGCGCTTCCCATCCCGAGCCGGAACTCGTTCCACCCCCCTCCCCGGTGATGATGGCGCCGCCGCCGCCTCCGCCGCCGCCCGTCCCGATGCCGATGGCGATGGCGCAGCCGATGCAGATGACCCCCGAAGAGCGCGAGCGCTACCAGGCGCTGGAGGCCAATCCGGTCAAGCGCGTCGCCGAGGCGCCGGTCAGCACCTTCTCGGTCGACGTCGACACCGGCAGCTACGCCAACGTCCGCCGATTCCTCACCCAGGGCCGGATGCCGCCCGCCGACGCGGTTCGGGTCGAGGAGATGCTCAACTATTTCCGCTACGATTATCCGCTGCCAGTCGATCGGGCGAAGCCCTTCTCGGTGACCACCGACGTCACCACGACGCCGTGGAACCCCGGCACGCGGCTGCTTCGAATCGGCCTTCGCGGCTACGATCTCGCCCGGAGCGAGCGGCCGCCGGCCAACCTCGTCTTCCTGGTCGACACGTCGGGCTCGATGAACGAGCCGGACAAGCTGCCGTTGGTCAAGGCGTCGCTGTCGCTGCTCGCCGACCAGCTTCAGCCGCAGGACCGGGTCTCGATCGTCGCTTATGCCGGCTCGGCCGGGCTGGTCCTCGAGCCGACCAACGATCCCGCCCGGGTCAAGGCGGCCCTCGCCCAGTTCGAGGCGGGCGGCTCGACCGCCGGCGGCCAGGGCCTCGAGCTCGCCTACGCCACCGCCCGGGCCACCCGGATCGAGAACGGAATCAACCGCATCCTTCTCGCCACCGACGGCGACTTCAACGTCGGCATCTCCGACACCCGACAGCTGCTCGACCTGGTCCGCCGCAACCGCGACGACGGCATCACCCTGACCACGCTGGGCTTCGGCCAGGGCAATTACAACGAGGCGATGATGGAGCAGGTCGCCGACGCCGGGAACGGCAATTATTCCTATATCGACAGCGCCATGGAAGCCCAGAAGGTGCTCGACCAGGAGCTGAGCTCGACCCTCTTCACCATCGCCAGGGACGTCAAGATCCAGGTCGAGTTCAATCCCGCCGCGGTCTCCGAATACCGGCTGATCGGCTATGAGAACCGGCTTTTGCGGGAGGAGGATTTCAACAACGACGCGGTCGACGCCGGCGACATCGGCGCAGGGCATATGGTCACCGCACTCTATGAGATTGTCCCGGTCGGAGCGAAGGGCTGGCTCGACGACCGCCGCTACGAAGCGAACCGGGCGCCGCCGGCGCCCGGCCCGGCGGGCCGCGAGCTGGCCTTCGTCAAGCTTCGCTACAAGCTTCCGGGCCAGGAGACCTCGCGCCTGATCGAACATCCGGTTCCCGCCGCCGCCATCGCCGCCGCCCGGCCGCCGGCCGGGGACATGGCCTTCGCAACGGCGGTCGCCGCCTACGGCCAGAAGCTCAAGGGAGACGAGCGGATCGGCCGGTTCGGCTGGGACGCGATCAGCCGGCTCGCCGGACCGGCGCGGGATTACTGGCGTCAGGAATTCCTGAAGCTGGTCGACCTCGCCGCCGCCCAGCAGCCGGCCGCGCCGCCGACTCAATAGCTTGCGCGCGGCCGGAATTCGGGAAAAGGGAGGCGCGATGCCGCCGATCCTCAAAGCGACGATAGGTTTCCTGGCGACGCTCGCCGCCGCCTGGATCTGGCACGGGCCGCTCGGCCACGGCGAGGCCCTGGTCGACCGGCTGGAGGGCGAGGCCCGCGCCGCCGTCGCCCGATCATGGCTGACCGGCATTTCGGTGAGCCTCGGCCACGACCCGCTCGACCGCAACGCGACGCTGAGCGGCAAGGCCAATGACATCCAGCGCGAGGGCCTCGGCAGCGGTCCCGGGATCAGCGACTATGTCCGCGAGGTCGAAGGACTCGCCAGCGTCCGCTGGGCCGACGAACCGTCGCTCGAGCGCCGGGCGCTGCCGCTGCTGGCGGAAACGATGATCCTCACCGCTCTCGCCTATCTCATCGGCCTCGGCCTCGGCGCGCTGCTCTGGGGCCGGCGCCGGCGCGAAGGCTTCGACTGATCCCAAGAAGGACCGACCATGCTGAACCTCGTCGAAAGCAACCTCATCCTCATCGTCGTCGCGCTCGTCGTCGGCCTGGCGGTCGCGCTCTGGATCTTCCGTGGCCGCGGCCGCGCGTCCGACGGGCCGGAAGGAAACGCCCTCCACGACGAATTCGCCGCCGCCACCCAGGACGTCGCCGGCGAGATCCTGGGAGTCGACGCCCACCCGAATATCCCCGGTCCCAACGGCCCGCCCGACAATCTCCAGCGGCTCAAGGGCGTCGGACCGAAGCTCGCGGCGCAGCTTAACGAGTTCGGAATCACCCGCTTCGACCAGCTCGCCGGCCTCACCGAGAACGAGGTCGCCCTGCTCGACCGCCGGATGGGCGCCTTCGAGGGCCGGATCGCCCGCGACCGCCTCGTCGAGCAGGCCTGCTACTTGGAGCGGGGCGATATCGACGGCTTCGAGGCGAAGTTCGGCAAGCTGGGGACGTAGCAGGGGCCGGTTCTTCCCGTCACCCTGAACTCGTTTCAGGGTCCAGGCCTCCGCCCGCGGGGCGGCTCCACCTGGATGCTGAAACAAGTTCAGCATGACGTCCTTCGCTTCCTCAGCCGCCCCGCCGCTTCCCGCGCACCTCGCTGGCGAGCAATTTGTCGATCTTGAAGCCGTCCATGTCGACGATCTCGAACTGCCAGCCGCCGTAGGCGAAGCGCTCGCCGACCTCGGGGATGTGCTTGAGCACCGAGAGAGCGAAACCGGCGGTGGTCGCATAGTCGCGATCCTCCGGAAGGCCGATTCCGAGCCGGTCCGACAAAGCGTCGGCGGAGAGCGATCCGGACACCCACCAGCTGCCGTCCTCGCGCTCGACGAGGGGCGCCTCGGTGCCGCTCTCGAAGCCGCCGGCGAGGACTCCCGAAATCGCGTTGAGCAGGTCGGCGGAGGTGACGATGCCTTCGAAATGGCCGTATTCGTCATGGACGAAGGCCATCCGGGCCTCGCTTCCGCGAAGCACCGCGAGCGCGTCCATCGCGTCCATCTGGTCGGGGACGATCGGCGCCTCGCGGCTCAGGGCCCGGAGGTCGAGCGGACGGCCCTCGATCAGTGCGGCGACGATGTGGCGCGCCTGGACGATCCCGATCAGCCGGTCGACCGAGCCTTCGGCGACCGGAATCCGGCTGTGCGGAGTCTCGAGAAGAGCGGCGCGAATCTCGTCGGGGCCGGCCTGGACGTCGATCCAGGCGACCTCGGTGCGCGGGGTCATCACCTCGCGCGCCGGCCGGTCGGCGAGCCGGACCACGCCGGAGATGATCGCCCTTTCATATTCCTCGAGCACGCCGGCGCTGTGCGCCTCGGCGACGACGAGGTGGAGCTCTTCGGCCGTCACCTTGTTGGCATTGTCGCGCCGCATCCTCAGCAGCCGGAAGATGAGCGCGCTGGTCCGGTCGAGCAGCCAGACGAGCGGCGCCGTCGCCTTGGCGATCCACAGCATCGGCGGCCCCATGAACGCCGCCAGCGGCTCGGGCGAGCGCAGCGCGAACTGCTTGGGGACCAGCTCCCCGATCACCAGCGAGGCGTAGGTGGTGAGGATGATGACGACGACGAAGCCGAGCGTCGCCGCCGTGGCGGGCGCGATCCCGAGGAGCGCCAGCCGGGCGCCGACCGGCCCGCCGAGGCTGGACCCCGAATAGGCGCCGGCGAGGACTCCGATCAGGGTGATCCCGATCTGCACGGTGGAGAGGAAGCGGCCGGGATCGGCGGCGAGGTCGAGCGCCGTCTGGGCGCCCCACCGCCCCGACTTGGCCATCGCCTTGAGCCGGGGCTTGCGCGACGAGACGATCGCCATTTCCGCCATCGCGAACACGCCGTTCAAAGCGATCAGCATCAGGATGACGACGACGTCGAACCAGGGGAATGGCGGCAGGGGGGAAGCGGGCGGCATGGCGCGCCTGTCTCTTAGCCGGGAAGCGCGAGCGGGGACAAGGCGTTCCTCTGCGCCGTCGTTGCGAGGAGCGAAGCGACGAAGCAATCCAGTCCTGCGTCGGAAGCTGCGCTGGATTGCTTCGCTTCGCTCGCAATGACGGCTAGCGCCGCTCCTTGAAGAACGCCCTAAGCATCTCCCCCGCCTCCTCCTCCCCAATCCCCGGATAAACCTCCGGCGCGTGGTGGCAGGTTGGCTGCGCGAACAGCCTCGGACCGTGCACTACGGCTCCGCCCTTGGGGTCCGGCGCGGCGAAATAGAGGCGCGAAATCCGCGCCAGCGCGATCGCTCCGGCGCACATCGCGCAAGGCTCCAGGGTCACCCACAGGTCGCATCCGTCGAGCCGCGGGGCGCCGAGCAGGGCGGCGGCGGCGCGCATCGCCACCATCTCGGCATGGGCGGTGGGATCGCTGTCGGCCCGCATCCGGTTGCGCCCGGCCGCGATCACCTCCCCGCCCCGGGTCACCACCGCGCCGACCGGCACCTCCCCCGAGGCGGCGGCGGCGCGCGCCTCGTCGAGCGCCCGGCGCATCGGTTCGGAGAAAGCGGCGGTCATCGACTCGTCATTGCGAGGAGCGAAGCGACGAAGCAATCCAGCGGGCAGCAGCGCAGCACTGGGTTGCTTCGCTTCGCCCGCAATGACCTTCCTATTGCGAGTTGGCCGGCTGGCCGTCGCCCACCTTGACGCTCGGCACCTCGACCTGGACGTTCTTGGTGGTCGTCCCGACCTCGACCGGGTTGACCTTGACCTCGAAAGCGGGCGCCTGGGCCTGCTGGGTCTGGTTGAGATCGACGAGGCCGAGCCAGACGGCGCCGATCGCGAGGAGGATGAGCAGGGCGACAAGGATCAGGACGGCGCGTAACATGGATCAGCTTCCTCCTTCGCGGACAACGACGCGTAGGCGATTCGGTTGCTCCTCCGCAACGACCCATTCGCCCGGCACGCGGCGAGCTTGCGGTTGACGAAACCGCCTTCTGCCGCTATCCGCCCCCGCTTTCCGGGACCGTTTTCGGCCCCGCTTCAAATCAGGACGAGACACTATGTCGCGCATTTGCGAGCTGACCGGCAAGGGCCGGCAGGTGGGCCACAACGTTTCCCACGCCAACAACAAGACCAAGCGCACCTTCCTGCCCAACCTGCAGAACGTGACCTTGATCAGCGAGGCGCTCGGGCGCGGGGTCAAGCTGCGCGTGTCGATGAACGGCCTGAGGTCGGTCGAGCATGTCGGCGGGCTCGACAATTGGTTGCTCAAGTCCAGGGACGATTCGCTCAGCCTCAAGGCCCGCCGCCTGAAGCGCGAGATCGCTAAGAAGCAGGGCGAGGCCGCCGCGGCCTAGCGTCGTCCCAGCGGAGGCTGGGACCCCAGCGCGAAACAGGCGCTGAGCCTTTCCCCCTTGGGGTCCCAGCCTCCGCTGGGGCGACGGCCTCATTCCAAAGCGAACTTCAGAAGCAGGGTCCGCTGCAGCTTGTTGAAATTGTCGTCCGAGGCGATCCACAGGATCGTCCGGCCGCCTTCGAGCGACGCGCTCAGCGCCTCGAAATTGTCGCGCGTGACGCCGCCGTCGAACGCTGCCGCTTCCTCCCCCTCGATCAACGTCCCGGCCGCGAGCGCGGGCAGCCGGGCGATCGTCAGCCGCGCCGTGAAGCCTTCGAACAGGCCGACGCGGCGATGGAGGAGGGCGAGCCGGCCGTCCGGAAGCAAAGCGGCGTCGGTGATCCGGAAGCCGGGCGGCGGCCGGTAGCGCAGCCGAATCGCCGCGGTTCCAGCCTCCGCGGGATCGCCGGCGAATAGCAGCGCCTCGCTGTCGCCGCCCCGGCCCTCGTTGAAGACGAGGAAGCGGCCGTCGGCCAGCCGAACCATCCCCTCGGCGCCGCGATTGCCGGTCCAGCCCCGCATCGCCGCCGGCCCGGCCGAGGCTCGAAGGGCGAAATCCCGCCGGTCGTAGCGAGCGACCGAATTGACCTGCTCGTAGCCGACCCACAAAGCGCCGGCGGCGACGACGAGCGATTCGGCGTCGCGATTCTCCTTCGCCGCGGCCAATCCCGGCCCGGCCTCCATCATCGCGATCGCGGCGCGGACCGATGGGCGGAGGCCCGGCAGCGGGAAGCTCGAGCGCCAGCCCGCGTCGCTCAGCGCCAGCACCGCCCCGCCCTCGACGTGAAGCGCCGAGATGCCGCCGAACCGTTCGTCGTTGCTGGTCAGCGACCAGCCGCCGAGGAAGGTGAGCCGGCCGAGCCTGGCCGTCGCGGGCGCCGACTCCTCCAGCGGCACCGGCTCGAACCGGACCAGGCTGACCGCTGGCGGCGGGTCGCGCCGCTGCAGGCCGGGCGGCGCGAAGGTGGCGAGAAGGATGAAAGCGGCAAGGAGGAACGGGATTCGCACACCGCGGGCTTAGCGCAAAAATTTGCGGGCCGCTTCGGCCGAAACACGGGCTTCGGGCTTGATTCGGCCCCGGGCCGTCCTCGTCGCCGCCGCACCGTCGCATCGGTCCGTTTCGGTCCAAAAGATGTCGTGGACATAAGGACTTGGACGTTTCCTGGCGTTGCCGTCGATCGCGCAGGGGCGCATGCTCGCGGTGCCGGGACCGATCCGGCAATCGCAAGGAGTGGGATGATGACTATTCGCAGATTCGTGAAGATTGCCGCCGCCGGCGCCCTCGTCGCTCTCAGCGCCGGCGCGGGCACACCCGGTTACGCGCAGGACGAGAGCAATTGCTTCACCGACGCC
>DASVVX010000070.1:0-8398 GCA_036386295.1 Allosphingosinicella sp.
CGCCTTGACCGCATAGAGCGACCGGCCCGGAAACTTCTCGACGAAGAATCGGGCGGCGCGCGTTGCGGCGTGCGGACGAAGGAGCGTGACCGGCTGGACCGGGAGCTGCCTGGCGATCTCGGCGGCGCAGTTGCCGCCGAAGGGGGCGGTCGCTAGCCCCAGCGCGCTATGATGCTTGTGCAACTCAAGGGACCTCCAAAGGCGGTAGTTGACGAAAAAGCTGCCTTGCGGTTGTTGGAAGTCCCCATGGGGCAGCGGGGGCGGATATATGGGCGCTGTCCCCAGCTGTAAAGACCTGCTTTTTCCCCAGCGAAACCAGAGGTTTGGATGACAGAGAGAAAGCCCACGCCGGAGGGTGTCGCCGCTGCGGCGAAGCGTGTGGCCGGCAGCGTGACTCGGACGCCTCTGCTGCCGCTGGACTGGCTCGGCGGGCGGGTGTGGATCAAGGCCGAGTCCCTCCAGCAGGGCGGCAGCTTCAAGCTGAGGGGCGCGACCAACCGCCTGCTGCTGCTCGGCAAGGCAGAGCGCGAGCGGGGCGTGGTCGCCTTCTCCTCGGGCAACCATGCCCAGGGAGTCGCTCTGGCGGCACGGCGCCTCGGCATCGCCGCCGCCATCGTCATGCCGGCCGACGCGCCCGGCGTGAAAGTCGAGGCCACCCGGGCCGCCGGCGCCGAGATCATCTTCTACGACCGCGCGACCGAAAGCCGCGAGGAGATCGCGGCGCGCCTCGCCGGCGAGCGGGGCGCGACCCTGGTGCCGTCGTTCGACGACGTCGACATCATCGAAGGGCAGGGGAGCATCGGAGTCGAGATAGGCGAGCAGCTCGGCTCCCCGCCCTCGCATATCCTGGTTCCCTGCGGCGGCGGTGGCCTCGCCGCCGGGATCGCGCTCGCCTTGCCCGAATCGCAGGTCGTCACGGTCGAGCCGGAAGGCTGGGGAGACATGGCCGAATCGCTTGCGGCCGGGCGGCCCGTGCCGGTTCGGGAGCCGGCGCCGCCGACCCGCTGCGACGCGCTCCAGACCAAGCTGGTGTCGCCGCTCACCCTCGGCGCCCTCGGCCGGAGCGGCGCGACCGGGGTGACGGTCACCGAGGCGGAGGTGGAGGCCGCGATCGCGGCGGCGGCCCGCCAACTGCGGCTGGTCGTCGAGCCCGGCGGAGCGGTGGCGCTGGCGGCTTTCCTGGCCGGCAAGGCGGGCACGCCGGACGGGCGATGCGTGATCGTCGTCTCGGGCGGCAACGTCGATCCGGCGCTCTACGCCTCGATCCTCGCCGCTCAGGCGGCGGAGGCGCGCCGGTAGTCGCCGCGATCGTCGCGGTGCGGCGACACCGATTCGACCTCGCGGGTGAGCTCCTCGAGCTGGAAGCCCAGGGTCCTGAGCTCGGCCGCGAACACCTCGCCGTCATGGCCCGGCCGGGCGAGCGCCGCCGCATCGAGCATCGCGTCGAGCATCAGCGAAAGGCTCGGCAGGATCGTCTCCTCGATCCGCTCGAAAGCTTCCTCCAGCTGCCTGCGCGAGTCGCGGTCCGCCATGGACGGGAAGCTATGCCCGGCCCTTTAACCGTCCGTAAACGGCGGCCCCTGTTTTCCCGCCATTTTGGATGGCACAAGCGCCGGCGATGTACACGATCGCCGTCACCGCCTTGTCGCTCGCCGTCATCGCCGCCTTCGCGCTCGCCGGCGGCGGCCTGTACCTGCTCGCCGCGCGCAGGGAGCGAAGGCAGGGGCTGCTGATGCTGGTCGCCGCCCTCGTCCTGTTCGCCAACGTGCTGATCTGGACGCTGTGACGGCGCGGGTCTTCGATTTCGACCGCGCCCTCGTGCGCGAGCCGGCCGAGATCGCGAAGATCGACGCCGGCCTCTCCTGCATGTCGCTTCGCTGGCGCTCGAGCTGATCCGGCCCTTCGAAGCTTTGCCTTGCCGGGCCCGGCCGCTATGCTGATCGCGAAGAGGGGATTTCCGTGTCGACCAACCCGGCCATTGACGCGCTCCTGGGCGCTTTCTCGGCAAGCGCGGACCCGCGCCTGCTTCTCTCCGCGCTCGATCTGGCGGCTCAGGATTCGGAGCGGCGGGCGGTGATCGCCGCCGCGCTCGGCGCCGGCGGGGCGGGGCTCGACCCGCCGCTGCGCGGCCGCCTCGCCCGGGCGGCGCTCGACATGGGCGACGCGCTCGACGCCGTGGCCCTGTGCGGCGACGAGCCTTCCCTCCTCCCGGTCCGGGTCGACTCTTTGCTCGTCGCCGGCCGGCCCGCCGAGGCCGAGACGGTCTACCGGGCCGCGGTCGCCGCCGATCCGCTGCTCGAGGACCCGGCCATCGACGCCCGGCTCGAGGAGGCGAGGGCGGCCGAGCCCGGCCTCGCCTCCAACATCATCGGCTTCGCCCAGGCGGCGCGCGGCCTTCGCGGCGCCGAACGCAGCGAGCGCGAGGAGGAGAAGGCCGCCAGGGCGCTGTTCGCCGAATCCGGCACCGCCATCCGATTCGCCGACGTCGGCGGCCTCGACGAGGTCAAGAAGCAGATCACGCGCCGGATCGTCACGCCGTTCAGGAAGCCGTCGCTCTTCGCCAAATACCGTCGCAAGGCCGGCGGCGGAGTCCTCCTCTTCGGCCCTCCCGGCTGCGGCAAGACCCTGCTCGCCCGGGCGACGGCCGGCGAGTGCGAGGCGCGCTTCGTCAACGTCCCGGTCGTCGACGTCGTCGACAAATATATCGGCGAGGCGGAGCGCAAGCTCGCGGCGATCTTCGCGGACGCGCGCCGCGACACTCCCACCGTGCTCTTCTTCGACGAGCTCGAGGCGCTCGCCGGATCGCGCGGCGGCAACGCCAACCAGAGCCACATCAGCCTCGTCTCGACCTTCCTGGCCGAGATGGACGGCTTCGCGCATAACAACGACGGCGTCCTCATCCTCGCCGCGACCAACATGCCCTGGGGAGTCGACGCCGCCTTCCGGCGGCCCGGACGATTCGACCGTGTCCAGTTCGTGCCCCCGCCCGACCGCGCCGCGCGCGCCGAGATCCTTCGAATGCAGCTGTCCGGCCGGCCGGTGGCGCCCGATTGCGACATCGAGGCAATCGCCGCCAGGACCGCCGGCTATTCGGGGGCCGACCTGGAGAATCTGGTGAACACCGCGGTGGACCTGGCGATCGAGGAGGCGATCGCTTCCGGCGAGGAGGCGCCCGTCGCCGCGCGCCATCTCGCCGAGGCCTTCGGCGAAGTCCGGGCGACGACGATCGAATGGCTGACGACGGCCCGCAACTACGCGAAATATTCCAATGCCGGCGGCCAGTATGACGACGTCGCCGCCTTCCTGAAGGCGAACGGGCTTTGAGCGATGCCCTTCGCTACCGGGTGATCGACGAACCGCGCGAGGGGCCGCTCCAGCGGTTCGCGCTTCCGCCGGTCCTCGTCTTCCTCGTCGCCACCTTCTTCACCCCCTGGGGATTCCTGCTCGTCGCACTGAATTCGCTCGCCCTGGGCGGGCCCGACCGCAACCGCGAGATCGGCCTGGTCGGCCTCGCGCTGACCGTCTACTTCGCCGCCAATGCGCTGCTCGGCCTCGCCGTCCGGGCGCGCCTGCTCGATCTCCGCCCGGCCCTCTACGCCTTCGACGCGGCGATCGGAATCGCCCTCGTCTGCCTGGCCTTCGCCTATGTCTCGCAATATCGGACCGCGGAGCTGCGCCAGTATCTGCGGCAGCAGGGCTAGTGCGGCCCTACGCCCTCGCCCTTCGCCATGCCGAGGCCCTGCTCGCCGCCGGCAACTGGGCGGGGGCGGTCGAGCCGTTGCGCGACGCCCTCACCGCCGCGCCCCAGGAAGCCTATCCGCACCTGCTGCTGTCGCGGGCCCTGCGCCAGCAGGGGCGGCTCACCGGTGCCCGTTACGAGGCGGAGCGCGCGGTCGAGCACGCGCCGGTCTGGCCCGCCGCCCATCTCGAGCTCGCCCAGGTCCTGCTCGCCCAGCAGCGCCACGACGCCGCGCTCGCCTCGGTCGACCGGACGATCGAGATGAGTCCGGAGGACGGCTTCGCCCATCTCGTCCGGGCCAAGATCCTTCGCGCCCGAGGCAAGCGGGCCGAGGCCCAGGCGAGCCTCGCGCAGGCCCGGTCGCTCGAGCCCCACGCCCCGGCCGTCATGGCGGAGGAGGGCTATGCGGCGCTCGAGCAGGGCCGGATGGATGTCGTCGAGGCGTCGGGCCGGGAGATGCTCTCCATCTATCCCGGCGATCCCGACGGGCTCATCCTGCTCGGCCACGCCCAGCTCGCCCGCGGCGACGTCGAGGAGGCGCTCCGCCTCGCCCTGAGCGCTCTTGCCCAGGCCCCGACCGATCTCGACGCGCTTTTCCTGCTGGCCTCGGTCAAGATGCGCAAGAACCTGGCGGGCGGGCTGTTCTGGCGCTGGAACCGGCTGCTGGTGAAGCTCGGCCAGGCGAAGGCGATCTTTTTCGTCATCGCCATCTTCGTCGCCCAGCGCTGGGCGATCCTCGCCAGCGAGGACCTCGGGCTTCCGGCCGGAGTCGATACGCTGGTGATGGTCGTCTACCTGGGCTTCGTGGTCTACACGCTCTCGGCGAGCGCGATCGTCAGCCGGATGATCGCCAAGGAAGTGTCGCGAGTCAGGCTCAACCCCCGCTTCTGAGCGCCGCCGTCATTGCGAGAAGCGAAGCGACGAAGCAATCCAGCCGGCCTTCGAGGCCCGCTGGATTGCTTCGCTGCGCTCGCAATGACTGTACCGGGCGCCAGCTCAGCCTTTGCTCCCCGGCGAAAGCCGGGGCCACCGGCTCGGCGCAAGCAGCGGGTCCGGCGTCCGACTGACGCGCCCTCAGCGTATCGGGCAGCTCGGATCCAGCCTGAAGTCGAGATACTGGTCCACCGCCTTCATCAGCTGCGGCATCTCGTTGACGAAGAAATGGTTCGCCTGCGGGATGGTCGAGTGATGGATGGTGATGTGCTTCTGGGTGCGAAGCTTGTCGACCAGCTTCTGGACGGCGTTCGGGGTCACCACCTCGTCGCCTTCGCCCTGGATGATGATCCCGGAGGCGGGGCAGGGGGCGAGGAAGGTGAAATCGTACATGTTCGCCGGCGGAGCGATCGAGATGAAGCCGCGCACCTCGGGCCGGCGCATCAGCAATTGCATGCCGATCCAGGCGCCGAAGCTGAAGCCGGCGATCCAGGTCGTCTCCGCTTCCGGGTGGATCTGCTGCACCCAGTCGAGCGCCGACGCGGCGTCGCTCAATTCGCCGATTCCGTTGTCGAACACGCCCTGGCTCTTGCCGACTCCGCGGAAGTTGAACCTGAGGGTGGCGAAGCCGCGCCTAACGAAGGTCTTGTACAGCGCCTGGACGATGGCGTTGTTCATCGTCCCGCCGCCCTGCGGATGGGGGTGGAGGATCAGCGCGACGGGCGCTCGGGGCCGGGGGCCGGGGCTGAAACGGCCTTCGAGACGGCCTTCCGGACCGGGGAAGATGACTTCGGGCATTGCACCTGCGGTAGCTGAAGGGGAAAGAGCGGGGCTGCCCCCGCGCGCACGGGGCTCTATATAGGGCCGCGCGCCCGCCGTGCAATTTGAAAGGGATGAAGTGCCCGACCGCATCTACCTCGACCATGCCTCGACCACGCCGATCCTGCCGCAGGCCGCCGCGGCGATGGCGGACGCGTGCCGGACCTGGGCCAACCCCTCGTCGCCCCATGCCGAGGGGCGGGCGGTGCGGGCCCAGCTCGAGGATGCCCGGCGACGGATCGCGGCGGCGCTAGGCTCGGACTCCACCCTGATCTTCACCTCCGGCGCGACCGAGGCGATCTCCCTGGTCTTCGAGCGGGCCCGGGCGAAGGACCGGATCGTCTCGGCGGTCGAGCATCCCGCCGTCCTCCGCAGCGCTCCGGCGGCCCGCCAGATCGCCGTGAAGGCCGACGGCACGCTCGATCTCGACGATCTCGATCGGGCGCTGGACCGGGCGGAAGCGCCGCTGGTCGCCGTCCAGTCGGTCAACAATGAGACCGGAGTCGTCCATCCGGTCGATTCGGTCCGTGCCCGAGTCGAGGCGGCCGGCGGCCTCCTGCTCACCGACTGCGCGCAGAGCGCCGGCAAGCTGCCGCTTCCGCAAGCCGATTTCATCGTCGTCGCCGCCCACAAGTTCGGCGGCCCGCCCGGCATCGGAGCGCTGCTGGTCCGGGACACGGCCACCCTGGAGGCGATCGGCGGCCAGGAAGGCGGCTTCCGCCCCGGCACCGCCGCCGTGCCCTCGATCATGGGGTTCGCCGCCGCCTGCGAGGCGGACCACGGCTGGTACGAGGAGGCGAAACGCCTCCGTGCCCGGCTCGACGAAGGCATCCTCGCCGCCGGAGGGGAGATCGTCGCCGCCGACGCACCGCGCATCGCCACCATCGCCTGCTACCGGATGCCGGGCGTCCCCGGCGCCGCCCAGATGATGCAGCTCGACCTCGCCGGAATCGCCGTCACCGCCGGCAGCGCCTGCGCGTCCGGGAGCCTCAAGACCAGCCACGTCCTCACCGCTATGGGCTGGCCGGAGGAGCGGGCCCGCGAGGTCATCCGGGTCAGCTTCGGTCCTCAGACCCGGGAGAGCGACATCGACGCCCTGCTCGGCCACTGGACGGCGATGTTCGGGAAACGCCGGGCGGCGTGACCGGTCCGACCTATCTCGATTACCAGGCGACGACGCCGCTCGCGCCGGAGGCCGTGGCGGCCATGAGTCCGTGGCTCGAAAACGGATTCGCGAACCCCCACAGCAGCCACCGGCTGGGCCGCGAGGCCGCCGCGGCGGTCGAGGTGGCTCGGGGGAGGGTGGTTGACGCGCTGGTCTATTCATCCGTTCGCCCCGAGCGAAGTCGAGGGGCCCACCCGAGCGAAGCCGAGGGCAAACGAAGTCTCGGCTTCGCTCGACAGGGTGTCTCGACTTCGCTCGACACGAACGGATCTCTCTACTTCACCTCCGGCGCCACCGAGGCGATCAACTGGGCGCTGAAGGGCGCCGCCGCCCGCCTGCCGCCGGACCGCCGCCGCATCGTCACCCTCGCCACCGAGCATGCGGCCGTTCTGGACACGGTCGGTTATCTGGCGGACCTCGGCTTCGACGTGGAAATCCTTCCCGTCGCCGCCGACGGCCTGGTCGACCTCGCGGCGGTCGGCGCCGCCCTGCGCACCCCCACCGGCCTCGTCGCCGCCATGCTGGTCAACAACGAGATCGGGGTGATCCAGCCCGTCGCCGGGATCGGAGCGCTCGCCCGGTCCGCCGGAGCCTTGCTCCTCTGCGACGCCGTCCAGGGCTTCGGACGGGTGCCGATCCCCCTCGAGGCGTGCGACCTCCTCGCCGTCTCGGCCCACAAGGTCCACGGCCCCAAGGGCATCGGCGCTCTCTGGGTCCGCGCCGGCGTGGAGATCGATCCGCTGCTCCACGGCGGCGGCCAGGAGGGCGGCCTTCGCTCCGGCACCTTGTCGCCGGCCCTCTGCGCCGGCTTCGGCGAAGCGGCCCGGCTTCTCGTCGAGCGGTCGGACGAGGACCGCGCCCATGTCGATCGCCTCTGGGAGAAGGGCAGGGCGATGATGTCCGGCTGGACCCTCAACGGCTCGGCCGACCGCCGCTATCGCGGCAATCTCAACCTGCGCCGCGACGGCGTCGACGCCGCCCGGCTCATCTCCGAGCTTCGCGGCATCGCCTTCTCGGCCGGCTCGGCCTGCGCCAGCGGCTCGGGCCGCCCGAGCCACGTCCTCGCCGCCCTCGGCCTCGCCGACCGCGAGGCGCGCTCGAGCCTGAGGCTCGGCTTCGGCCGATATACGAGCGAGGAGGAACTCGCCGAGGCCCTCAGCCTCATCGACTCAGCCGCCTCCCGCCAGCCGGGCCTCGCGGCATGACCATCGTCCGCTTCATTTCCGCCGACGGCAACCACATCCAGCAGGTGACGGGAGCGCCCGGCGAGCGGCTGCTCGACCTCGCCCAGGCCCACGGCCAGCCGCTCGAGGGGACGTGCGAGGGCCAGATGGCCTGCTCGACCTGCCACGTCATCGTCGCCGCCGAGGACTTCGCCCGGCTTCCCCGAGCCAGCGAGGAGGAGGAGGACCTTCTCGACCTCGCCGCCCGGGTCACTCGCCATTCCCGTCTCGCCTGCCAGATCTGGCTCGACGACGCGCTCGACAGCCTGACCGTGCGCATGCCGGGCGAGGCCCACGACATGCAGGGGAGATGAGATGATCGACCGCCGCACCTTCCTCGCCGCCGCCGCCGCTTCGCTCGCCGCCGGCTGCACCCGAAGCGGACCGCCGGCGGCCGCGGCGTCCGATCCCGCGCTCGATGCCCGCTTCGAGGCGATCCGGGCGACCCTGGGCCCCGGCGGCCGCCTCGGAGTCGCCGCGATCGACACCGGCTCGGGCCGTGAGCTGCGCTTCGACGCC
>DASVVX010000071.1:0-17108 GCA_036386295.1 Allosphingosinicella sp.
TCGCAAACGTAAGCACATCGGCGGCGGGGGAACAATCGGCCTCGAACCGTTTCGCCGCGTTAACCGTACGAGTGTTGCCGGGATGACTCGTTATGGGCGTTTGCGAAACAACTCAAATATCCGTTTCGGATTTAAACGAAACGGTTGAGATACAATCGTTTCGCCCCTAATCCATCGACGCGGCCGGGTCGCCGCAAGGGGCTGAACGTGGGGGAATGGATGATCGGCACAGCGATGGGACGTCTCGGCGCCAAGGGGCGCCTGTTGCTTTTCGGGACGACCGCGGGGCTGGTTATGACCGCCGCGGAGCCCGCTCTGGCCGGCGGATTCTATCTTAAGGAACAGTCGGTTAAGGGACTGGGCCGAGCCAATTCGGGAGAGGTGGCCGATCGCGGCGCGGCGTCGCTCTGGTGGAACCCCGCCGCGATCGGCGGGCTCGAGCAGCGCGAAGCCACGTTCGGCGCCAGCGCCGTCGTCCCGCGAAGCACCGCCAGCGACGTCGACACCCTGATCGACCGGCCGGGAGCGCCGCCGGTGCCGGTGGGCGGAATGGCGCTGCTCAAGAATCCGATCGTCAGCGGAATCGCCCCGAACAACGCCTTCGCCCTGCCGCTCGGGGACCGAATCGCCGTCGGAGTCGCGGTGACCTCCCCGTTCAGCTTCACCAGCGACTACGATCCGGCCGGCTGGCAGCGTTACTCGGCGATAAGAAGCCGGCTGATCACGCTCGACATCCAGCCCTCGGTCGCGTTCGCGGCGACCGACTGGCTGAGCGTCGGCGCTGGGATCAACATCGAATATTCCGACGCCTGGCTGTCCAACGCCCTGCCGAACCTCGCGCCGGGCTCGGCGGACGGCCGGCTCCGGCTGACCGGAAGCGGCTGGGACCTCGGCTGGAGCGCCGGCGCGCAGCTTCGCGCGGGCGAGCGCGCCAGCTTCGGAATCTCGTACAAGTCGGAGGTCGAGCACAAGCTGAAGGGGCCCGTCGAGATCAGCGGCCTCGTCGGGCCCCTCGCGGGAAGCAACGTCCAGGCGCAGACCACCGCCACCTTCACGACGCCGTGGCAGCTGATCTTCGGCGGACGGGTCGCAGTCACGAAGAGCCTCACGCTCAACGCCCAGGCCACCCGATTCGGCTGGAGCAAGTTCGACCGGATCGAGGTCGCCGCCCCGATCAGCAACGCGATCGTCCAGAACTACAAGGATACCTGGGCGGTCTCGGTCGGCTTCGACCAGGCGCTTGGCGAGCGGCTGACGGTCCGCGCCGGAGTCCAGCTCGACGCCACCCCCACCCGCGACGCCAGCCGCGACCCGCGCGTGCCGGACGGCGACCGGGTCGATTACAATCTCGGCGCGACCTTGCGGATGAGCGAGCGCCTCTCGCTGGACGCGGCGGCGAGCTATATCGACGTCGAATCCGGGCCGATCAGCCGCGACGAGCGCTTCTACGCGGGCACCGCCGCGCAGGTCGACGTGCTGACCGACGGCCGGGTCAACAACCCGCGCGTGTTCGTCCTGTCCCTGGGCGGCCGGCTCGGCTTCTAGGGCGTGATCGGCTTGGGTTGATCCGTCATTGCGAGGAGCGAAGCGACGAAGCAATCCAGGCAGGCTTCCGACGCCGCACTGGATTGCTTCGCTTCGCTCGCAATGACGGGCAGGTCATTCTAGCCGATCACGCTCCAAGGCGCGGCCAGGCCAGCCTCTCCGGGCTCGCTCGGAGAGGATTGGGCGGGATCAATTATACTTGGCGTTGCGCCACTGCTCGCGGGTCAGGCAGACCTTCTTGGACTGCAGGCGCGAGCTGGTCTGCTCGATCGAGCGGCAGATCTTCTTGGGCTCCTTGGGCTCCTGCTTGGCCGCGTGCGTGGGTCGCTGGTCGACATCGGCGACGCTGGCCTCGTTGGAGGGCGACACGGCCTGATCGGCGGCCGAAACCGGAGCGGCCGCGGCCAGGAGAAGCAGGGCGGCGCTCGAAAGGCGCACGGAAAGCTTGTGCAAGTGCATGACATTCCTCAGGAAAATTGCCCCCCAATTGGGCAGGGCCACAAAGCCGATCCTCCGCCCGGCGTCAAGGGGGTTGTCCGAAACCGGACGATCCCGGCCCTCTCCCGCGCTTGGGCGGGAGAGGGGCCATTCCGTCCGGCTATACGGGACCTCCGCAAATCTTCAGCTCTGGCCGCCGCCTTCGGTGCCGCCGGAGCCCGTGCCGCTCGCGCCGCCGCGCTTGCGGGTGCCGCCGCTCGAGCCGCCCCGGCCGGCGCCGCCGGCGGAGCCGCCCGCCCGCGACCGCGGTTTCGCGGCCGAGCCCGCGCCGCCCGCCGCTGCGGCCTTGCCGCGGCCGCCGGTCTTCGCCGCGGCCGGCGCCGCCGCCGGCTTGGCCCGGCCGCCCGAGGCTTTGGAGCCGCCCCGAGCGGTCGTCTTCGCGGCGCCGCCGCGCGCGGCGGCCGGCTTCGCGGCCGGCTTGCCGGAGGTCTTGCCGGTGGTCTTGGCGCGGGCCGATCCGCCGCCCCGCCGGCCGGTCGAGGCTGCGGCGCCGCCGCCGTCGGAACCGCCCTCGCCCTCGCCGGCGAGGAGGCGGCGGACCGCGTCGGTCGCCGCGGTGACGATCGCCGCTCCGATCTTGCTGGCGCTGTCGGCAGCCGCCTCGGCCGTATCGAGCGCGTCGCGCCCGGCGTCGCGCACCGTCTTCCTCACCCGGGCGTTGGCGGTGAGCGCCGCCGCTGCGGTGACGAGGCCCGCCGCGAGCATCGAGCGGGCGACCGGGTTCTGGGCGAGGTCGGCGGCGCGCTGGCCGGCTTCCTTGAGCACGTCGGCATAGGCGCCGGCGCCGCCCTTCTTCGATTTCGAGGCGCCGCCCGAGCCGCCCTGGTCCGAATTCTGCTTGGCCATGTCGGTCTCCAGTTATTGTAACTGATGCGTAACAGAAGACGTGCGGCGCGGCGAGTGGTTCCAACGACGGAGGAGGAAGCGCCCACGAAAAAGGGCCGCCCCACCGGGGCGGCCCTCCTGTCGTTCGCTCGCGGACCGGTTAGCGCTGGTCGCTCTCGAACTCGATCCCGCTTTGGCCCTGGCCGCGGTCCTGGTTCGACTGCTGGTCCTGCTGGAACTCGACGTCGGCGCCGCCCTGGCGCTCGCCGCCCTGCTGGTCCTGCTGGAAGCCGCCCTGCTGGCCGGACTGTCCGCCCTGCTGGTCCTGCTGGAAGCCGCTCTGGCCGCTCTGGCCGCCCTGCTGGTCCTGCTGCCACTGCGAGCCGCCCTGCTGGTCCTGCTGCGAACTGGAACCCGAGCCGGTGCCTTCGCCGGTGCCGATGTCCTCGCCCGACTGGCCGCCGGAGCTTCCGCCGCCCTGGCGCAGATCGCCGCCCTGGCCGCCCTGGCTTCCGCCCTGCTGGTCCTGCCAATCCTGCTGGCCGCCGCTGCCGCCGGCGCCGCCGGCGCCGCCGCTCTGCCCGAAATCGCTGCTGCCGGAGCCGGTGCCGCCCTGCTGGCCGCCTTGCTGCTCCTGGGAGTCGCTATTGCCGCCGAACTGGCCGTCCTGGTTGTTCTGGTTCGTCATGATCATGCTCCTGCATGTGAACTGGAAGCCCGATCAACGTCGCAAAATCCCCTCGGCTCCGGGCCAAGCGCCGGAATGGTGCGCGGATGCGCCGAACCTAAATCCTCCCCTGCATTCGCAGGGGAGGGGGACCATGCGAAGCATGGTGGAGGGGCCTCTTTAGAGAAGGGGCAGGAGGTGGATACGGCCGTATGCCGACGGCATGGAGCCATACCCGGCCGGGCACACCAAGGGGCCCCTCCACCGCGCTTCGCGCGGTCCCCCTCCCCGAGAAATCTCGGGGAGGATTTCAGGCGGCTAAATCCGCTCGGCGCGGCCGTTGTCGTCGTAGCGATAGGGCTCGCCGTCGGGGTTGACCGCCACCGGATCCGGCTGCACCGCCGCCTCCGGATCGCCGCCGCGGCCCTTCTCCTCCTCGATGCCTTCGGGGATCTCGCCGTGACGGGCTTCGTCGCTGGCCGGCAGCGGATGGCCTTTGCCGCCCATCTCAGACCCCCTCGTCCGGATCGATCGGCCGCTCGGCCGAATCCTCCGCGGATCGCGGCCCGTGCGCCGGCTCGGCGCCGGCGCCGGCCATCGGATCCTGGTCGTAATCCTCGCCCGCGTTGCCGCCGCCGCCGGCGCCCGAGCCGGAGCCGTGGACCTCGCCGCTCTTCGGATCGAAGGCCGCCGGCCTGCCCCGTTCGGTGTCGCCTTGCGCCATGTCCTGAAGCTCCTTCCTGCCCGGTGAACGTCCTGCCGCTTTTCCCGTTCCGGCACGGACCCTTGGAGACTCCCCGCGGGTTGAGCCGCCACAGCCCCCATGCAGGAGAAGCTTATGTTCAACGACCATGACGTGACCGTCCTCAACAGCCTCATCGAGACAACCATCGACAGCGTCGACGGCTACCGCCATTCGGCGGGCGAAGCGACCAACCCGCAATTCGCCGAGATCTTCCGCACCCGCGCCCGGGAGCGCGAGCAGGTGGTCGCGAAGCTGCGTGAGCGCGTGACCGCGCTCGGCGGCACTCCGGAGGAGGAAGGCGGCCTTCTCGCCAAGGCCCACCGCCAGTTCCTCTCGCTTCGCGACGCCGTCACCGGCAGCGACGACAAGGCGGTGATCGCCGAGGTCGACCGCGGCGAGAGCTATCTCAACGGCAAGTGGGAAGCCGCGCTCGCCGACACCGAGCTGTCGTCGGAGACTCAGCGGCTGCTGACCGAATGCTACCAGTCGGTCCGCTCCGGCCACGAGCAGTGGGAGAATATGAACAAGGCGATCAGCGCGAGCTGAGGTCCGTTTTCCAGCCTCCCCTCGCGCGCAAGCGTGCGGGGAGGCCCGCCGCCGTCATTGCGAGGAGCGAAGCGACGCGGCAATCCAGCCCCGGACTTGGCGACGCGCGCCGCTTCTGGATTGCTTCGCTGCCGCGCAGCGGCAGTTTATCCTGAGCGCCGCCGCAGGCGGCGTCGAAGGGCTCGCAATGACGGTACGGATCGACCTAGGCGGGGCTCCTCGCCGGCGAGAGCAGGTCCGCCCGAGCCTCGCGGCCGCGCATCAGCATCTTCTCCTGCTGCTGGCGCTGCAGCTGCTCGTCGTAGAGGTGCGGGGCGCGGCCCTGGTCCGCGGGGATATTGCCGGTCATCACGGCAAAACGCCCGGGGGCGCGCCGCCGTTCCGCTCACCCCGGGCAAGTTGAAGGGCCGCCGCGCGGTCCGCGCGACGACCCTCCGAACATGGTCAGCGGCTGGATGCTCCAGCCCGGGAGACCGACTGGAAGGCTAGGCCTTCAGCTCCCGAACGAGCAGAACCGACCTCTCTGCTGAACCATGAGACATCGGATCACCTCCTTTCGCTTGTTGTGGCGAAAACGAGGATGAATCATCGCGAATCGCCACGCAAGACTTGTATTGATCTTTTTCGCCGCTAGTCTTTCCGCTTCGCGCGCTTCCCGAGAGAGCGGCGTGAACATCTCACCTTCCAGTCAACCTCACCGTCATCCCGGCGAAGGCCGGGACCCAGGAACGCCGCCGCTTGCGCGTCCCCCCGGAAACCGGTGTTCGTGGGTCCCGGCTTTCGCCGGGATGACGGTTTCACGTGTCCCTTGCCTGACGCGCGCATTCATGGGCTATTCAATGGCCGGGCGCTATGCCACCTCCCCATCATCAAAAGCAGTGCCCGTCATGCGTCCCGTCCCAGTCCTCCTCGTCGCCGTTCTCGGCCTGACCGCCGCCGTCTCCGCCCCGGCCTCCGCCGGACCGCGCGAGCGCGAGCAGGCCGAAGCGTTCAAGGACGCCCGCGATGGCCGCATCATCCCGCTTCGAGCGATCGAGGCGCGGATCGTGACCCAGATGCGCGGCTTCTCCTACCTCGGGCCCGAATATTATGCCGACATCGGCCGCTACCGCCTGAAGTTCCTGCGCGGCCAGCGAGTCGTATGGGTCGACGTCGACGCCCGCACCGGCGAGGTGATCGGCCGTTCCGGCTTCTGACGGGATTGCGGCCCCTCCGGGGCGCAAGCCCGTCATCCCAGCGAAGGCTGGGATCCCGTGGGGTGAAAGTCGCCGGCACTCTTCACCCGCTGGGCCCCAGCCTCCGCCGGGATGACGGGAGTGAAACAATTGGCCATGGCGCCAGTTGGGCGGCTATTGAGACGCCGAGACAGATAGGGGATTGAGATGCGGGTTCTGATCGTCGAGGACGAGCCCAATCTGGGCCGCCAGCTGCGGGCGACGCTCGAAGGCGCCGGCTATGCGGTCGACCTCGCCACCGACGGCGAGGACGGCCATTATCGCGGCTCGACCGAAAGCTACGATGCCATCATCCTCGATCTCGGCCTGCCCGAGATCGACGGCCTCACCGTCCTCGACCGCTGGCGCAAGGAGGGCATCTCCGTCCCGGTGCTGGTCCTGACCGCTCGCGACAGCTGGTCCGACAAGGTCGCCGGCCTCGATGCCGGAGCCGACGACTATCTCGCCAAGCCCTTCCAGACCGAGGAGCTGATCGCCCGCCTGCGCGCCCTCATCCGCCGCGCCTCGGGCAACAGCTCGTCGGAGCTCACCGCCGGCGACGTCCGCCTCGACACCCGCTCGGGCAAGGTCACCCTCGACGGCGAGCCGGTCAAGCTCACCGCCCAGGAGTACAAATTGCTCTCCTACTTGATGCACCACAAGGGCAAGGTGGTCAGCCGCACCGAGCTGATCGAGCATATCTACGACCAGGATTTCGACCGCGATTCGAACACGATCGAGGTCTTCGTCACCCGAATCCGCAAGAAGCTCGGTCCCGACGTCATCACCACCATCCGCGGCCTCGGCTATTCGCTGGAAGATCCGGGCGCCTAGGATGAAGCACGTCATTCCGGCAGGGTCCCATCAAAGTAATACTTTGATGGGGGCCCCGAAGGCCGGAACCCAGGAACACGAACCCGTGAAGGTAGCCACCGACGCCGGCGTTCCTGGGTCCCGGGCCGAGCCCGGGATGATTCACGAGAAACGCTCGCTCCGGCCCCGCCTCCCCCGCCTGTTCCGCCGCTTCCCGCGCGCCGCCCGCACCGGCTCGCTGACCCGGCGGATGATCGGGGTCTCGGCGTTGTGGATCCTCGTCCTGCTCGGGGTCGGCGGCTACACGCTCGACCGGGTCCTCACCTCCGCCATCTCGCGCTCGTTCGACGCCCAGCTCGAATATGTGCTGACCGCGCTGATCGCCTCGGCCGAGGTCGGGCCCGAGGGCGAGGCCTTCCTCAACCGGCCGCCGGCCGACCAGCGCTTCCTCGAGCCCTATTCGGGCCTTTATTTCCAGATCAGCGCCGTCGCCGGCCGGCCGGCCAACGCCTCGGCCGACATCGACCTTCCGTCGCGCTCGCTCTGGGACCGCAAGCTCAAGGTCACCAACCGCCACAACGACGTCGGAGTCCATACCTACGACAGCCGCGAGCTCGAGGGCGAGACTCTTCGGGTCGTCGAGCGCGACATCCAGCTGCCCGGCTCGCCGGCGCGCTGGCGCTTCCAGGTCGCCCAGAATCGCGAGGATCTGGACGAGCAGATCAACGTGCTCAGGAAGACCCTGATCCGCTCGTTCGGGATCCTCGGGATCGGGCTCATCGTGCTCGCCGCCCTGCAGGCGCTCTACGGGCTGTGGCCGCTGCGCCGAGTGCGCCGCGCCATCGCCGCCATCCGCTCGGGCGAGCGTTCGCGAATCGCCGAGCGCTTCCCGACCGAGATCGAGCCGCTGACCGAGGAGCTGAACGCCCTGCTCGAGCATAATGAGAAGCAGGCCGAGGAGGCCCGGCGCCACGCCGGCAACCTCGCCCATGCGCTCAAGACCCCGCTCACCGTCATCACCAACGCCGCCACCGCGCACGCGCCGGACCTCGCCGACACCGTCTGCCGCGAGGCGACGACGATGCGCCGCCAGGTCGACCACCATCTCGCCCGCGCCCGAGCCATCGGCCGCCGCGCCTCGGCCCAGGCGCGCTCGCAGGTCTGGCCGTCGCTCGAGGCGGTCGAGCGCGCCGTCTCGCGCCTCCACGACAACGTCACCGTCGACCTCGCCGGCGACAAGGAGGCCGCCGTCCGCGTCGAGCGGCAGGACCTGGACGAGATGCTCGGCAACCTCATCGAGAACGCCGCCAAATATGGCGGCGGCCGGGTCTTCGTCACGGTCAGGAACACGCCCGAATGCGTCGAGATCGAGGTCGAGGACGACGGCCGCGGCATTCCCGCGGAGGAGCGCCAGACCATCTTCGACCGCGGCGCCCGGCTCGACACCGGCAAGCCCGGCACCGGCCTCGGCCTCGCCATCGTCCGCGACGTCGCCCAGATCTACGGCGGCTCGATCAGCCTCGAGGAGAGCGAGGATCTCGGCGGCCTGCTGGCGCGCCTCAAGCTGCCTTTGTGCAACTAGGCGTCTGCTACCTTCGCCACGGCGCGCCATTTTTTGGATGATTCCATTCTCCCGCCGCGTCCATTTGTGTTAGGCAGGGGTGAATCCGGGGGGAGTCGTCGAAATGTCGAGACTGGCCAAGCTACCGCTCATTGTCCTGCTCGTGCTGCTGTCGGGCTGCATCACCCTGATGTCGCCCTACGACGAAAAGTTCGACCAGCTGGCGTCCGACCTCCAGAGGAAGGTCAGCACCCAGATCGAGGCGATCGACGGCGCCGACGCGCCCGACTGCCTCTATGCCAGCAACAAGGCTTTCTACGACGACGCCCGGGTCGACGCGAGCGCGCTTGCCGTGCGCGCCGCCTCGCACGAGCTCAACAGCGAGACGATCCGCCAGGTCGAGGCCCTGACCGACTCGATCAACACTTTCGAGGAGCTCCACAAGTCCGCCAGCAATGCGACTCCTGCCAGGTGCATGAGCAGCATGGAGCTGTCGCCGATCCGGCGCGCCTTCGACCAGACGCTGGGGGCGATTATCAAGCTTGAGGTGGCCAAGAAGAGGGGCAAGTGATGAGCGCGATCGATGTCAATGCGGTAGGCTCCGAAGCCGCCAAGAAGATAATCGAGATCCTGACCGGGGCCGGCAAGGACGTCGTCTCCTATGCCCAGATCGAGGGCAAGAAGCTGGCCCAGTCGGCGGCCGAGATCGCCCAGCTGCGCCTGACCGGTCAGATCACCGACGCGGAGATGAAGCTCCACATCCGAATCCAGAAGAATGCGAGCATCTCGGTGCTGATGGCGATCAAGGGCATATCGAAGATCGCGGTCGAGCAGGCGATCAACGCCGCGCTCAAGATCATCGGCACCGCGGTCAAGGGCGCCACCGGCCTGCCGTTCCCGGTCTGACGGGCGCCTCGCAGCCGCCTTGCCTTTGGCGCCGCCACGGCGCAAATCGCGGTCCATGACCGCCTCCCTGCACGTCCTTGGCTCGGCCCGGCCGCCGTCGCTCGATCCGATGATCCAATTGGTCTCGGCCGACCTCAATCACGTCAACGCCGTCATCCTCGAGCGCATGCAGAGCCCGGTCGCGCTCATCCCGGAGCTCGCCGGCCACCTCATCGCCGGCGGCGGCAAAAGGATGCGGCCGATGCTGACCCTCGCCTGCGCCCGGCTGCTCGACTATTCCGGCGCCCGCCACCACCGGCTCGCCGCCGCCGTCGAGTTCATCCACACCGCCACCCTGCTCCACGACGACGTCGTCGACGGCTCGGGCCTGAGGCGCGGCCGCCGCACCGCCAACATCATCTGGGGCAATCCGGCCAGCGTCTTGGTCGGCGACTTCCTCTTCTCGCGAAGCTTCGAGCTGATGGTCGAGGACGGGTCCCTGCGCGTCCTCAAGATCCTCTCCCGGGCCTCCGCGATCATCGCCGAGGGCGAGGTCGACCAGCTCACCGCCCAGCGCCGGATCGAGACCGGCGAGGATCATTATCTCGACATCATCGGCGCCAAGACCGCCGCCCTCTTCGCCGCGGCCTGCCGGATCGCCGCCGTCGTCGCCGAGCGCGGCGAGGAGGCGGAGGTCGCGCTCGACAATTACGGCCGCAACCTCGGAATCGCCTTCCAGCTCGTCGACGACGCCATCGACTACGCCTCCGATCCGGAGACGATGGGCAAGGGCGTCGGCGACGATTTCCGCGACGGCAAGGTCACCCTGCCCGTCATCCTCGCCTACGCCCGCGGCACCGATCCGGACCGCCGCTTCTGGCAGCAGGCGATGGCCGGCACCCGGGCCTCGGACGAAGACCTCGCCCACGCCATCGGCCTGCTCGAGAAGAGCGACGCCCTGGCCGACACGATCGGCCGGGCCCGGACCTACGGCCAGCGCGCCATCGACGCGCTCGGCCCCTTCCCCGCCGGCAAGGCCAAGGCGGCGCTCATCGAGGCGGTCGAGTTCGCCATCTCGCGGGCTTACTGATTATAGCGAAACCGCAGGGCATATGGTATGCTTTGCGATGGCTCGATGGCGGTCATTTTGGGATCCGGCGGGCGGTGTCGGAGGCGCTGTTGCGACCTATATAGAGAGCGAACGCCAGGAGGCACGGTTCATCTTTCAGGGCCAGTCGGAACGGTGTACGCGTGCCTTCGACTACATACGTGACGAATCTCCCAATCCGGAGGTGCCCGAACAGCTGAGGAAAGCACGCGCCGAGCGTGAATCCGAGATTGCCGCTGAATGCGAGAGGAATGCCGGACCATGATCGAGATCGCGATCGGCCTGACAGTTGCGAGCCTGTTGATCTTTTTGGGCGCCCTCCTCGGGCGTTATCTTGAGCTTCGCTCAGAGCGCGGAAGACCATTCGAGCGGTGAGCCGAGCCGACCTGACAGCGATCGCCGAACTCCCCATCCACGCCGTCCTCCCCGACCTGCTCGCCGCGCTGCGCGACGGCGCCAATGCCGTGCTCATCGCCCCGCCCGGCGCGGGCAAGACCACCGCAGTCGCCCCGGCGCTGCTCGCCGAGCCCTGGTGCGGCGGCGAGATCCTGCTCCTTTCCCCCCGCCGACTCGCCGCGCGCGCCGCCGCCGAGCGCATGGCCGAGCTCGCCGGCGAGCGGGCCGGGGAGACGATCGGCTATTCGACCCGGCTCGAGTCGAAGCGCTCGGCGCGGACCCGAATCCTCGTCCTCACGGAAGGCATCTTCCGCAACCGAATCCAGGCCGATCCGGAGCTCGCCGGAGTCTCGGCGGTGCTGTTCGACGAGGTCCACGAACGCAGCCTCGACAGCGACTTCGGCCTCGCCCTCGCGCTCGACGCCCAGGCGGCCCTGCGGCCCGACCTGAGGCTCGTCGCCATGTCGGCGACCCTGGACGGCGAGCGCTTCGGCGCCCTGATGGGCGACGCCCCCGTCATCGAGAGCGAAGGCCGCTCCCACCCGATCGAGCTCCGCCACCTCGGCCGCTCGGCGGAGAAGCGGATCGAGGACGAGATGGCCGCCGCGATTCGCCGCGCCCTGGCCGAGGCGGAGGGAAGCGTGCTCGCCTTCCTGCCCGGAGTCGCGGAGATCGAGCGCACCGCCGAGCGGCTCGAAGGCCTCCCCGCCGAGGTCGACCTCCACCGCCTCCACGGCAGCCTCGAGCCGGGCGCCCAGCGCGCCGCCATCGCCGCCCCGCCGCCGGGCCGGCGCAAGCTCGTCCTCGCCACCTCGATCGCGGAGACCAGCCTGACCCTCGACGGAGTCCGGATCGTCGTCGATTCGGGCCTCGCCCGCCGCCCCCGCTACGACCGCTCGGCCGGAATCACCCGGCTGGTCACCGAGCGCGCCAGCCGGGCCGCCGTCACCCAGCGCGCCGGCCGCTCCGGTCGGCAGGGCCCCGGCACCGTCTACCGCCTCTGGGAGGACGCGGCGACGGCGAGCCTGCCGCGCTTCGACCCGCCCGAAATCGCCGAAGCGGACCTCAGCGCGCTCGTCCTCGACTGCGCGATCTGGGGCGTGGCCGACCCGCGCGAGCTGAAATGGCTCGACCCGCCCTCGGCCGCCGCCGTCGACGAAGCCCGCCGCCGCCTCGTCTCGCTCGGGGCCCTGGACGAGGCGGGCCGGGCCACCGCCCACGGCCGCGCCATCGCCGCCCTGCCGCTTCCGCCCCGGCTCGCCCACATGCTGGTCGAGGCCGAGGCGCTCGGCTGGGGGCGGACGGCGGCCGAGGTGGCCGTGCTGCTCTCCGAGCGCGGCCTCGGCGGCAACGACGTCGACCTGGAGACTCGGCTGAGACGCTGGCGCGGCGAGAAGGGACGGCGCGCGGAAGCGGCGCGGGGCTTGGCGAAGCGTTGGCAGCGGCTCATGAAGCCCTCTCCCCTTCAGGTGCGAGGGTTGGGAGAGGCGGAATCCGCGCAATCCCCCCGACGTCCCCTGTCCCCGACCCTCTCCCCTGAAGGGGAGAGGGCGCTCGCCTCCTGCCTCGCCCTCGCCTTTCCCGACCGGGTCTCGAAACGCCGCGATTCGTCCGGCGAGAGCTGGATCAGCGCCGGCGGTCGCGGCTTCCGCCTCGATCCGCTCTCGCCGCTCGCCCGCGGAGCCTGGCTCGCGGTCGGCGAGGTGAGCGGAACCGCCGCCGGCGCCCGGATCCTCTCGGCCGCGGCGATCGGCGAAGCGCAGGTCGAGGCGCTGTTCGGCCATCGCATCGAGAGCGGCGCGAAGCTCGGCTTCGATCCCGCCACCGGCACCGTCCGCGCCCGCCGAGTCCGCCGGCTCGGCGCGATCACGCTTTCGGAAGGGCAGGACGTCGCCGCCTCGCCCGAGCAGATCGAAGCCGCGCTCGTCGAGGGCGTTCGGACCCACGGCCTCGGCCTCCTGCCGTGGAGCGACTCGGCGCGCTCGCTTCGCCGCCGCGCCGCCTTCGCCCGCCGGCACGACCCGGCGATCCCCGACCTCTCCGACGAAGCGCTGCTCCCCGCGCTCGACGAATGGCTGCCCGCGCTCGTCGCCGGCCGGCGCGCCCTCGGCGACATCGACGCCGGCGCGCTGTCGGCGATTCTCGACAACCGTCTCGGCTGGGAGGGCCGCAAGGCGGTCGACCGCCTCGCTCCCGACGCCTTCGAGACTCCGGCCGGAAGCCGCCACGCCATCGATTACGAAGCCGAGGCCGGCCCGACCGTGACGGTGCGGGTCCAGGCGCTGTACGGGCTGTCGCTTCATCCGGCGATCGCCGGCGGCCGGGTGCCGCTCGTCCTCAGCCTCACCTCGCCCGCCGGCCGCCCGATCCAGACCACCCGCGACCTGCCCGGCTTCTGGGGCGGCAGCTGGACGGCCGTCGCCAGGGAGATGCGCGGCCGCTACCCGAAGCACCCCTGGCCCGACGATCCGGCCGCGGCGGCGCCGACTTTGAGGACGAAGAAGGCGTCCTCGCGCACCTAGCGTCATCCCGGCGAAGGCCGGGACCCAGGAACTCAGGCCTCTGTGGTCCTGGGTCCCGGCCTTCGCCGGGATGACGACATATTGATTCCGCCCTGAAAGCCGGGCACTTGCGAGCGGCGAGAAGGAGCTTCACATGGCGGCGGCACGGATCTTCCAGCGGTCGAAGAACGCGATGCAGTCCGGCAACGCCCGGTCCGCGCAATGGGTGCTGGAGTTCGAATCGCACCGCCCCCACGTCCCCGATCCGCTTACCGGCTGGTCCGGGGGCGCCGAGACCCAGTCGCAGGTGACGATCGGCTTCCCCACGATGGAGGCGGCGCAGGCCTATGCCGAGAAGAACGGCATCGCCTACCACCTCGTCCCGCCCGCCGAGCGCAAGCTCAAGCTCCAGGCCTATGCGGACAATTTCAGATGATCCGTCATCCCGGCGAAGGCCGGGACCCATGAACTCGGGACTCGGTGTTCCTGGGTCCCGGCTTCCGCCGGGATGACGATCGGGCGCCTACCATCCCCGCCCCGAGCAGAAGCAGAAGCTTCGAGTCCATCGCCACCCCCGCCGCGCGGCGCGCCGCGGCGAAGGCGGGCACCTCCTCCAGCCTCACCCGGTGCACCTCGATATCCTCGCCGGCGACTCCGCCGCCCTCGCCGACGCGGGTCAGCCCCTCGGCCCGAAGCAGGGTGAAGCCCTCGGACGACATTCCCGGCGAGGCGTGGAACCGGCCCAGGTCGATCATCCGCTCCGCGCTGTAGCCGGTCTCCTCCTCGAGCTCGCGGATCGCGGCCGCGGCCGCCTCCTCGCCTTCCTCCTCGTCGCCGACGAGGCCGGCGGGAAGCTCGAGGCAGCGCGCCCCGATCGGCACCCGATATTGCTCGACCAGCAGGACGTGGCCGTCGTCGACGGCGAGGATCACCGCGGCATGGACTCCGCGGGTGCGCGAGACGAACTCCCATTTGCCGAGCCGCTTCGCCTCGATGAAGCGGCCGCGCCAGAGGACTTCGGGCTCCCCTTCCCCCTGGGTCACAGCTCGATCAGCCGGTCGGGAAGCTCGTTGCGGTCGCCCGGGCTCCTCGGGAAATGCTCGCGCAGCACCGCTCCGATCCGCTCGACCGCCTTGGCCATGCCGGCGCCGGGGCGGCCCGCCTTCACTTCCTCGACCAGCTCCGCCATCGCCTCGCCCCAGGTCTCGGCGGGCACCTTCGAATGGATCGATTCGTCGGCGATCAGCTCGGCGCGGCGCTCCTCGAGCGAGAGGTAGAGGAGCACTCCGGTGGCCGCCTCGGTGCGCTTCTCGGCCGCGGTCCGGAACAGCTGGAGCGCCCGCCGCCGCACCCGCCGGGCCTTGGTGCCGGGCGGAGTGACGAGGAGTCGAAGCGGCCGCCAGGCGAAGAGCAGGCGGAAGACCAGGAAGGCGAGCGCGAGCAGCACCAGAGCGATGCTGAGCAGCGCCCGCGGCGAGGCGGGGGCCCAGGGATCGCCGACCCGGGCGTGGATGGCGAGCGCGAGGTCCGGCCAGGCGGCGAGCAGTGCGAGCACGAGCAGCATCGCCAGCACCGTCCAGTGCAGGCCGACGTCGTGATAGCTGTCCGAATGCGCCGCGACGACGGTGACGATCTCGCCGTCGGTCCCGGCCTCGGCGGCGGTGACCGCCGCGCTGACCCGGTCATGGTCGTCTTGGCTCAATCGCATCACCAGCTCCCCGACGCGCCGCCGCCGCCGCCCCAGCCGCCGCCGCCGCCGGAAAAGCCGCCGCCGCCCCAGCCGCCGCCGCCCGAGGAGCCGCCGCCCCATCCGCCGAAGCCGCCGCCGCCCCAGCCGCCGCCGCGGCGCGAACCGCGTCCGAGCTCGCTGGCGACGGTCCAGAGCAGGACGTTGCCGAGTCCGCCGCCGCCGCGCCGGTAGCGGCGCCCGCGCCCGCCTCGTCTCAGCATCGGCAGGATGACGAAGACGAAGACGACCCCCCAGAAGATCAGCGAGAACGGAATCCCCCCTTCGCCGCCGCCGTTCCCGGCCGGGGCGCGATGGGTCCGGTCGAACTCGGCGACGGCCTCGTCGACCCTCGACCGGGCCTCTTCGGGCGAGGCGCGCAGCTGGGCGATGACCGTGTCGGCCCCCGCCGTCATCGCTCCGGGGACGTCGCCGGCCTTCAGCCTCGGCATCATGTCGCGGTTGATCATGACGCTTGCGAAGGCGTCGGTCAGGACCGGCTCCAGCCCGCTTCCCACCTCGAGCCGGGGGCCGCGCTGGCCGGCCGGATTGTTGGGCGCGACGAACAGGATCGCGCCGTTGTTGACGCCCTTGAGCCCGACCCCCCAGGTCCGCAGCAGCCGATAGCCGTAATCCTCGAGCGGGTAGCTCTGCATGTCGGCGACGGTGGCGACGACGAACTGCCGCTTGGTGTCGCGCTGCAGGGCGCCCAGCTTGGCCGTGAGGTCCGCTTCGACCTGGGGCGGCAGCACGTTCGCGTCGTCGACGACGAAACCGGAGAACTTCGGGAAGGTCTGGGCGGCCGCCGGCGCGGCGAGGCCGAGCAGCGCGGCCGCGAGGACGGGGGCGAGGCTTTTCACCCCGCTCAGCCGCCCGTGTTGGTGTCGAAGCTCACCGGCGGCGCGACGTCCGCGTTGGGCGTGGCCGCCTTGTAGGTCTGCATCGGCTTGGCGCCGTAGATCACCTTGGCGCCGATCACCGCGGGGAAGGTGCGGATCTGCGTGTTATAGGCCTGGACCGACTGGTTGTAGTCGTTGATCGCGATGTTGATCCGGTTCTCGGTCCCTTCGAGCTGGCTCATCAGCGTCGCGAAATTCCCCTGGCTCTGGAGCTGGGGATAGGCTTCCTGGAGCCGCTGAAGCGGCAGGATCGCGGCGCTCAGCCGGCTCTGCGCCTCGGAGAAGCGCTGCATCGCCGCGGGATCGGTGAGCTGGTCGGGCGACACGGTGATCCGGGTCGCATTGGCCCGGGCCTCGGTCACTCCGACGAGGATCCGCTCCTCGGAGGCCGCCGCGCCCTTCACCGTCGCGACGAGATTGGGGATGAGGTTGGCCCGGCGCTGGAAGGCGGCCTCGACATTGGCCCATTTCGCCTTGGCGTCCTCCTCCGCCGTCGGGATCGAATTGACTCCGCAGCCGGCGAGCGAAACGCCCGCAACGGGCACGAGGAAGGCGGTCATCAGCGTGCGCTTCATGTCTGTCCCCTGGGTCGTTGCGACGCTGCAAGTAGGGACTTCGCTCCGCCCCCGCAACGGCATGATCGCAGAAAACTACGCCCTCCCGGTACGACGCTCCTTCCACCTATTGCGCAGACTCCTGCGTCGTCGCCGCCTGATCATCCTTCGGGTCAGGGGCAGGCGGGCTTGGCAATTCTGGTGGCGGATTGGTGCCCTCGCCGGCGGTCCCGCCGGCTTGGCCCGTTCCATTTCCCCCACCGCCAGAAGAAGCGCTTTCAACGGCCCGGCCCAGTTTGGCGTCGATGGATTCATTCAGCTGCTTGACCCGGTCTAGCTGGAGTTTCCGCTCATCTTCCGTTTTCGCTTGCGTCGCCGCGCGCTGGGCGGCGTCGCGTTCAAATACAAGCGTCGCCATTTCAGCGGCAGCCGTCCGGTTTGCGGCGATGGAGTTGAAGCCTTCTTGGTTGACGGCGGCTTTGACCAGGAGCTGAAGCCCTCGCTCATAGGAGCAGGCATGATGATATTGGTTTACGAGCCGGATCATGTCGTCGACCGTGAAGTTGGCTATCGTCTCCTTGCGTCCCTTCTCGATCTGACCTCGCACTTTCTCGCGTTCGCCATC
>DASVVX010000072.1:0-4260 GCA_036386295.1 Allosphingosinicella sp.
AAGGCCTCACCCACTTCTTCTGTCTTGCCCCGAATGGCATTTTCCAGCCGCTGCGCAACGTCCGGATTCTCCTTGAGATAGACCTTGGCGTTCTCGCGGCCCTGGCCGATCCGGATCGAATCGTAGCTGAACCAGGCGCCCGATTTCTCGACCAGCCCGGCCTTGACGCCGAGGTCGAGGATCTCGCCGAGCTTCGAGACGCCCTGGCCGTACATGATGTCGAACTCGACCTGCTTGAACGGCGGCGCGACCTTGTTCTTCACGACTTTCACACGGGTCGTGTTGCCGACGATGTCGTCGCGGTCCTTGATCTGGCCGGTGCGGCGGATGTCCAGCCGGACGGACGCGTAGAATTTGAGCGCGTTGCCGCCGGTCGTCGTCTCCGGATTGCCGTACATGACGCCGATCTTCGTCCTCAGCTGGTTGATGAAGATGACGAGGCATTTGGACTTGGAGATGGAGCCGGTCAGCTTCCTCAGCGACTGGCTCATCAGCCGGGCCTGGAGGCCGACGTGGCTGTCGCCCATCTCGCCCTCGATCTCGGCGCGGGGGACGAGCGCCGCGACCGAATCGACGACGAGGACGTCGACCGCGTTGGAGCGCACCAGGGTGTCGGTGATCTCGAGCGCCTGCTCGCCGGTGTCGGGCTGGGAGACGATCAGCTCGTCGACGTCGACCCCGAGCTTGCGGGCGTAGACCGGGTCGAGCGCGTGCTCGGCGTCGACGAAGGCGGCGGTTCCGCCGTTCTTCTGGGCCTCGGCGATGACGTGGAGGGCGAGCGTGGTCTTGCCCGAGCTCTCCGGCCCGTAGACCTCGACCACCCGGCCGCGCGGCAGGCCGCCGATTCCGAGCGCGATGTCGAGGCCGAGGGAGCCGGTCGAGATGGTCTCGATCTCGACCGCCTCGCGCGAGCCCAGCTTCATCGCGCTGCCCTTGCCGAACGCTCGGTCGATCTGAGCGAGGGCGGCCTCGAGGGCCTTCTGCCTGTCCATGTCGTTCGAAGTCCCAACCACCTTGAGTGAAGCCGCCATCGGCCCGCCTCCCCTATGTCCTGCGCGCTGCCCATTCAACGCGATTGTTGCGAATGTACGCGATGTGTTCCGATGGAACAAGAAGAAAACGTGGGGACAGCCTCTTAACTCGAGCAGAGCGGATATTTCGAGATGTCCGGATCGGATCGGGCTGAGCAGTCAATGCGATATTCTCCACTTAGGAGGCTGTCCCCATCGTGGCCGGCCCCAGCCCATCCCGGCGACGCATATTGAGCGCTTTCCCGACAAAGTGGTGGATCGTTTGCGCGTTTTCCGTCATGATCGAGCGATGCCCCGCTCGGCCCGCCTCGTCGTCCCCGGCTTGCCGCACCACGTCACCCAGCGCGGAAACCAGCGTCAGCGGACCTTCTTCGGCGATTCCGACTGCCGCCTCTACCTGAAGCTGCTCGCCCGCTGGTGCGCGAAATGCGGCACGGCGGTCTGGGCCTGGTGTCTGATGCCGAACCACGTCCACCTCATCCTCGTCCCTTCGCGCGAGGACGGGCTGGCGGCGGCGCTCGGCCCCGCCCATGGCGGCTATTCGACCCTGGTCAACGCGCGCGACGGCCGGAGCGGTCATTTGTGGCAGGGCCGGTTCGGCTCGTTCGTGATGGACGAGCGCCATCTGCTCGCCTGCGCGCGCTACGTCGAGCTCAACCCGGTCCGCGCCGGTCTCGCGGGGCGGGCCGAGGATTGGCTTTGGTCCAGCGCCCGGGCCCATCTCCGCGGCAGGTCCGACGGCGTGGTCGACGCTGCTCCGCTGCTCGAGCGCTGGCCCGATTGGCGGGCGGTACTCGACAGCGGGCTGGAACCGGAGCTGCGCGAGGCGATCCGACTCCGCGAGCGCAGCGGCCGGCCGCTGGGCGACCCGGCGTTCCTCGCCGCGCTAGCGGCCGACGGCCACGACCGCCTGCTCCCGGCCCGAATCCGCCTCCCCCTCTCGCCCCGGACCGCCGACGGGGCCTAGGCGAATCGCGACAATCGGGGACAGACACCCGGACAGCCGACATTGGGGACAGACACCTAAATCACGCCATCCGGATGTCGGCCAGTCGTCTATGCGAAAACGTCGAGTTAGGTGTCTGTCCCTACCCGTGAAAATCGCGCCGGATGTGCGCAACGCGCGCGGCGTGTTCGATTCGTCCTGCGTGCAGTTCCGCAGCAAATGTCCGGCGAGCGTTTCCTTCTTCCGGTGCAAGTCGCAGGTCTTCGCGCCCGGCACCCATCCGCCTGCGAAGTCCAGCGCGGCGTGTACAACGGCACGACGGCGCCGCCCGGCTGGACCAGACCGGGGTCCGGCCTCCGCAGACGGCCGGGTCGTGGCCGCGATCCAGGAATGCCCCGCCGCCTGCACGGCCGGGTCGAAAAACGACGGGCGCCTGATCTGCAGGCTTTGACCCCGACGGCCCGAGCGCGCTTGCGGCGCCGCCGCCCGCCTCCTATCCGCTCGCCATGGCCGACTTCGCGCACCGCCACCTGCTCGGAATCGAGGCGCTCTCGGCCGAGGACATAAACTTCCTGCTCGACGAGGCGGAGCCCTGGGTCGGGTTCAACCGAGGCCGCCGCCGGGCCGATTCGCGCCTCGCCGGCCTGACCCAGTTCAACCTCTTCTTCGAGAATTCGACCCGGACCCTCTTCTCCTTCGAGGTCGCCGGCAAAAGGCTCGGCGCCCAGGTCGCCAACTTCCACCCCGGCGGCTCCAGCGTGCGCAAGGGCGAGAGCCTGATCGACACCGCGCTCACCCTCGACGCGATGCGGCCCGACCTGATGATCGTCCGGCACGGCGAGACCGGAGCGCCGGGCGAGGTCGCCGCGGTCGTCCAGTGCCCGGTGATCAACGCCGGCGACGGCACCGGCGAGCATCCCACCCAGGCGCTGCTCGACGCGCTCGCCATCCGCCGCCGCAAGGGCCGGATCGAGGGGCTGAAGGTGGCGATCTGCGGCGACCTCCGCCACAGCCGGGTGGCCGGCTCGAACATGAGGCTGCTGCCCAGGCTCGGCGCCGAGCTGCGCCTCGTCGGGCCGCCGGACCTGCTTCCCGCCGACTCCCGCGGCCTCGCCACCTTCACCGACATGGACGAGGGCATCGCGGGCGCCGACGTGGTGATGATGCTTCGGATCCAGCGCGAGCGGATGGCCGCGGACCCGGCCGACGCCCTGGCCGATTTCCATGCCCGCTACGGGCTGACTCTGAAGCGGCTGGAGGGCGCCGCGCCGGATTCGATCGTCATGCATCCCGGGCCGATGAACCGCGGCGTGGAGATCGATTCGGAGGTCGCCGACCATCCGACCCGCTCGGCGATCCTGGAGCAGGTCGAGCTGGGCGTGGCGGTGCGGATGGCGGTGCTCGACGTCCTCACCCGGAACCGCCGCTGAGCGCGTCGCATCGGTGCCGGGAACCGGCATCCAGGTCTTCGCAATCGCCGGCCTCGGCCGCGCGGACATCGAAACCGGTGCCTGACAGCGAAGTCCCGACGCGCGTCAATCGGTGTCGGACACCGGATTACAAGTCACTGGATTTCCTCACCGCGCCTTAATCGGTGTCGGACACCGAATTTCCGGCGGGCGGGGTCTAGCCGGGGCGGCGGGCGGCGTAGCGCGAGGCCCAGCGCACCGGCGAGTCGCCCGCGACGGTGCGGACGAAGCAGGCGCCGCCCCTGCCGCGGATCGACGAGCAGGTCCGGGCGGCGGCGTCGCGGCTGGCGAAGCCGGCGACCGACAGGCGATGGAGCGTTCCCCGGCCCGGGACCCGGACGGTGGTGCTGAGCGGGGTGAGGTCCTGGAAGCCGAAGCGCTTGAGCATCTGCGCCCAGGCGCGCTCGACCGAAGCGGCCGAGCTGTAGGCGCCGAGCTGGACGGCGAATCGGCCGGGCCCGGAGCGGACCGGAGCCTCGGAGCGGCGGCGCGGAGCCTCGAAGCGGTGCGCCGGGGTCTCGATCGACGGCGCCGAAGGCGCCAGCACCGCCGGCTGCGGAGTGACGAGGGCCTGCACGGCCTCGGCATAGACCGGCCGGGTCTCCTCGGCCGGCGCCGGCGCCGGGGCCGACTCCGCGGCCTCGGCGGCGGCGCGCTCGCTGACCCATTGCGGAAGGTCGGCGGTGGCGGTGCGGACCGGCTCGGCCCGCGGCTCGGGCTCCGGAACGGCTTCGGCGAGCGCGGGCGAGGCGAAGGGAACCGTCTCCGCCGCCGGCTCGGGCGGCGGCGCGGCGGCCGCCAAGGCGGTGGGCTC
>DASVVX010000073.1:0-27555 GCA_036386295.1 Allosphingosinicella sp.
GCGGTGTAGCGCTCGTGGTCTTCCTTGCGGATGTAATCCAGCAGGGAGCGGCGCTTGTTGACCATCATCAGGAGGCCGCGGCGGGAATGATTGTCCTTCGCGTGCGTCTTGAAATGGCTGGTGAGGTTGTTGATTCGCTCGGTGAGGATCGCGACCTGGACCTCGGGCGATCCGGTGTCGCCCTTGGCCCGGGCATTGTCTTCGATGATTTCCTGCTTGCGCTCGGCGGTAACCGACATCGTGAACTCCTTCGTCTCTAGATGTTGAAGCCCCGCACCACCCGAAGATCGCCTTCGGAAAGCTCCACAAGCGCAACCGGAACAGACTGGTCGGTCGCTAGGTGAAGCCCTGGCTTTGCGGCGATCCCGGCCAATCGGCGCCCCTCGCGGAGCGCCCTTGCCTGGTCGGGGGTGACGGGTAGAGCCGGGATGTCGTCCAGCCCCGCCGTCAGCGGCAAGAGTGCCTGTTCAAGCTGCCGCGCCTTAGCGAGTTCGCCCATTTTGTCCAGCGAAATCGCGGATTCGAGAGCGAAGGGCCCGGCCTTCAGCCTCCTCAACATGGTGACGTGGCCGACCGTTTCCAAGGCTCGGGCGACGTCGCGGGCGAGCGAGCGGATGTAGGTGCCCTTGGAGACCCGGGCAACGAGGGTGACCTCTTCAAGCTCCTCCCCGGAACGGGGAGGGGGACCATGCGAAGCATGGTGGAGGGGGGGGCGTGACCCACTCGGAGCCCCCTCCACCGCACTTCGTGCGGTCCCCCTCCCCGTCCCGGGGAGGATTTTCAGGTCGTGCACCGTCACCCGGCGCGTCTTCATCTCCGGCGAGGCCCCCGCCCGCGCCAGATCGTAAGCCCGCTTCCCGTCCACCTTGAGCGCCGAATAGACCGGCGGCACCTGCTCGATCTCGCCGGTGAAGCGCTCCAGCACCGCCTCCACCTGCCGGAGTGTCGGCCGGACCTCCGAGGTCGCCGCCACCGCCCCTTCCGCGTCGAGCGTATCCGTCTCCTCTCCGAACCGGATGGTGAATTCGTAGACCTTGTCCGAGTCGAGCATCCGGCCGGCGAGCTTGGTCGCCTCGCCGAGCGCGACCGGAAGCACCCCGCTCGCCAGCGGATCGAGGGTGCCGCCATGGCCGACCTTCAGCTTCGCATAGCCGCCCTCGCGCAGGGCGCGCTTCACCGCCGCGACGACCTGGGTCGAGCCGGGCCCCGCCGGCTTGTCGATGATCAGCCAGCCATGCACGTCAGCGCGCGAGGCCGAGGTTGAGCTGGCGCGCCTCCCCTTCCCTCAGCCGCTCGCGGAAATGGCGACGGCAAAGCGCCAGATAGCGGTCGTTGCCGCCGATCTCGGTCTGGGCCCCGGCGGCCACGGCATAGCCCTGGGCGTCGACCCGAAGGTTCATCGTCGCCTTGCGCCCGCACTCGCAGATCGCCTTCAGCTCGATGAGCTTGTCGGCCAGGGCGAGCAGGGTCGCGCTCCCCTCGAACAGATTGCCCTGGAAATCGGTGCGCAATCCGTAGGCGAGGACGGGGATCCCGAACTCGTCGCAGACGTCCGCGAGCTGGAGCACCTGGGCCCGGGTCAGGAACTGCGATTCGTCGATGAGGACGACGTCGAGCTTGCGCTTCTTGCCCTCGGCGGCGATCCCGGCCTTGAGGTCGCTCGCCGGCTCGAACGTCTCGGCCCGGGCGGTGATTCCGATCCGGCTGTCGATGATGCCGAAGCCGGAGCGGTCGTGGATCCCCGCGGTGAACAGCATCGTCTGCATGCCCCGCTCGCGATAGTTGAAGTCGGTCTGGAGAAGCACGGTCGATTTGCCGGCGTTCATCGACGCATAATAGAAATAGAGCTTGGCCATCAGCGAAGGGTCTCGACGGGCACCGGCGCATCGACACCGGCGCGGCGGGCCAGCTTCCTGTCGAAGGTCGCGAAGGTCGAAGCGCCGTCCGACGCGGCGACGTGCATCATGTCCGCGAAATCCGCTCCCGCCGCCAGCCTTTCCACGGCCCATTCAGCCGATCTGGGAATGCTCACGGCGCGGGGCATGTCGAGCAGGATCCTGAAGCCGGCGGCGCGCTCGGCTCGAGACCAGCCGTAGAAGGAACGCAGCACCCAGTCCGTCTCGACAAGCACGGTGACGGGGATATGAAAATCCTCTTCGATGATGGCGCGCGCACGCGCGGCCTGGGACGGATCGTCATCCGTCATCAATCGAAGCACGATATTGGTGTCGAGCGCGCGTGTCAGAAATCCTCCCGCCCACGCTCGGCGAACATCCGCTCGACCGCGCGATCCATGTCCTCGAGGGTCGCGGGAGGCCCCTTGTGGGTGTAGATTTTGCGCAGCTCGGCGATCAGCTCCTCGGTCGATCGGCCGCTTTTCTCGAGGACAGGGGTGAGCATCACACCGCCCCCCGCCTTGCGCACCTGCAGCGTCTGGCCGGGTTTGAGCCCGAGCTCCCGCCGCACGTCGGCCGGGATCACGACCTGGCCCTTGGCCGACAATTTCGTGGTGGCGGTCACCTATGTAAGATACGTCTTACCCATGGTCGGTGCAACCCTCTAGGCGAGCCGCCCCGGCAGGAACCATTGCAGCAGCCACTCGACCGGCGGCCGCACCACCCGCTCGACGATATTCGCCTCAGGCACCAGCCAGGGCAGGACGAGCAGCAGGAAGACGAGCAGCGGGAAGCCGAAGCGCCCGAGCTTCGCATAACGGCGGGCGGCCCGGCGCGGCAGCAAGCCTTCGACGACGTGGCCGCCGTCGAAGGGTGGCAGCGGCAGCAGGTTGAAGACGGCCAGGAAGAGGTTGATCGCGATGAAGTTCATCAGGTTGAGAAGCCCGAACAGCCAGGCCGCGCCGCCACCGGGCGGAACCGCCGGCGCCAGCAGGGCGAGCGCGATTCCTCCGATCATGGCGAGAAGCAGGTTCATGCCCGGCCCGGCGAGGGCGACGAGCATCATGTTCAGGCGCGGATTGCGCATCCTCTTCGCCACCACCGGCACCGGCTTGGCCCAGCCGAACACCGGAGCGCCGGTCACCGCCAGCAGCAGAGGCAGGCCGACCGTGCCGACCGGATCGACATGGCGCACGGGATTGAGGCTGAGCCGCCCGAGGTCCCGCGCCGTCGGATCGCCGAACGCATTCGCGACCCAGCCGTGCGAGATCTCGTGAAGCACGATCGCGACGACCAGCGGGATCAGCCAGGTCGCGATCTGGAAGACGAGATTGTCAGGCTGCACGCCGCGCTTTTCCTTTCAAGGTAGAGAACAGAAGAATCTCGCCGTCCCGTCGCAGACGGAGCACCGCCCCGTCGTCGCAGCGATTCAGCTGATCCATGTGGGGGCGGAGGCGACGAGAAGCCACCCCCGATCCTTGCGCGAGCGGGATCAGTCAGGTCGCGACCCGGAAGACGAAATCGTCAGGCCCCGTCCGCCGGCTTCCATTCGTCGGCAAGGATCGAGAACAGCACGGTGTCGCGGACATGCGCCGTCCAGGTGATCCGGTCCTGCCGGATCACCCCTTCGCGCACCCCGCCGATCTTGGCCATCGCCGCCTGCGACCGCGCGTTGCGCGCGTCGACGCGGAACTCGACGCGCCGGAATCCGCAGCCGAAGGCGCGCGCCAGCATCAGGTCCTTCACCCGCCGGTTGAGCCCGCTGCCGCGAAGCCTGGGCACGTAATAAGTGTTGCCGATCTCGAGCACGGCGCGTTCCGGATCGATGCCGAGGTAGCAGCTCATGCCGGCCATCGCGCCGCCGACGAAGATCGAGAAGCCGCGCCAGTTGGGACGCGACAGGATCAGATCGAAGGCCGCGTCGAAATGGTCCGGATCGTAGGACGTCGAATAGATCGACCAGATGTCGGAATCCTCGGCGCAGGCGGCCTTCAGCGCCGCGCGGTGGGCCTCGGCCATCGGCTCGAGACAGAGGTCGCCCTCGCGCATGGACGCGCCCAGCGATTCGAGCCGGGATTCGGGCCGACGTGTCATGCCGGACCTGATCCGAGATCGACGAACGCGGCCGCGCCAAATCCCCTCTCCCGCATTTCGCGGGAGAGGAGGGGCCCACTGCGAAGCAGTGGGAGGTGAGGGTCTTGCCGACTCATTGCGACGGACCCTCGCCTTCCAGGCTGCGCTTGGCCCCCTCCTCTCCCGTAAGAACGGGAGAGGGGATCCGGGTCGGCATGCGAGCCGTCACTCCTCGCCGCCGAGGTCCTGCGCCACCTTCGGGTCGCGCAGCAGCTTGTCGATATGGCTGCCCTCGTCGAAGCTCTCGTCGAGCAGGAACTTCAGCTTCGCCGCATATTTGGTGTTCACCCGCCGGGCGACCTCGCTCTGCAGGTAGGCGGTGTGGGTTCGAAGCGCCTTGAGCACCGCCTGGGCGTTCGAGCCGAGCAGCGGGATGACGAAGGCCGTCGCGTGCCTGAGGTCCGGCGACATCCGAACCTCGGTCACCGAGACGAGATGGCTGGCGAGAGTCTCGTCATGAACGTCGCCGCGCATCAATATGTCGGAGAGGGCATGGCGCACCTGCTCGCCGACGCGGAGCAGCCGGACGGAGCGGCCTTCGGGGGATTCGTTGGGGCGTGGCATTTCGTTATTCCAGTGCGTGACCGTCCTAGGCGGGTTCAGTCCGTCATTGCGAGCGTAGCGAAGCAATCCAGTGCCGCGTCCGAGGCTAGCTGGATTGCCGCGTCGCTTCGCTCCTCGCAATGACGAATCCGACGCCGGGCAATCCCTAATTCATCAGGAGATAGGCCGGAACGGTGAACAGGGCGAGCAGGACCGCCGCGCTCCCGATCGCCTCGACGACGCAGCAGCCCATACGCCCGACGACCTCCACCACGAGTGGGTCGGTTGGATCAAACGAACCCTGGGAGCGCGGCGGGGGCTGGACATTGCCGACGTCGGACAGCTTCGAGGCGAAGGTTTCGCCCTTCCGCTTGCGTCGGAGGCGCAGGCGTCGCCGGGACGATCGCTCGCTCACAGCGTCCTGGCGCGCTCCTCGACCTCGAAGACCTCGAGATGGTCGCCGGGCTTGATGTCGTTGGTGTCGGCCAGGAGCACGCCGCATTCGAGGCCCGCTCGGACCTCGGCGACGTCGTCCTTGAACCGGCGCAGCGACGAGATGGTGGTCTTGGAGACGATGACGTCGTCGCGGGTGAGGCGCGCGTGGACGCCCTTGCGGATGACGCCCTCGAGCACCAGCAGGCCGGCCGCCTTGTCCTTCTTGCCGGCCGGGAAGACCTCCTTGACCTCGGCCCGGCCGAGCACCGTCTCGATCATCTCGGGCCCGAGCTCGCCCGCCATCGCCTGCTTCACCCAGTCGGTGAGGTGGTAGATGACGTCGTAATAGCGGAACTCGACCCCGCTCCTTTCGGCGATCTCGCGCGCCTTGGCGTTGGGCCGGACGTTGAAGCCGATGATCGGGGCGCCGCTCGCCTGGGCGAGGATGACGTCGCTCTCGGTGATCGCGCCGACCCCGGCGTGGAGGATCCGCGCCTTGATGTCCTCGGTCGAGATGCGGTTGATCGCGCTGGCGATCGCCTCGACCGAGCCCTGCACGTCGGCCTTGACGACGAGCGGGAACTCGATCGCCTGGTTGGCCTTGGACGCGAACATGTTCTCGAGGCTGACCGGAGCCGAGGTCGTGCGCTTGCGGTCGAGCACGCTCTGCCGGTAGGCGGCGACCTCGCGGGCGCGGGCCTCGTTCTCGACGACGGTGAGGGTATCGCCGGCCGACGGAACGCCGGACAGGCCGAGCACCTCGACCGGGACGGACGGGCCGGCTTCCTTCACCTGCTTGCCCTTGTCGTCGATCATCGCCCGGACCTTGCCGGGGACGGCGCCGACCACGAAGACGTCGCCGACCCTCAGGGTCCCGCGCTGGACGAGGACGGTGGCGAGCGGGCCGCGGCCCTTGTCGAGCTTCGCCTCGACCACCGCGCCCTCGGCCGGGCGGTCGGGATTGGCCTTCAGCTCGAGCAGCTCCGCCTGGAGCGCGATCGCCTCGAGCAGCCCGTCGAGATTGGTCTTCTTGAGCGCCGACACTTCGACGTCCTGGACCTCGCCGCCCATGTCCTCGACGATGATCTCGTGCTGGAGAAGCTCCTCGCGGACCTTCTGGGCATTGGCGCCGGGCTTGTCGATCTTGTTGATGGCGACGATCATCGGCACTCCGGCCGCCTTGGTGTGGTTGATCGCCTCGACCGTCTGCGGCTTGAGGCCGTCGTCGGCCGCGACCACCAGCACGACGATGTCGGTGACGTTGGCGCCGCGGGCGCGCATCTCGGTGAACGCCTCGTGGCCCGGCGTGTCGAGGAAGGTGATCTTCGACTTGTCGGGCAGGCCGACCTGATAGGCGCCGATATGCTGGGTGATCCCGCCGGCCTCGCCCGAGACGACGTTGGCGCCGCGGATCGCGTCGAGCAGCGAGGTCTTGCCGTGGTCGACATGGCCCATGATCGTGACCACCGGCGAACGCGGCTGCTGGGTCTCGGGCGGGTCGACGTCGGCTTCCGCCTGGATGTCGACGTCGGCCTCGCTGACCCGGACCATGCGGTGGCCGAATTCCTCGATCAGCAATTCGGCCGTGTCCTGGTCGATCGTCTCGGTGATGGTGACCGGGGTGCCCATCTTGAACAGCGCCTTCACCAGGTCGGCGCCGCGCTCGGCCATTCGGTTGGCGAGCTCCTGGACGGTGATCGTCTCGGGGACGACGACGTCGCGGACCTGCTTGGCGGACGGTCCAGCCTGCTGATGAGCCCTCTTTTCCTTCTCTCGCGCCCGACGCAGCGCGGCGAGGCTCCGGGCTCGGCTGTCGTCCTCGTCGGACAGGGCGCGGGTGACGGTGAGCTTGCCGGCGTGGCGGCGGTCGTCGCGGCCGCGGACCGGACGGGCCGGGGGCTTGGGCGCCGGGGCGTGGCCCTTGGGACGGGCGTGTGCGGGGCGGCGGTCCTCCTCCTCGTCGTCCGCCACGGGCGCGGCGACGGGCGCGGCTTCGGCCGGCCGGCTCGCTTCGTCGGCGGCGAGCTTGGCGGCTTCCTCGGCCTCGCGGCGGGCGGCCTCGGCGCGCTCCTCCTCGGCCCGGCGATTTTCCTCGGCGCGGCGCTTCTCTTCCTCGGTGGCCTGGGCCGCCTGCTTGTCCTCGCGGCGGCGCGCCTCCTCGAGGGCGTTGAGCCGCGCTTCCTCGGCTTCGCGAAGCAATTTCTCCTGCAGCTCGCGACGAGTCGTGGCGTCGCTGACCGGGCGCTGAGGCGCCGCGGGCCTGGGCGCCGGCTGGGCGGGCTCGGGCGATCGGGCGATCGGGGCGGCCGGCTTGGGCGCCTCCTCGACCTTGGCTTCCTGCGCGGCCGCCGGGCCGAGGATTCGGCGCTTCTTGACCTCGACCACGACCGTGTTGGAGCGGCCGTGGCTGAAGCTCTGCTTGACCTTGCCGGTCTCGACGGTGCGCTTCAGGCCCAGTGGGGCGCGCGCGCCAAGCTTCGGCTTATCTGTCGTCTCGCTCATTACTATCCTTCATCCACATCCACAGCCGACGCGTCCGGCGTGCCCGCCGTCGCGGCGCTTAGCCCAGAGTCGGAACCGATAAAAGCGCGCCACCGCCCGAGCGCATGTTCGACACGCGCGGCGGCACCGCGATCAATTAGGGCGATATGTACCACATTCTGCCGGCCCAGCGCCAATGACAATATGGGTCTTTGCGCCGGAATAACCAACCCTTGCCCCTCTCGTCCGCCGACCCGCCAGGCCTGGTCGAGCTTGCGGTTGCCGTCCTCGCCGGCGTCGGCGGCGTGGAGGAGCAGCTCGACCTCGCCCTTGCGGGCCGCATTCTCGATCCGGTCGGTTCCGGTCAGAAGGGTGCCGGAGCGCGCCTCGAGGCCGAGCCGGTCGAGCGCCGCCTGCCTCAGCGCCGTCTCGATCCGCTCGCCGAGATCGTCGGGGATGCGGAGCGGAGCGCCCTTGAAGGCGCGGGCCAGCGCGCCGCGCAGCTTGCCCTTCCCCTGGGCGGTTTCGAGCGCGGCCCGGTCGACTCCGATCCACGCGCCCCGCCCGGGCGCCTTGGCGCGAACGTCGGGAAGCACCTCGCCGTCGGGCGAGAGGGCGAGGCGGATCAGCGAATCCGGCGAGCCATGCTCCCCGGAGAGGATGCACTTGCGCTCGGGAACGTGTTCGCGAGGCGCGTCGCCCGTTCGCCCCGAGCGAAGTCGAGGGGCCCCGCCGAGCGCAGCCGAGGCCCCCTTCTCGGCTTCGCTCGAAAGGGTGTCTCGACTTCGCTCGACACGAACGGCTTTTACCCGTCCTGCGGTCTCATTGGGAGGTTTCCGCAACCGCGTCCTCCCCTTCATCCTCGAACCAGTGGGCGCGGGCGGCCATGATGATCTCGTTGCCCTGCTCGTCGCTGAGGCCGTATTCGGCGAGGATTCCGCCCTTGTCCTCGGGCCGGTTGCTCTCGCGCTGGCGGCGCTGCTCGGGCCGCTTCTTCTGGACCAGCTCGTCGGTGGCGAGGTCGGCGAGGTCGTCGAGGGTCTTGATGCCCGCCTTGCCGAGAGTGACCAGCATCGCCTCGTTGAGATAGGGCATTTCGGCCAGCTCGTCCGACACGCCGAGCGCCCGGCGCTCCTCGCGCGACGCTTCCTCGCGCCGTTCGAGCGCTTCGGCGGCGCGGCTCTGGAGCTCCGTCGCCAGTTCGTCGTCGAAGCCCTCGATCGAGGCCAGCTCGTCGAGCTCGACATAGGCGACCTCCTCGAGCGCTCCGAAGCCCTCGGCGACGAGCAGCTGGGCGAGCGTCTCGTCGACGTCGAGCTCCTTCTGGAACAGCTCGGAGCGCTCGACGAACTCGCGCTGGCGCTTCTCGGAAGCATCCGCCTCGGTCATGATGTCGATCGCCGAGCCGGTGAGCTGGCTGGCGAGCCGAACGTTCTGGCCGCGGCGGCCGATGGCGAGGCTGAGCTGGTCGTCGGGGACGACCACCTCGATCCGGCTCTCCTCCTCGTCGATGACGACCCGGCTGACCGTAGCGGGCTGGAGCGCGTTGACGACGAAGGTCGCGAGGTCCTCGGACCAGGGGATGATGTCGATCTTCTCGCCCTGAAGCTCCTGGACGACGGCCTGGACCCGCGAGCCCTTCATTCCGACGCACGCGCCGACCGGGTCGATCGAGCTGTCGTAGCTGATCACTCCGATCTTGGCCCGGCTTCCCGGATCGCGGGCGGCGGCCTTGATCTCGATGATGCCGTCGTAGATCTCGGGGACTTCCTGGGCGAACAGCTTCTTCATGAAGTCGGGATGCGCGCGCGACAGGAAGATCTGCGGGCCCCTGTTCTCGCGGCGCACCGAGAGGATCAGCGAGCGCACCCGGTCGCCGACCCGGACGACCTCGCGCGGGATCTGCTGGTCGCGGCGGATGACTCCCTCGGCCCGGCCGAGGTCGACGACGACGTGGCCGAACTCGACCCGCTTCACCACTCCGGTGATGATCTCGCCGGCCCGCTCCTTGAACTCCTCATATTGCCGCTCGCGCTCGGCGTCGCGGACCTTCTGGAAGATGACCTGCTTGGCGGCCTGGGCGGCGATCCGGCCGAACTCGATCGGAGGCAGCGGGTCGACGATATAGTCGCCGACGACCGCGCCCGGCTGGAGCTTCTGGGCGTCCTCGAGGCTGACCTGCTTGAAATAATCGTCGACCTGCTCGCACACCTCGACGACCCGCCACAGGCGAAGGTCGCCCGAAGTGGCGTCGAGCTTGGCCCGGATGTCGTTCTCGGCGCCGTAGCGGGCGCGGGCGGCGCGCTGGATCGCGTCCTCCATCGCCTCGATGACGATCGCCTTGTCGATCAGCTTCTCGCGGGCGACCGCGTCGGCGATGGCGAGCAGTTCGGCCTTGTTGGCGGAAACGGCGCCCGGAGCGCCCGGGGCGGTGGTGGCCATGGTCAGTCTTCCTCTGTTTCTTCTGTTTCTTCGATCGGTTCGAATTCGTCGGCGCCTTCCGCGCTGAGCGGGGCGGTCGCCCGGATGAGCCTGTCGGTCATGACGAGCTTGGCCGACTGGATCGCCGCGAACGGCAGGCCCGTGGGCCCGAGCCCCTGCACGTCGACCAGAACCGTGTCTCCTTCGGTGCCGCTAAGCTCGCCGCTGAAAACCTTGCGTCCGTCGAGCTTCTCGCCGAGGACGATCCGCGCCTCGTGCCCCTTCCAGTCGTCATAATCCTTGAGCCGGGTCAGCGGCCGGTCGATCCCGGGCGAACTGACCTCGAGCCGGTAGGCATGCGGGATCGGGTCCCGCCCCGCGGCCTCCGCCTCGTCGAGTATCTCGGAGAGGCGCCTCGAAAGACGCGCGCAATCCTCGAGCGTGAGCTGGCGCGTGTCCGGTCGCTCCGCCATCACCTGAAGCGTCGGGTCCGAGCTGCCGCCGATCATCTTGACTCGCACGAGCGCGAGCCCCTCGGCCTCGGCCGCGGGCTCGATCAATCGGGTCACTTCAGCGATGTCCGCCAACAGGCTCTCCGGGCAAAACCAAAACCTTCCCGCGCCGGCCCCGTCCCCGGGACCAGCCTCGACGTCTGACGATGTCAAGGAAGGTGAAGCGCATATAGGCGCGGCGGGACGAGGGGGCAAGCGGGGATTGGCGGAGCGCGAGCGACAATTGAAACGATTCCCGTCGATTGGCGACATCCTCCGGAAACGTCGGGCCTCAACAGCGAAAGCGGACCCCGGCCGGCTCGCGGCCGGAAGCAACGTGAGGCCCCAGACCCGTGCACGCCCCCCTTTCCCCCGCCCCCATCCTCCAGATCGGAATGGGCTTCTTCGCCTCCAAGGCGCTGCTCAGCGCGGTCGAGCTCGGGCTCTTCACCGAGCTCGGCGGCGAGTCCCGGACCGGCGCCGAGATCGAGCGGGCGCTCGGCCTCCATCCCCGCGCCACCTATGATTTTCTCGATACGCTGGTCGCGCTCGGAATGCTCGACCGCGACGGCAGCGGCGCCGACGCGCGCTACGCCAATACCGCCGCAACCGCCCTCTATCTCGACCGCTCGAGCCCGCGCTACGTCGGCGGAATCCTCGAGATGGCCAACGCCCGCCTCTACCGGTTCTGGGCCGATCTCACCCCGGCTCTGAAGACCGGCCAGCCGCAGAACGAGGTCAAGCATTCGGGCAAGGCGATGTTCGACGAGCTCTATGCCGATCCGGCGCGGCTCGAGCAGTTCATGGACGCGATGCGCGGCGTCTCGATGGCCAATTTCGAGGCCTTCGCCGACAAGTTCGACTTCGCCCCCTACGGCACGATGGCGGATATCGGCGGGGCCACCGGCCAGCTCTCGGCGATCGTCGCCGGGCGCCACCCGCATCTCTCCTGCACCTCCTGGGACCTGCCGGTGGTGAAGCCGATCGCCGATCGCCGGCTCGCCGAGGCCGGGCTCGCCGACCGGGTCACGGCCGGCGAGATCGATTTCTTCAGGGACGAGTTCCCGAAGGCCGACCTGATCACGATGGGGATGATCCTCCACGACTGGAATCTCGACCACAAGAAGATGCTGATCGCCAAGGCCTACCGGGCGCTCCCCGAGGGCGGCGCCCTCGTCGCCATCGAGAATCTGATCGACGACGAGCGCCGCGAGAACGCCTTCGGCCTGCTGATGTCGCTGAACATGCTGATCGAGTTCGGCGACGCCTTCGACTTCACCGGCGCCGATTTCGCCTCCTGGTGCCTCGAGGCCGGCTTCAGCCGCTGCGAGATCCTCCCGCTGACGGGCCCGGCGAGCGCCGCGATCGCCTACAAATAACCTTCGTCGCCCCAGCGAAGGCTGGCGCCCCGTCGGGCGGAAAGCGCGGGAGCCTGTCACCCCCTGGGGTCCCGGCGTGCGCTGGGACGACGACGAACCGTTCCCCCTCCCCGTCGCCCCAGCGAAGGCTGGGGCCCCGGCGGGCGAAAGTCGCGGGAGCTTTTCACCCGCTTGGGTCCGGGCCTGCGCCGGGACGACGTTCAGCCCCCTCGCCGTCAAGCTCGCGCGTCTCCTTGCCGTCGGGTTCCTGCGGAACCAGCTCGCTCTTGAGCGGCGAGAGGAACCACAAGGTCAGCAGCGTGATCAGCGACAGCACCACGGCGACGTCGTAGCTGCCCAGCCCCACCGCCGTCCCCATCGCGCCCGTCGCCCACAGGCTGGCCGCGGTGGCGGTGCCCTTGACGCTGTCCTTGAGCCTCAGGATCGCCCCGCCGCCGATGAAGCCCATTCCGGTGATGATCCCCTCGACGATCCGCGCCATCGCCTCGGGATGGTCCGCGGTCAGGCCTTCCGCCGCCTGGACGAACCCGCAGGCGGCGACGGCGACGAGCGGAAAGGTCCGAAGCCCGGCGCTTCGCTCCTCCTTCTCGCGGTTCCAGCCGACGGGAAGCGCCAGCACATAGGCCACGGCGAGCGCGACGAGGTGGGGGACGATGTCGAACGAATTGGACAAGACTTCCGGCATACGGCGATCCCCTGCCGGAACCGTTGCCGAAAACAATCCCCCTTGGCACCCCGCAACCAGCCGGCGATGTCGCGCTGAGCGTGAAGGATGCGCCATATGTCCACACGATCGTCCCGCTCGACATAGAAGACGAGGAACGGAAATCGCTTCACGGCGCGACTTCGGAGGTGCTCGATGTCCAGCAGGTCTGCGTATCGCGGCGACCCGAGCCCAGGTCGATCGCCAATCGAGCGATAAACGTCTCTAAGCGCCTCGGTGAACCGGAAGGCGAGATCGAGCCCTGCTTATCGAGCATAATGAGCGACCACGTCTCTTTCGTCGGCACGCGCCGATTCCAGGCGTATGATCGGCTTGGTCACTTCGCCGCGTGCTTGATCGCATGGGTACGCAGATCCTCGAACCACGCGTCGTCGGCCGGGCCCGCCGGCGGTGACGCCGCTCCGTCCAGCAGCAGCTTGCGCAGATGCTGTCGATCCTTTTCCTTGCGGATCAACTCACGCATGAATTCGCTGCTGGTGCTGTAACCGCGCTCGGCCACCTGTTCGTCGACGAAATCCTTGAGATTATCGGGAAGCGAGATGTTCATCGTAGCCATGCCTGACGGATAGCGAACTTTGGCAAGGTTTGCCATTATCTGGAGGAAGCGCTTATCGTAGATTCGTCGGCTCTTCCAGAGGGTTTTCGAGCAAAATAAGAAGGCCGCCCCCTTTCGGGAGCGGCCTTCGCGGGGGCGGCGTTGGGTGGACCGTCCCCGGTCCCTCGCCGGGATCAGGCGATGGCGGCGTCGGCGCCGAGGATCTGCTGGGCCTGGCCCATGTCCCACAGGGCGCAGCCGGCCATGTCGGCTCCGGCCGGGGCGAAGGCGGCCATCATCGACGAGCCTCCCGCCATCGACGCCGAGGCGCTGCCGTCCGCATTGCCGGTGACGGTGACGAAGACGGTGCCGGTGTCGGTCGAGCCCCAGGCGTCGTCGACGACATAGGTGAAGCTGTCGACTCGGCTCTCGCCCGGGGCGAGGTCGATCCCGGCCGCCGAATAGCTCAGTGTGCGGGTCGAGGCGTCGAACGTCACGACCCCCTCCGTGCCGGCGGTGCCGACCGAGAGGATCCGCCGGCTTGCGGCGCTTCCGTCGGGGTCGATCTCGTTGGCGATGACGGTCGAGTAGAGGTTGCCGGTCGCCTGGCCCTCGCCGATCGCGACATTGTCGTCGACCGCCACGACCTGGTCGTTGACGCCCTGGATGACCATCCCGATCACGGCCTTCTTACCGTTGTCGCCGATGACCGTGAACCAGGTGTCCTGATGCTGATCGGGCAGAAGAATGTCGCTGCTCGGATCGTCGGCGATGAAGGTGAGGATGCCGCCGTCATGATCGAACAGGACGGTGCCCTTCGTGTGGCTGGAATCGACTCCGGCGAGGTCGAAGCCGAACGATTCGATGATCGAGCCGAACATCTCGTCGGCGTTGGTGCCGTCCTCGTTGACGTAATACCAGGCGTCCCACTCCGGCATCTCGACCTCGGGGGTGACTCCGGTGATCGTCACCGTCGCGGTCGCGGTCGAGGTGAGGCCCTTGGAGTCGGTGATCGTGTAGGTGAAGCTGTCGGTCGCGGTCTGGCCGTCCTCGAGATCGATGAAGATCTTGCCGGAGTCGTAATTGACCTTGCCGTCCTTATCGACGGTGACGGTGGCGCCCTGGGCGGAGATCGCCTGGACAGAGGTCACCATGAAGGCGTCGCCGTCCGGGTCGCTGTCGTTGCCGGTGAGCTGGGCGGTGACGTCGGTGGCTCCGGCGTCCTCGGCGAGCGTCAGCTTGTCGGCGACGGCGACGGGAGCCTGGTTCTGGGTCACGCCGGTGATCGTCACCGTCGCCGTGGCGGTCGACACGTGGCCGTTGCCGTCGGTGATCGTGTAGGTGAAGCTGTCGGTCGCCGTCTCGCCGGTGTCGAGATCGGCGAAGATCGAGCCGGCGTCGTAGCTCACCTTGCCGTCCGCGCCGAGGGTGACGATCGCGCCCTGGGCGGAGACGCCCTGGACCGACTGGACCTTGAGGACGTCGCCGTCGGCGTCGCTGTCGTTGGCGAGAAGGGTCGGGGTGACCTCGGTCTTGCCGGCCGTCTCGGAGAGGGTGAGGGAGTCGTTGCGGGCGACCGGGGCGGCATTGGCCTGGATGAGGTCGACCAGCTTGAAGGTGCCGTCGGAGAACTGGACCCGCTCGACGCTGAGCAGGCGGTCCTCGCCGTCGGCGGAGCCGGCGCGCAGGTCGCGGATGACGATCGCGCCGTTGAGGCCTTCGAAGAGGCGATAGTCGGAGCGCTTGCCGGCGTAGACGACCGTATCCTGGCCGTTGCCGCCGTCGAGGACGTCGTTGCCGGCGCCGCCCGAAATGAGGTCGCTGCCGTTGCCGCCGTCGATATAGTCGTTGCCGGCGCCGCCGTTGAGAATGTCGTTGCCGTTGTCGCCGAAGATGCTGTCGTCCTGGGCGGTGCCGTTGATCGTCTCGGCCTTCTGGGTTCCGTTGAAGATAGGCATTGTCTGGATTCCTTTACGCTACAGGCCCGCGAAAGGCGGGCGTCGGGGAGTGTCGCCCCGCCGGGCGGCGGAGCGGTGGGGGTTTTCGAAAGAAGCCGGGAGGCGCGCGCTGCGCCGTTCGGGGTCAGCCGACCCTGGAGCGGATGCCGTTCATGATACGCTTACTCTCCCTGGCCGCCTGCCGCCTCTGCGGCCGGTCGGCGAGAAGCCATTTGCCGTCCCGCCTTTTCCGCCCGATGTCAGCCGCCTGGGAAAAGTGTCTCAATTGTTTCGGCGGTCCGGCCGGCCGCGCGGCGAGCGGGCGGAACCGGCTTGCCGCGCCCGAAGTTCTGCTATGGACCGCCATGCCCCGCTATTTCTTCAACGTCCGCGGCAACGGCTTCGAGGAGACCGACCTGGTCGGCCGGACCTGCGCCGACGACGTCGCCGCCCTTGCCGAAGCGCTCGGCGAGGCGGGACGCGTCCTCAGGGACCTCCTCCGCCAGGACGCTCTCTCGGACAAGGGCGAGATCGAGATCGAGGACGAGCGCCACCGTACCATCCTCACCCTTCCGCTGCGAGCGGCCGCCTACTAGCTTCCGAAACGAGTTCATGATATGTTCGCGCCGGCATCGGGAGTGGGCGATGATTCGGGCTTGTCCGGTCCAAAGACCGCAAACGCGCGCTCGGCGGCGCCACGATTGCCGCGGGATACAAAGGATTTTCCCGCGCGATTCGCGTGATTTTCGTGATTTTCGTGACTTTCGGGCGCCGGTCGCACGGAAGTTTCACCGGAAGACGTTTCTTCTCTATGGGAGCCGAACCTTATGAAACTTCCGGCCCCATGGAGCCCTTGATGCGCAGCCTCGTCCCCCTTCTTCTCCTCGCCGCCTGCAGCGCCTCGAACGGCAGCGACGCCGCCGCCCAGCCGGCCTCGTCCGCCACCCGTCCCTTCACCGCCCGGGCGATCACCCCCTTCGACGAGCCGTGGGCGATGACCTTCCTGCCGGGGCCCGGAACGCGGGCGCTGATCACCGAGAAGAAGGGCAAGCTCAAGCTGCTCTGGAACGAGATCGGCCGGGTCGGCGAGGTCGCCGGCGCGCCGACGGTCGATTATGGCGGCCAGGGCGGCTTCGGCGACGTCGTCCTCCACCCCGGCTTCGCCCGCAACCGGCTCGTCTATCTGAGCTGGGTCGAACCCGGTCCCGGCAACAGCCGCGGCGCCGTCGTCGGCCGCGCCCGACTGGTCGAGAACGACGGCAAGGGCGTCCGGCTCGACGGGCTCCAGGTGATCTGGCGCCAGACCCCGAAGATGTCCGGCCGAGGCCATTTCGGCCACCGGATCGCCTTCGGTCCGGACGGCAAGCTCTACGTCTCGAACGGCGAGCGCCAGGAATTCACCCCGGCCCAGGACATGGGCGGCACGCTCGGCAAGATCGTGCGCCTCAACGACGACGGCACCGTTCCGAAGGACAATCCGTTCGCGAGCCGGGGCGGGGTCGCCGCCCAGATCTGGAGCCTCGGCCACCGCAACCCACTCGGCATCGCCTTCGATGCCAGGGGCCGGCTGTGGGACATCGAGATGGGCCCCAAGGGCGGCGACGAGCTCAACCTCGTCCTCAAGGGCCGCAACTACGGCTATCCGATCGTCTCCAACGGCGACCATTATGACGGCAAGGACATTCCCGACCACTCGACCCGGCCCGAGTTCGAAGCGCCCAAGGTCTGGTGGACGCCGGTGATCTCGCCGGGCGACATGATCCATTATTCGGGCGGCGCCTTCCCTCAATGGAAGGGCGACGTCCTCGTCGCCGGCCTGTCGAGCAAGGCGCTGATCCGGGTCGACGTCGACGGCGACAAGGCCCGCGAGGCCGAGCGCTGGGACATGGGCAAGCGGATCCGCGAGGTCGAGCAGGGTCCGGACGGCTCCGTCTGGCTGCTCGAGGACGGGCCGGGCGCGAGGCTGCTCAAGCTCACGCCCGCGGGCTGACCCGCCTCACTCTTCCGGATATTCGTTCTTGGAATCGAGATAGGCGCGCAGCCGCTCGATCTGGGCGGAGTCGCGAATGCTCTTGCTGACCACGTAGCGCACCTCGCCGCGGGGCCCGAGGATGATCGTCGAGCCGCCGTAGAAATCGAAGCCGGGCTGGCCGCTGCCGCCGGCCACCTGCCGGCGCTGGATCACTTCGGCGACGAGGTCGAAGACGATCTGGCCGTCCGGTCCGACCCGCCGCGAGGAGCGGATCGATTCGACCCTCGGAAGATCGACCTTGTCGCCCTCGAGCCTCGGGTCGTCCGGAGCGGCGAGGCCGAATTGCCCCAGCCTCTCGGGCGCGGTGATGAAGCGCCCGAGGATGGCGGCCTGGCGACGCAGCTCCTCCGCGCTGGCCGGGCTGGCCGGATCGCCGGAGAATTTGAGCTCGGCGAAGTGGAGCTGGGGCTCGACCAGTTCGTCGCCCTCGGGGGCCCGCCAGAGCAGGGCGTCTTCCGACAGCGACTCGACGCCGCGCGGATAGATGCCGCGGCGGATGAAGGCGTCGATCAGGGCTTCGCGATAGCCCCACGGATCGTCGGGGACGAGCTCGAAGTCGGCTGTGACCAGGGCCCTCAGATATTCGCCGAAGTCGATTCCGACCGGCGGGCAATAGTCGATCGCCCGGATGCAGATCGACAGAAAGTGGCTGGCCAGGCGGCTGGCGAGATGGGCGAGCTGGTCGATGAGATCGCCGGGCAGCGCCGCTCCCCTCGGGAACAGCCCGGAGCCGCCGGTGGCGAGGCGCATCAGCGGCTCCGCCTTGCGCTTGTAGACCCGGAACAGGGCCTCGAGGATCGCCGAGAGAAGGATGGTGCCCATCTCGTACGTCTCGAGATCGGCGTTGAAGCGCGCCGGCGCGTCGCCGAGATCGGGCTCGCGCTCGACATATTTGCCCTCGCTCTGGGCGAACTGGAAGCCGAAGCGAAGGAAGCTCGGATCCTCGTGGAAATCGCCGCCCGTCCGGCGGAGCGCGTCCTTGACGACCTCGCTGTAGGAGAAGCGCTGAAGCACCGCGATCAGGTCGGCGAAGGCCTCGTGGAAGGCGTTGATCTCCTTGTGCGCGTCGAAGTCGAAGCGCGCGCGCAGCCCGTCGAGCAGGGCATGGGTGACCTCGTGGGCGACGACGTCGTGCGACAGGCAAAGGAAGATGCGCCCCTTCGGCGGCACCCGTCCCGCCACCTCGCAGCCGGCATCGTACCAGCCGAACCTCACCTCGGCGCTGCGCGAATCGTAGAAGGCGCGCCTCTCGCCCGCGACGCCGTGCGGGTAGAGGGTCAGACGGGGCCTGCCGAAGCTCCAGACGATCTCGCGGCCGAGGGCGACCCGGAAAGCCGAATAGGTGCTGGTCGCGACCGCATAGACCATCTGATGGTGGAAGACCGGGTCCGACGGGGCCGGCTCGCGTCCGCTCCGGATGAGGATTCGCCGGTCCTCGAGATCGACCTCGTAGCAGCCCGGCGCCTGCGAGCCGGGCTCATAGCGGCCGAGCGGCCCGTTCGGATCGCCGACGACCTCGAAGCGGCGGCCGACGGGGCCGGGCTCGAGCGGCTCGTAGGGCACGTTGATCGTGGCGACCGCGCCTTCGAGCCGGCGGCGGACCGGGTCGACCGTGTAGATCTTCAGCGGACGATAGATCGGATCGCCCTTGTGGCGCTCGTAGCTGCGCGCCTGGACGGGATCGCCGGAGAAGCCGCTGCCGAGGTGGAACGCGGTGCCGACCCCCTCGTCCGCGGCCGCCCCCGCCGACGCGGCTTCGGCCGGGCCGGCTTCGTGGCTCTGGGAGACCGCGCTGGTGGCCGCCGGAGTGCTGGGGGAGCTGTTGTCGCCGCTCATCGCTCGGCCTTTCGTCGGCGCCCTAGACTTCGGCCACGGCGGAGAGCGGCGGCCCGTAGACCTGCTGCGAGCCGTTGCGGTCGAGGTCGGAGATCCGAAGGTCGCTGCTGCCCACCTCGCCGCAGAAATAGTGCATGACCGACTGCGGATCGTATTTGCCGAGGTTCTTGGTGTCGAACAGGGGCTCGTCCGGGCAGTCGGCCGGCGCCTCGGCCCGGATATGCTCATGGCGGAAACCGAGGACGTGCCCGAGCTCGTGACGGAACACGCCGACCTGGTCGAAGCTCGTCGTGTAATAGCTCGGATCGACGAGGACGTGGCGCCGGTCCTTCGGATCGTTCGGGAAGAAGGCCGCGGCGATGAACTGGCCGCCGGCGTCGAACCCCCGCACCACGAACAGGGCGCCTTCGGGCGCGGTGCCCGGCCGGTCGTCAAGCTCCTTGAGATGCTTGAAATCGACGCCGCAGGTCTCCTCCCACTCCATGCAGGCCGCCCGCATCGACTTCACGACCAGATCGTAGCCCGCCTGGTCGGGGAAGGTCCCCCGGGCGACTCGGTAGGAGAGGACGGTGCCCGGACGCCAGCGGACGATCTTGCCGCCCTGGGTCTGGGCCACCAGGCCGCGGGTATTGCCCTCCAGGCGGACCGTTCCGAGACCGGCCGCGCTGGCCGCGGCGCGCGCGGCCCAGAGCTTCTCGCGGGCCTCGCGCTCGATGGCGTAGCTGGCGAGCTGTCCCTCGTCGAGCAGGGTGTCGCCCTCGGCGACGTAATAGGTCTTGCCGTCGATCTCGACTTTCTTGAGGCTGCTCTTCAGCTTGGCGAGCAATTCCGAGCCTTCGGCCATGTCGCGAAGGCCCGAGTCGGCGCGAAGCGCCTTCGCCGAGACGCTCGCCCCGCTGTCGGGCACGTCGAGCCTGGTCGGCTGCTTGCCACGATTGTCCGTCATCCCCTGTCTCCCGCTCTAGATATCGATGAACTCCACGTCGTCGGGCGGTTCCTTCCTGACGATCTCGCGCTGCGCCGCCTCGACCTCCGCGACTCCGGCGCGGCCCTTTTCCACCGCCCAGTTCAGCATCAGCTCGCTTTCGTCGAGCAGCCTGTCCCCCCCCGAAGTATAAAGCTTGCGTCCGTCCACGGTGACCGCGCGCTGGCGCGACCGCCATTCGCCGAAATCCGAATCCGCCGCGATCTTGTCGTACAGGCCGAGCTTCGACAAGGTCCGCTTCGCAAGCGTCTCTTCACTCGGCACAGGCGATCGACCTCCCGCGATTTCGATGTTTCGAAGCTGCCTTCGCGAACGCGACTCGAAAAACTTCGCCTTTTGTTGACATAACATGGAATCGGGCCGGGGCCCACTGCCGCCCTTCCGCGACCCGGAGTCCCGGGATCAGCCGGGTCCGCGGCGATAGCGGAAATACCAGACTTCGTGGCCCTTGCGCCGCGCCTTGGCCTCGTAGCGGGTCTCCGGCCAGCCGCCGGGGCGGTTGAGGAAGTCGGCGGCGCTCTCCGCGAGCCATTCGAAGTCGCTTCGGCCGTTCATGACCATCATCGCCCAGCGGCAATAGGTCGGATCGTCGGTGCCGAGCCGGAACTCGCCGCCGGGCTTCAGCTTGGCGGCGATCAGGTCGAGGGGGCCGGGATTGACCATCCGCCGCTTGGCGTGCCGGGCCTTGGGCCATGGGTCGGGATGGAGCAGGTAGACGAAGGATAGCGCTCCGTCCGGGATCCGCTCCAGCACGTCGAGCGCGTCGCCCATGTGAAGCCGGACGTTGGCGAGGCGCCGCTCGCGAACGTGGGTGAGCGCGCCGACGACTCCGTTGAGGAAAGGCTCGGCGCCGACGAAGCCGTGGTCGGGAAGCAGGTCGGCGCGCCAGGCGAGATGCTCGCCGGAGCCGAAGCCGATCTCGAAATGGAGCGGGCGCGCATCGCCGAACAGGCGCTGCGACGTCACCTCGCCCTCGTCCGGGACGCTTAGCGCCGGAAGCAGCCGCTCGAGCAGCTCGGCCTGGCCCTGGCGAAGCTTGTGGCCGGAGCGGCGGCCGTAGAGCCGGCGGATGGTACTGGGATCGTTCACCCGCAAGCGCCTAATCGGCCTTCGACCCGGAACCAAGAGGCCCTGAGATGAAGCTCGCCTTCCCGATCGCCCTGCTCGCCGCCGGCGCCGCCTCGGCGGCCTCCGCCACCGGGGGCCTGCAATGCCGTCCGTCGAGCGGTACAGGCCCGACGCTCGATCTGGTCGTCGGCCACGGCGCCGGGCCGGCGGTCGTCGCGGCGCGCCTCGGCGGCAGGCCGATGACGGTCGCGCAAAGCTGGATCGACTCGCGCTATCTCTGGCTCGACCTGGTCGACGTCAATGCCACGCGCTATGAGGCGAGGCTCCGCGCCGTCTTCCAGCCGAAGCTGCGCGGCCGCCCGGCGCTCGGCACCCTGATCCGGGGCGGCCGAACCTACCGGGTGCGCTGCGTCGAGAGCTGACAAGACCCGTCATTGCGAGCGAAGCGAAGCAATCCAGAGCAGCCTCAACGTCCCAATGGATTGCCGCGTCGCTTCGCTCCTCGCAATGACGAGGTCATGATCTAGAAGCGCCGCGCGACGCCGAGATAGAGCTGCAGGTCGGGCGCCGACGAATCGAGGCCGACATTGACGCCGGCATCGAGCTGGAGATCCTCCCTCGCCATCCAGCCCGCCGAGAGGCCGGCCAGCCATTGGGTGGCGTGTCCGGAGGGATCGTCGTCGCGGGTCGCGGCGACCTCGGCGGTGATGTCGAGCGCGTCGGAGACCGGCAGCGCGAGTCCGGCCACGCCGCCATAGGCGAGATGACGGCCGTCCCGGTCCTCATCCGCCGCCGCTTCGACCTGCGCCGTCAGGCCGAGCTGAACGCCGCCGCCGAGGTCGTAGCTCAGCGGCAGAAGCACGCCCGCCGTCCATTCGCCGGCGCCGATCGCCTCGTTGCCGGCCGGCAGCGTCGCATAGGGCATCACCGCGGCCGAGAAGCCCGATCCGTCGGGATTGGCCAGGTTCTGCTGGAGCGCGACCGTCAGGTCGCCTATGCCGGAAACCCGGTCGACCGATCCGGTCGCCCGGTCGCGCTCGCGGACGTGGCCGAAGGCGGTCCAGCCGATCTGGGCCTCGAGGCTGCCGGTGAGCCCAAGCCGGACCAGCCACTGGCCGACCTCGACCGTATCCGTCCGGCTGTCCGCCGACCGGTCGAGCGTCCAGTCGGCGACGCCAAGCTCGACCGCGACATGGCCCCGGTCGATCGTGCAGGGCGGAGTGCCGAGGCCGGGCCGGTCGGGGCAGAAGTCGCGCAGGGTTTCCGCCGGCGCCGAGGTGGGCGAGAGGCCGAGGACGGCCAGGCCGAGAAGGGTCGGTCTTACGCGCATGCGGCCACGATAGGCCGGCGCGGCGGACTGAGAAGTGGAAATCGGCGGCGACCGGCGATAACCACGACGAATGACCGATCTCGACGCCTTCATCGCCGGGCTGCCCAAGGCGGAGCTGCACATGCATATCGAGGGCAGCCTCGAGCCGGAGCTGATGTTCGAGCTGGCCCGGCGCAACCGAGTCGACATCCCCTTCCGGAGCGTCGAGGAGGTTCGGGCGGCCTACAGCTTCTCCAACCTGCAGGACTTCCTCGATATCTACTACCAAGGCGCCGAGGTGCTTCGGACGGAGGAGGACTTCCGCGATCTCGCGACGGCCTATTTCGACCGCGCCGCCGCCGACTCGGTCACCCATGCCGAGATATTCTTCGACCCGCAGACCCATACCGACCGCGGCATTCCGTTCGGAGTCGCGGCCGAAGGGTTGCTCGCCGGCATGGCCGAGGCGCGGGAACGCCACGGGCTCAGCTCCAAGCTGATCCTCTGCTTCCTGCGGCACCTCGACGAGGAGTCCGCCTTCGCCACGCTCCGGGCGGCTGAGCCCTGGCTCGACCGGATCGAGGCGGTCGGGCTCGATTCGTCGGAGGTCGGCCATCCGCCCGAGAAGTTCGCCCGGGTCTTCGCCGCGGCGGCGGAGCGGGGGCTCAAGCGGGTCGCCCACGCCGGCGAGGAAGGCCCGCCCGAATATGTCCGCCAGGCGCTCGACCTGCTCCACATCGACCGGCTCGACCACGGCAACCGGTCGCTGGAGGATCCCGAGCTCGTCGATCGGCTGGTCCGCGAGGGAATGACTCTCACCGTCTGCCCGCTCTCCAACCTCAAGCTGTGCGTCGTGGACGACATGGCCGATCATCCGATCGACCGGATGCTGAGCGAAGGGCTTCGGGCGACGATCAACTCCGACGATCCCGCCTATTTCGGCGGCTATATCAACGACAATTACCGCGCCGCGACGGCCGCTCGAGGGCTGGACCGCGGCCAGCTGGCGAAGCTCGCGCGCAACAGCTTCGAGGGCTCGTTCCTCGACGACCGGGAGAAAGCGGCGCAGATCGAGACACTGGACGCCTATCTCCGCTCCAACCCGTCACCCTGAACTCGTTTCAGGGTCCAGCTGGTCATGCGTCCGGGAAGCGGGGAACTGGATCCTGAAACGAGTTCAGGATGACGGCTCCTCCGGATAGGGCATGATCAGCCGGCCGTCGGGCGCCGCGGTGTAGGCGGCCTGGGCCGGATAGGCGAGGCGGATTCCGAGCTCGTCGAAGCGTCGCAGGATGGCGAGCATCACCGCCTGCCGCGCCTTCAGGAAGTCGGCGAGGCTGGCGGAGTCGACGAAGAAGACCAGCTCCAGGTCGATCGAGGAAGGCGCGAAAGCGGCGAGGAAGGCCCGGTCGAACCGGGCCAGCCGCTCCCGCTCGACGATCGCTCTCAGCTCGTCGGGCAGCCTCTGCAGCAGGTCCGGCGCAGTCTGGTGCGGCAGGTTGAGCGTCATCAGCGCGCGCCGGCGCTGAAGCCGGGTCCAGTTGTTGAGCCGGGCGTTGAGCAGATTGGCGTTGGAGACGATCAGCTCCTCGCCGCCGACCGATCGGATCCGGGTGCTCTTGAGGCCGATCCGCTCGACCGTTCCGGTGAAGGTGTCGAAGCTGATCGTGTCGCCCCGGCGGAACGGCTTGTCGAAGATGATCGAGAGCGCCGCGAACAGGTCCGAGAAGATGCCCTGGGCGGCGAGGCCGATGGCGATTCCGCCGATTCCGAGGCCGGCGACCAGGCCGGTGACGTTGACCCCGAGATTGTCGAGGATGAGGATGACGGCGATCGCGAACAGGGTCACGGTCACCAGCAGCCGGATGATCCCGATCGCCGAGGCGAGCGTGCTCTGCTCCTGGTCGCCGGTGCGGTGGGCGACATAGCCGAGGATCAGCTCGCGCGCCCAGATCGCCGCCTGAAGCGACGCCGCGATGACGAAGGCGACATGGATGGCGCCCATCAGCGCCGGCGGCGTGCTGGCATGGTCGGCGACGAGCTGGGCCGAGGTCGCGACGATGAAGTAGATCTTGGTCTTGGCGAGGGCCCGGGCGAAGATCGCCGGCCAGTGGGGGTCGCCGCCGATCCGTCCGATCAGCCGGCAGCCGAGCGAGCGGACGGCGAGCATGGCGAGCGCGATCGCCACCCCGATCGCCGCGGCGACCAGGATTCCGGCCCAGTTGCCGCTCACCCACGCGTCGGCCTCGGCGGCGAGCGCACTGCTCTTCGAGAGGAAATTGCCCGTCGCGCCGTCCGCCATCAGGCCGCCTTTGCCGCAGCTTCCACCTTGGCGTCCAGCGCTTCGAGGAACTCGATCAGGCCGCGCTCGGCCGAGCTCAGATATTTGGACGCGCGCGGCAGCTTGCGCTCCCCGATCGCTCCGGCGTCGCGGGCCGCGTCGATCAGGGCCGGGTGGACGTATGACTTGCGGCTGATCGCGGCGGTGTTGCCGAGCGCCTCGGCGACCGGCTCGATGACGCTCTTCAGCTTCACCTTGCCGTGCTTGCGGTAGCGGCGGATCATCTCCTCGAAGGCGATGGTGCTTGCGCCCCAGGTGCGGAAGTCCTTGGCGGTGAACTCGTCGCCCATCGCCTCCTTGATGTAGGCGTTGACGTCGCTCGAGGTGACCGGGCAGGTCTCGCCCTCGTCGTTGACATATTCGAACAGATTCTGGCCGGGCAGGTCCTGCGTGCGGCGAGCGATGCGGATCAGATTGCGATCGGTGAGGGTGACCGTGCGCCTGACGCCATGCTTACCCGTATAGCTGATCTTGAGCCGGCCGCGCTCGACCTTGGCATGCCGGTTGCGCAGCGTCGTCGCCCCGAAGCTCTTGTTGTCCTTGGCATATTCCTCGTTGCCGACCCGCATCCGGGTCTCGTCGATCAGCCGGACCACCGCGGCCAGCACCGTCTCGCGGGCCGTCGGCCTGCCCTCCAGATCCTCGGCCACCTTCGCCCGAAGCCTTGGAAGCGCCCGGCCGAAGGCCGCCAGCCGCTCGTATTTCGCGGCCTCCCGCTGGGCCCGGAAATCGGGATGGTAGCGATATTGCTTGCGCCCGCGAGCGTCGTAGCCGGTCGCCTGGATATGGCCGTTGGGCTTGGGGCAGAACCAGCAGCGCTCATAGGCGGGCGGCATTCCGACCGCGTTCAGCCGATCGATCTCGTCGCGGTCGGTGATCCGGCTTCCGTCGGGCGCGAAATATTGCCAGTAACGCCCGCGGCGCTTGCGGGTGATGCCGGAGACGGACCGGTCGTCGACGAAGCAGAGCATGGGGCCTCTAAGCGCCCGCTGCCGCGCTTCGTTCCGGAACGGCGCCCGGCCCCTTTCCGTTGAGTGCGCCGAAGGAGGTTTTCATGCCCAACATTTCCGACTCGACGATCCTGATGATCGCCACCCATGGCTATGAGGATTCGGAGCTGCTCGAGCCGCGGCGGATCCTGAGCGAGCGCGGAGCGAAGGTCGTCCTGGCCTCGCTGGAGAAAGGCGAGATCCGGGGCGACCAGGAGGCCCGGGTCGAGGTCGACCTCACGATCGACGAGATCGACCCGGACGATTACGACGCGCTCGTCCTCCCCGGCGGGACCAAGAATCCGGACAAGCTCAGAATGGACGAGCGGGTGGTCGCGACGATCCGCGCCTTTGCCGACGCCGGCAAGCCGGTCGCCGCCATCTGCCACGGCCCCTGGCTGCTGGTCGAGGCGGACGTCGTGCGCGGCCGCACCGTGACCGGCTGGCCCTCGATCCGGACCGACCTTCGCAACGCCGGCGCCGACGTCATCGACCAGGAGGTGGTGATCGACGGCAACATCGTCACCAGCCGCAAGCCCGAAGACATCCCCGCCTTCACCGAGGCCCTGATCGTGCTCTACGAGAAAGCCGACGCTCCGCTCGAGACGGTCTGAGGCCTGGCGAGGAAGGGCTTCCTCACGCCCGCGCGGGCGCGGCGGGCGAGCCAGGCGTCAAGGCCGATCCCGACCGCGAACATCAGCCACGGGAAGGGCTGGTAGGCGATTCCGACGAAGAGGGAGCCGACGAGGTAGATGAGCTGGAAATGCTGCAGGCCGGTGGCGAGCGGCGCGATCCATGCGTCGTCGCCTTCGGCCTTGCGATAGCGGCGGCGAACGATCTCCATCCGCACAAGTCCCGCGCCCTGGATCAGCAGATATAGGATCAGGCCCGGAAAGCCCTGCTCTCCCAGCATTTCGAAATAGGAGCTGTGATAGGCGCGCCCCTGATCCATCTGGGTCCGGGCGGTAACGGTCTGGGTCCCGCCGGAGCCCTCGACGGCCACGGTGCGGACCTCGATCTTGTTCTGGCGATACGCGCCGAAGCCGCCGCCCAGCGGGTGTTCCTGCGCATAATTCCAGGTCCAGCCCCAGACGGCCAGCCGCACTCCCGCGGAGGAATCCGACTGATAACCCTGGATCGTCGACATCCGCCCGGTGAAGGAGGCAGGCAGGAATGGGATTGCCGCGAGGGCGAGAAGACTGGCCCCCGCGAGATAAAGGAAGCGGCGCTTGACGTCGCGCAGCATGAGGATCGCGAGCACGCCGATGCAGACGAGGCCGGTTCGGGCCTCGGTGCCGATCGGCATCAGCAGGCAGGCGAAGACGAGGGCGGCCGCGAACCCCCTCACCCGCCAGTCGGGCTTGAACACCGTGCCGAAGCGCGCAAGCCACAGGATGACGGGGATGAGGGCGATCGCGACGGTCGAGATGGTGCTGCTCTCGTAGAGGTTCGAATTGTTGTTCACCATCAGGTTGAGGACGCCGTAGCCGCCCCCGGACATCACCGTCTTCAGTCCGCCGACGATGACGATCGCCGCGGCCGATAGGGTCAGATAGAGGAGCGCCGCCTCGATCCTCAGCCTGGAGCCCAGAGTGAAGGGCAGGAAGATGGCGAAGGCGAGCGCCTTCCACGCCCAGTCCCATTTTTCCGCCGCCTCGAGCGGAAAATCGGCGTTCATCGTCGTATAGAAAGTATAGCAGAGCAGGACCGCGATCAGCCCCTGCCGGACGCTGAATCGAAGGTTGGTCTTCTTCTCGGCGATCAGCCAGCCTCCGAAGGCCAGGCAGGCCGCGTACATCGAGAGCGGCACGCTGTTGATCAGGTAGTAAGAGAGACGCTGCGGCGAGACGACGTCAATATAGATATAGGCGAGCACGAACAGGAAGGGCCGGCGAAGGCCCAGCCCGAGCAGGGCGACGAGAAAGGCGACGAAGGCGAGGTCACGCATCGGCGGAGCCCTTGCCCCGGTCGGCGCCGCCGGGACTGTCGTCGTCCAGATCCGAACGGAACAGCAGGCGCCA
>DASVVX010000074.1:0-16879 GCA_036386295.1 Allosphingosinicella sp.
CAGGTCCTTCATCGCCGCCTCGATCGCCGCCGGGGTCATCCTCGGCGCCAGCTCCTCGAACAGCGCCAGCTGCACCTCGGCGCTCGAGATGACGCTGTTGCCGTCGATCGCGTTGATCATCCGCTGCGCCCGCTGCTGCGAGCGCTGGGTCGGGTCGCCCTGCAGCGCGGCCCGGCCGGCGGTCCGGATATTCTCGAGCTCGCGGCCGATCTCGGCCTCGCTCGGCGGCGCCTTGAGGGCGTCGGCGAGGATCGCATAGGCCTCCTTCAGGGCCTCCTGCCAGCGCCCCTCCTTCGCCATCACCGACATCTGGGTGTAGTCGGCGACGTTGACCTCGTTGTCGGCCTGGACCTGGGCGTTGAGGAAGGCCGCTGTGCCGCGCGCCTTGGCCTCCAGCCGGCGGTTGAGGATCCGCCGCGCCAGCGAGCGGGCGAGGTCGCGCTCCTCGCGCGCCTTGCTCGGAGCGACGGGGGTGTAGGGCCGGATCCAGCTCAGGGTCGCGAAATGCGGCGAGCCCGGATAGGCGATCGCCGCGGTCCGCTCGGACCGGTCGGCGATCGTTCCGTAATCGGGCTCGCGGGGCGCCGGGCCGCTCGCCTTCCAGCCGCCGAACCGCTCGGCGATCAGGGCCTCCATCAGCTTCGGATCGGCGTCGCCGACCATCACCAGAGTCGCCCGCTCGGGCCGGTACCATCGCTCGTAAAAGGCCTTGAGGCCGGCGGCGGTCGCGCCCTTCAGCGTCGCTTCGGTGCCGATCGTGTCGCGTACCGCGAATTTGAGGCCGTCGAAGAACAGCGGCATCATCAGCTCCCGAAGCTTCACCGCCAGCTCGGTCCGCCGCCCATATTCGGAGAGGACGACTCCGCGCTCCATGTCGACGACCTTGGGCTCGAAGGCGGCGGTGTCGGCCATGTCGGCGAGCAATTTGAGGCTGGTGTCGAGCGAGGCCCGGTCGGCGTGGGGCAGGTCGAGCATGTAGACGGTCTGGGTCGGCTCGGTCGACGCGTTGGTGTCGCTTCCGAAGCTTGCGCCGAGGCGCTGCCAGGTCTCGCGCACCTCGCCGTCGGCGAGGTTCTTCGTGCCGCGAAACGCCATATGCTCGATGAAATGCGCCCAGCCGCGCTCCTCGTCCGCCTCGTGAAGCGAGCCGGCGTCGATCCTCAGGCGCACCGACACCTGCCCCTCCGGAAGCGCGTTGCGCCGAACCGCGTAGCGAAGCCCGTTGGGCAGGGTCCCGAAGGTCCAGGCCGGATCCGGCGCGATGTCGGAATTCCTGTAGAACCAGCTCGAATCGCCGGCGGCCTGGAGCGGCGCGGCGGCAAGGAGGAGGAGGGCGAGGAGGCAGCGGCGAAAGAAGGGCATGGGGTGCGGCAGATTCCTTGGAAAGGGCGGGTGCTTAGCCGTTCGCCCCGAGCGAAGTCGAGGGGCCCGGCCGAGCGAAGCCGAGGCGAGATCTCGGCTTCGCTCGATAGGGTGTCTCGACTTCGCTCGACACGAACGGCTCGTCACCGCCGCGCCAACCTCCCGTTCCCCAACTTGACTCTCGCTGAACGGGGTGGAACATTCTGCGAACACAAGAGTCGTGATTCGCGATATGTCCCACAGTCCCGCCCGAGCCGAACGCCTGGCCGCCCTGCGCGCGGAGGTGAGGGCGCTCGAATCCGCCGGGTCGGCGGAAGGGCGCGAATATCTCCCCTTCGGAATCGACGAAATTGATTCCCGCCTCGCCGGCGGCGGACTCGCGGTCGCCGCCTTGCATGAAGCGGCGGGCGCGCGCCCGGGCCCCGGCGACGAGGCCGCCGCCGCCCTGTTCCTCGCCGCGATCGCCGCCCGCCGTCCGGGCACCGTGCTCTGGGCCCTGGCCCGCCGCGACCTGTTCGCCCCCGGTCTCGCCGCCGCCGGACTCGCCCCGGACCGACTGCTCTACGCCGAATGCGGCCGCGACGAGGACGTTCTGGCGGTGATGGAGGAGGGGCTTCGCCACGGCGGCCTCGCCGCGGTGGTCGGAGAGGTCGGCCGGGCGCTCATGCCCGCCACCCGCCGGCTCCAGCTCGCCGCCGAGGAGGGGGAAACCCCGGCCCTGATGCTCCGGCGCCGGCACGGCGCCGGCGAGGATCCGCTTGTCATCCCGTCGGCCGCCGTCACCCGCTGGCGGCTCGCCTGCGCCCCGTCCTCGCCCTTGCCGGTGGCGGGGATCGGCCGCCCCCGCTGGCATCTCGCCCTCGCCCGCCAGCGCGGCGGAGCCCCGTTCGACCTCATTGTGGAGACCCCCGATGCCGAGGCTCGCCTCGCTCTACCTGCCCTATCTGAGCACCGACCGGGTGCGGGCGAGCGAAGGGCGGCATGAGGCCTCAATCCCTCTCCCCGGCGGGGAGAGGGTAGGGAGAGGGGGTTCGGCGTCGGCGATGGATCTCGGCGGCCGAGCCCCCTCACCCCAACCCTCTCCCCGCTGGGGAGAGGGGGAAAGCGGGCGCGAGCCCTGCTCTTGTCCCCGCGGAGGCCACTGGCGCCCGGGCGCGCGCTGGGCCCGGGACCCAAATTCCTCCCCGGCATTTGCCGGGGAGGGGGACCACCCGAAGGGTGGTGGAGGGGTTCTCGCTGAATCCGGAAGAACCCCTCCACCAGGCTTCGCCTGGTCCCCCTCCCCCGGAAATCCGGGGGAGGAATTACCCCTGCTCCTCTCGCGCCGCTCCGGCAACAAGCTCGAGATCGCCGCCGCCTCGCCCGAGGCCCGAGCGCTCGGCCTCCACCCCGGAATGGCGGTCGCCCAGGCTCGCGCCCTCGTCCCCGGCCTCGACATCCGCGACCATGATCCGGAGTCGGACGCCGCCGTCCTCGATCGCCTCGCCCTCTTCGCCGCCCGGCGCTGGACCCCCCGCGCCGCCGTTTCGCCCCCCGACGGACTGTTCCTCGACCTCAGCGGAGTGGCCCACCTGTTCGGCGGCGAGGAGGCGATGTGCCGGCGGATCCTCGCCTTCTGCGAGCGCGCCGGCTTCGCCGCCCGGATCGCGGTGGCCGGAACGCCGGGCGCCGCCCACGCCCTCGCCCGCTTCGGGTCCGGCCTCCTCTGCCCGCCCGGCGGCGAGGCCCGGGCGCTCGCGCCGCTCCCGCTCGCCGCCCTTCGGGTCGACGAATCGGTCCTCGCCGCCGCCCGGCGGCTCGGCCTCGAGACGGTCGGCGACCTTCTGCCCCTGCCTCGCGGCCCCCTCCAGCGCCGCTTCGGCAAGACCCTGCTCGCCCGCCTCGACCAGGCGCTCGGCCGCTCCGCCGAGCCGATCGAGCCGGTCGTCCCGGAGGAGCCGCCCCGCGCCGTCCTTCGCTTCGCCGAGCCGATCGCCACCGCCGAGGCGATCGCCGGCGCGCTCGGCCTGCTGATGGACCGGCTGATCGCGACCCTGGGCGAGGCGGGGCTGGCGGCGCGGCGGCTCGACCTGCTCTGCGACCGGGTCGACGGCAAGGTCGAGCGGATCGCCATCGGCACCGCCCGGGCGACCCGCGACGGCGCCCACCTCCTTCGCCTCCTCGCCATGAAGATCGAGACGATCGAGCCCGGCTTCGGCCTCGATTCGATGCGCCTCGTCGCCGGCCGGGTCGAGCCGCTCTCCGCAGAGCAACCGTCATTGCGAGGAGCGAAGCGACGCGGCGATCCAGCGGGCCTCCGAGACCCTTCTGGATTGCTTCGCTCCGCTCGCAATGACGAGGAAGCCGATCTCGCCATGCTCGTCGACCGCCTCGCCGGCCGCTTGGGCGCGGGCCGCCTCTACCGCTCGAGCGCGGTCGAGAGCGACGTCCCGGAACGCAGCGTCGAGCGGGTCGGCCCGCTCGACTCCGCTCTGCCCTGGCCGAAATGGCCGCGGCCCGTCCGCCTCCTCTCGCCGCCCGAGCGGGTCGACAATGTCGTCGCCTTGCTCCCCGACCAGCCGCCCCGCCGATTCACCTGGCGCGGCCGGGCCTACCGGGTCGCCCGAGCCGACGGCCCCGAGCGGATCCACGGCGAATGGTGGAAGCGCACCTGCGAGGCGGAGGGCGTCCGCGACTATTTCCAGGTCGAGGACGAGGCGGGGTCGAGATTCTGGCTCTACCGCCGCGGCGACGGCGTCGACCATCGCACCGGCGACCTCAGCTGGTATCTGCACGGGGTGTTCGGATGAGGGGACTAGCGGCGTGCGTTGATAGCGCTAACGTGGCCTTGGGCGGCGTAAGCCAGAATCTCGCGATCGGAGGTCAACAACGGACACGCCAGATGCCGTGCCGTGGCGACGATCATTCGGTCTGCAGGATCGCGCTGAAGATTGCCCGGCAGCCGCTCCGCGTTGACGGCGATCGACGGGTGCAACGCCTCCAGACGGATTCCCGATCGAGTCAGCGTCGTCTCCACCCAAGCCAGAACATCGCCTTCGAGACGCACCTTGTTCTTGCGGTTCAGCATCGAAATTTCCCAGAGGGTGATCGCCGCCACTCGCAACCCGTCTTCCTCGCGCGCTCTCTCTATCGCGTCTCGAGCGGCATGCCCGAGAGAGGAGTCACCGGCCGCCATCCAAATGAAGACATTGGTGTCCAGCAGGATCAATCCTCATCCCCCAGGAGGCCAAGCTCCGCGTTCCAGGGGCCGTCGGATACGGGCCCCTCAATATCCCCGAGGATCGTCACCGTTCCTTTCATGAGGCCGAAGAGGGTTTTCGCCCGCGAGGGCTGCACCACCGGTGTAAGCTCCGCCACCGGCCTCCCGCGTTTGGTCACCGTGATCGACTGGCCGTCCCTTTCCATTTCGCGCAGCAGCCGTGTGCAGTTCGCCTTGAGCTCGGCAATGCCGACCATTTTGCCCATAGCGGGCTCCTTCAATGTGGTCACTTCATATAGTCATTTCGACGCGAGGCGGCAATCGCGCGACGAGGCAACGCTTGGCTATTCCATTGAAACCCCGAAGCTGCGTTTCCCTATCAGCGATTTTCGCGTAATGAAAGAGGAGCATTGGCAACCCTCAACTTCCTCAACTTATTTCCGGACGGCACGGGCGATCTCAACTGGTACCGGCAGGGGGGCGTCCAAGTGAAAAAGAACGTGATTCCGTGTCAGACTCATCCAAGTCATCAACTTTGGAGGACGAGGGGTGAAGGGAAGAAATTCCTCCCCCGGATTTCCGGGGGAGGGGGACCATGCGAAGCATGGTGGAGGGGTTCTTCATGCGTCCGAAGAACCCCTCCACCGCGCTCCGCGCGGTCCCCCTCCCCGGCAAAGGCCGGGGAGGAACTTCCATGACCTACGTCGAGCTTCAGGCCTGCACCCATTTCTCCTTCCTTCGCGGGGTCTCGAGCGCGGAGGAAATGTTCGCGGCCGCCGCCCTGCTCGGCTATCCCGCCCTCGGGATCGCCGACCGCAACAGCGTCGGCGGGCTCGTCAAGGCGCTCCGAGCCGCCGACGAGACCAAGGTCAGGCTGATCGCCGGCTGCCGTCTCGACCTGATGGACGGCACCGGCCTGATCGTCTGGCCCGAGGACCGCGCCGCCTGGTCGCGCCTCACCCGGCTGCTCACCGCCGGCAAGAGCCGGATCGACCGGGCGAAGGGCGAGAAGGGGCAATGCTTCCTCCACTGGGAGGACGTCGCCCAGTGGAGCGAGGGCCTGGTCGCGGCGCTGGTGCCGGACGAAGCCGACGCCGCCGCCGAAACCGCGCTCGCCCAGATGGCCGAAATCTTCGGCAAGCGCGCCCATCTCGCCCTCAGCCACCGCCGCCGCCCGGGCGAGGCGGCGCGGCTGCACGCGCTCGCCGCGCTGGGCCGCCGCTTCGGGGTGCGGCCGCTCGCCACCGGCGACGTGCTCTACGATTCGCCCGACAAGCGCATGCTCCAGGACGTCGTCACCGCGATCCGCCACAAATGCACGATCGACGATCTCGGCTTCCGCCGCGAGCGCTATGCCGACCGCCATCTGAAGAGCCCGGAGGAGATGGAGCGGCGCTTCCGCGACCATCCCGACGCGGTCCGGGCGACGGCCGACATCGCCGAGCGCTGCACCTTCTCGCTTCGCGAGTTGAGCTACCAATATCCCGACGAGATCGTGATGACCGGCCGCACCCCGCAGGAGGCGCTGGAGCGGCTGACCCGGGCCGCGCTCGCCGCCAGGTTCCCGGAAGGCGCGCCGAAGAGCCATGTCGACCTGCTCGAGAAGGAGCTCGCGCTGGTCGCCAAGCTCAGATACGCGCCCTATTTCCTCACCGTGAACTCGGTCGTCCAGTTCGCGCGGAGCCAGGAGATCCTCTGCCAGGGCCGCGGCTCGGCGGCCAATTCGATGATCTGCTTCCTGCTCGGGATCACCTCGATCGATCCGGTGAAGCACACGCTCCTTTTCGAGCGGTTCATCTCCGAGAGCCGCAACGAGCCGCCCGACATCGACGTCGATTTCGAGCATGAGCGGCGCGAGGAGGTGATCCAGTGGATCTACGAGCATTACGGCCACGGCCACGCGGCTCTGACCGCGGTGGTCAGCCGCTACCGGACCCGGGGCGCGGTGCGCGAGGTCGGCAAGGCGCTCGGCCTGCCCGAGGACCTCACCGCGATGCTCTCGGGCCAGGTCTGGGGCTGGTCCGAGGACGGCGTGCCCGAGCGCCACGTCGACGAGCTGGGCCTCGACCGCAACGATCCGCGCCTCGCCCTGACCCTCGAGCTCACCCGCCAGCTGGTCGGCACTCCGAGGCACCTTTCGCAGCATCCCGGCGGCTTCGTCCTCACCCGCGACCGACTGGACGACCTCGTCCCGATCGAGCCTGCGGCGATGGTCGACCGGCGGGTGATCGAATGGGAGAAGGACGACCTGGAAGAGCTGAAGATCATGAAGCTCGACGTGCTCGGCCTCGGCATGCTCGGCTGCATGCGCCGCGCCTTCGACCTGCTGCGCGAGCACAAGGGGATCGACATGGCCTTGTGGGACCCGATCCTCCAGGAGGAGGATCCGGCGGTCTTCGCGATGATCCAGAAGGCCGACACGATCGGCACCTTCCAGATCGAGAGCCGGGCGCAGATGTCGATGCTTCCCAGGATGAAGCCCAGGACCTTCTACGACATCGTCATCCAGGTCGCGATCGTCCGCCCCGGCCCGATCCAGGGCGACATGGTCCATCCCTACCTGCGCCGCCGCGAAGGCAAGGAGAAGGTCGATTATCCGTCCGAGGCGCTTCGAGCGGTGCTCGAGAAGACCCTGGGCGTGCCGCTCTTCCAGGAGCAGGCGATGAACGTCGCCATCGTCGGCGCCGGCTTCACCCCGGAGGAGGCCGACAGGCTGCGCCGCTCGATGGCGACCTTCAAGTCGACCGGCGGGGTCGGCCGCTTCGAGGAGAAGATGATCGGCGGGATGGTCGAGCGCGGCTACACCCGCGACTTCGCAGAGCGCACCTTCAAGCAGATCGAGGGCTTCGGAAGCTACGGCTTCCCCGAGAGCCACGCGGCCAGCTTCGCCAAGATCGCCTACGCCTCGAGCTGGATGAAATGCCACCATCCCGACGTCTTCTGCGCCGCCATTTTGAACGCCCAGCCGATGGGCTTCTACCAGCCCTCCCAGCTGGTGAGGGATGCGCAGAACCATGGGGTGGAGGTGAGGCCGGCCTGCATCAATAGGAGCCGGTGGGACTGCACTTTGGAAAATCCTCCCCGGGACGGGGAGGGGGACCAGCCGAAGGCTGGTGGAGGGGGGGCTGTGCCAGGTTCGGAGCCCCCTCCACCACCGCCTGACGGCGGCGGTCCCCCTCCCCGTCCCGGGGAGGAGCTGTTCCCCCTCCGCCTCGGCCTTCGCATGGTTCGCGGCCTCTCCAACCTCCACGCCGCGCAGATCGTCGCCGCCCGCGGCGAGGGGCCGTTCGACTCGATCGAGGACGTCTGGCGCCGCTCCGGCGTTCCGGTCGCCGCGCTCGAGAAGCTCGCCGATGCCGACGCCTTCGCCGCCTTGGGGCTCGACCGCCGCCAGGCCTTGTGGCGGGTGCGCGGGCTCGGCGAGGCGCCTCTGCCCCTGTTCGCCGCCGCCGACGCGATGGGCGCCGAGCCGGGGGTCGCGCTGACCCCGCTCACCGGCGGCCGCGAGGTGGTCGAGGATTACCGCTCGGTCCAGCTGTCGCTTCGCGGCCATCCGCTCGGCTTCCTTCGCCCCGAGCTCGAGCGCCGGCGGATCCTTCCCTGCGCCGCCCTCGCCGGCCTCAGGGACGGCGCCCGGGTCGAGCTCGCCGGCCTGATCCTCATCCGGCAGCGGCCGGGCAAGGGCAACGTCACCTTCATCACCCTGGAGGACGAGAGCGGGATCGCCAACGTCATCCTGTGGCAGCGCAGGTTCGAGGAGCAAAGGCGAGTGGTGATGGGGGCGGCGATGATCGCGGTGAAGGGGCAGATGCAGAAGGAGGGCGAGGTCATCCACGTCGTCGCCGACCGGCTCGAGGATCTGACTCCTCTATTGCACCGGGTCGGAGCGATGGACTTCCCCCACCGCTTCGCGCCCGCCGACGGGGGCAGGGGCGCCAGCCCCGACCCGCGCAGGCCGAAGGAGGGGGTGATCAAGGTGAAGTCCAGGGACTTCCATTGAGAGCCGTCATTGCGAGGAGCGTAGCGACGCGGCAATCCAGCCCTGCCTCGGAGGCCGCGCTGGATTGCTTCGCTCCGCTCGCAATTGACGGGGAATCAGAACTTCTGCTGGCGCTCGTAGAGGCTCTTGTAATGCTGGATGCGGGTGACTCGGAGGCCCGGCATTCCGGAGCGGTCGACCGCGCGCTGCCAGGACGCGAATTCCTCGAGGCTGAGCGTGTAGCGCTCGCACGCCTCGTCGACGGTGAGCAGCCCGCCGTTGACCGCGGCGACGACCTCGGCCTTGCGGCGGACGACCCATCGCGTGGTCGAGGGCGGCGGCAGCGAATCGAGCGTCAGCGGCTCCCCCAGAGGGCCGATGACCTGCGCCGGACGGGCCGTCCGGCTCTCGATCGTGTCATATTCAAGGACATTCACAGTCATTCTTCTCCTGCCTCCCTTTCGCCGCCTTAGCGGGCGGCCTTGAAGGAAGGCTGAAATGCCAAGGTAAACGGGCCGGTCATCTCAGTTGACGCCTCCTTGCCGGGCGACCTCGGGGTTGAAGCAGCCGCCCTGCGCCGCCACCGCCTCGCGCCAGGCCGGGCCGGCGAGGAGGATCTCGGCGATCGGATCGGCGAAGCGCGCCGCGGCCGTCCGCTCCGGCGGCGCCGCGCCCATCTCGCGCTGCGAGCGCAAGGTGGCGACGAGCATGCCGAAGTCGAGACGCGCGGGCGTCCGGCTCGCAAACCTCTGCTCGGCGCGTCGGAAGAAGCTCAGATCCATGGCCGCCCTTCTAGAGCGCAGGGTCTAAGACGCGGTTAAACGGCCGTTAGGCTCGGCTTTACCGGGGTTAATTCCACTGTTCGCCGGGAAACTGCCAGGCTGGGCTTTATGTCCCTTCCTCCCTATGTAGCGCCCGCCATGATCGCCGATTTCCAGCTCGACCGGCCGCCCGCCGAGGCCCGCATCGTCGTCGCCATGTCCGGCGGCGTCGACAGCTCGGTCGTCGCCGCGCTCGCCGCCGGCACCGGCGCCGAGGTGATCGGAATCACCCTCCAGCTCTACGACCATGGCGAGGCGATCGGCCGCTCGAAGACCTGCTGCGCCGGCCGCGACATCTACGACGCCAAGGCCGTCGCCGAGCGGCTGGGCATCGCCCACTATGTCTTCGACTACGAGACCCGATTCCGCGATTCCGTCATCGAGCGCTTCGCCGACGAATATGCCCGCGGCCGGACTCCGATCCCCTGCGTCTCGTGCAACCAGTCGGTCAAGTTCACCGACCTGCTCGCGCTCGCCCGCGACCTCGGCGCCGATTGCCTCGCCACCGGCCATTACGTCCGCCGAGCCACCGGCCCCGACGGGCCGGAGCTGCACCGCGCCGCCGATCCGGCCCGCGACCAGAGCTACTTCCTGTTCGCCACCACCCGCGACCAGCTCGGCTATCTCCGCTTCCCGCTCGGCGACCTGCCCAAGCCGGCGGTCCGCGAGATCGCCCGCGACCTCGGCCTGATCGTCGCCGACAAGCCCGACAGCCAGGACATCTGCTTCGTTCCGAACGGCGATTATGCCTCGGTGGTCAGGAAGGTGCGGCCGGACTCGGCCCGGCCGGGCGATATCGTCGACCTCGAGGGCCGGGTGCTCGGCCGGCACGACGGCCTCATCCACTTCACCGTCGGCCAGCGCCGCGGCCTCGAGATCGGCGGCCGGGCCGAGCCGCTCTACGTCGTCCGACTCGAGCCGGAGTCGCGGCGGCTGGTGGTCGGACCCAAGGCGGCGCTTGCCGTCCGGGCCGCGCGCCTGTCCGGCCTCACCTGGCTCGGCGAGGACCAGCAGGGCGGCCTCGCCGCCAAGGTCCGCTCGATGGCCCGCCCGGCGCCGGCGGCGTTCGACGGGGAAATCCTCCGTTTCGACTCGCCCGAATATGGAGTCGCCCCCGGCCAGGCGGCGGTGATCTACGACGGGTCGCGGGTGCTCGGCGGCGGCTGGATCGAGGAGACCTTCCCGGCCCTCGCGGCGGCGACCCTCGCGGCGGCGTAAAGCGCGGTCCCGACCGCGACCAGGATCAGGAGCATCCGCCAGCTCGTCCAGCTCGACTGCGAGGCGGCCCAGACGCAGACTGCGATCGCGGCGAGGATCATGAGCCACGTCGTCGCCCCGGCCCGCTCCGTCGTCCCGGCGGAAGCCGGGACCTCGCGGAGACCCGCCGGAACGTCTCGTCCCGGGGTCCGGGCCTCCGGGACGACGGCCAGCGAAGCGATGCTGATCGAATAGACGAACATCCTCGCCAGGGTGCTCACCACCGCCAGCCAGACGAAGCTTCCGGTAAGCGCCAGCACGGCGATCAGGGCGCCCATGAAGGCGATCGAATTGGCCGGCGTGGCGTAGCGCTCGCTGACCCGGCCGAACCAGGCGGGCAGGAGCCCGTCGCGGCCCATCGCATAGCTCGTCCGCGAGGTGCCGGTGAGGCCGCCGTGGACGTTGCCGAGCAACGAGAAGACCGCGGCCGCGGTCAGAAGCAGGCCGCCGGCCGGTCCCATCAGGGCGGTTCCGAAGGCGACCATCGGCGCTTCCGCCCCGGGGCCGCGCTCCATCACCGCCACGTAGGAGAGCTGGACGAGGAAATAGAGGGCGGCGGTGGCGCAGACGGTGGCGATCAGGGCGCGCGGGATCGTCCGCCGCGGATCGGCCGTCTCGCCGGCCGGGGTGACGCTGTTCTCGAAGCCGATGAAGGCGTAGAAGATGAGCAGGGCGGCGGCCTCCAGGTCGGAGAAGACCGGAAGGCCCGACGGCGCCTCGATCGACCCGCCGGCGACGACGAGGCCGAGGATCGCGACGAAGACCAGCGGCGCGGCCTTGAGCAGGGTGAGGGCGTCGACCAGCCTCACCGCGCGCCGGATCCCGAGGACGTTGACGAGGACGAGGAGCGCGCAGACCCCGACGATGATCGCCGCGCGCGGGACCGGCTCGCCGACCGCCGGCCAAAGCGCCGCGAGATAGGTGACGAGCACGGTCATGTTCGCCGCCAGCGCCGTGGCCCGGGCGACGTAATAGACCCAGCCGGCCTGGAAGGCGGCGGCGGGGCCGAAGGCGCCGGCATAGACCACCGGCCCGCCCGACACCGGGTGCCGCGCCGCGACCCGGGCGAAAGGCACGGCGACGATCAGCACCAGCAGCCCGAACAAGGGGAAGAGGAAGGGGCTAAACGCGCCGAACCGCTCGTGCAGGCTTCCGGGCAAGGCGAAGATACCCGCCCCGACCATGCCGTTGAACGACAGGAAGGCCGAGCCGAAGAGGCCTATGTCGCGGCGGAGCGGTTCGTCTTTTGTCGCCGTCATTCGAGCCCTTCCAGCCGTGCGCCGCGGACTGTGGCGGTCGCTCCCTCAAGAGGCAAGGCGTTCGAGCCGCCCCAGGCCGTCTTGCTGAACCTGTTTCAGCATCCAGCGACGAACCGCCTCGGGGGTGGAGAACTGGACCCTGAAACAAGTTCAGGGTGACGGCGAAGCGACCCGCGGTGATGGTGACGAGTAATTGGTGTCAGACACCGAATTAATTAGGAGGGGCGAATGGAACCTCTTCACGAGCTGGGCCTGTCCGACGCCTCCGCGCATCTTCGCGACGGCGCCCTCTCGCCCGTAGAGCTGGCCGAGGCGCTGCTCGCCCGGATCGAGGCGCTTGAACCGGGCCTGCGCGCCTTCGTCCGGGTCACGCCGGAGCGAGCGCTGGAGGATGCCCGGCGGGCCGAGGCCGAGATCGCCCGCGGCGACTGGCGCGGACCGCTGCACGGCGTCCCGATCGCTCTCAAGGACTTGGTCGACACCGCCGGAATCGCCACCGAGGCCGGGATGAAGGCGCTGGCCGGCCGGGTCCCGCACTCGGATTCCACGGTCGCCGCACGGCTTCGCTCGGCCGGCGCGGTGCTGCTCGGCAAGCTGGCGATGACCGAGGGCGCCGGCGCCGAGCACCATCCCGAGGTCGAGGCGCCGCTCAACCCGTGGAGCCGGGACCATTGGACCGGGGTGTCGTCGAGCGGGTCGGGCGTCGCGGTCGCGGCCGGCCTTTGCCCCGGAGCGATCGGAAGCGACACCGGCGGCTCGATCCGCTTCCCCTCGGCGGCCTGCTCCGTCACCGGGCTCAAGCCGAGCTGGGGTCGGGTCAGCCGCCACGGCATCTTCCCGCTCGCTCCCTCGCTCGACCATGTCGGGCCGATGGCGCGGAGCGTCGCCGACGTCGGCCTTCTGCTCGCGGCGATCGCCGGGCCGGACCCGCTCGACCCGACGGCGTCGCGGGCCGCCGCCGAGGATTTCGCCGGAGCGCTTGACCGCGGCGCCGAAGGGACGACGATCGGAGTCGACCGGGACTGGTGCCTCGCCGGCACCGATTCCGACGTCGCCGCCGCCTTCGAGGCCGCGCTGGATACGCTCGTTTCGGCCGGCGCCCGGCTTCGCGACGTCCGGATGCCCGACACCTCCGCTCTTGCCGCGGGCTGGGTGCCGGCCTGCGCGGTCGAAGCGGCGCTCGCGCACGAGGCGCTGTTCCGGGCGCGGAGCCGGGATTACGGACCGTCCTTCGGCGCCCTCGTCCATATCGGCGGGTCGCTCTCGGCCGTCGAATATGCCCGCATCGGCGCCGCTCGGCGGGAGCTGACGGCCCGGCTCCAGGCGCTGTTCGACGATGTCGCCCTCATCGCCACGCCCGCCATTCCCGTTCGGGTGCCGACGCTGGCGGAGGTGGCCGGCGGGAGGGTGGACCCGGCGCGGGTGCTCCGCTTCACCGCCTTGTGGAACTTCGCCGGCAACCCGACCCTGTCGCTGCCCTGCGGCTTCGACGGCGCCGGCCTTCCGATCGGCTTCCAGCTCGTCGGCCCGGCGCTCGGCGAGGCCTCGCTGCTCGCCGCCGGCGCCGCCTTCCAGCGCTCCAGCGACTGGCATCGCCGCCGCCCGCCGCTTCCAACGGCTTGATTTTAAAAGGCTAACTTCAATCAGCGTGGTTCGGGTGGTCGATCCCGTCCACATTGTGGTAGCCAGCCGCCAAGGGGGAATGGGGGTGAAGAGGCTCGTCACGATCGATTTGCCGCGACGTCTGTCGCGCCGGCTGCCGAGGCCGGTGACGGAGCTCGCGGTCGGGATCGTCATCACCGCGATCTTCGTCGGCGTCCGGATCGCGCTCGCGCCGCTCGTCGGCGAGGTGGCGCCTTTCGCGCTGTCGATCATCGCCGTCCTGCTCGCCGCTCTGATCGGCGGCTGGCGGGCCGGCCTGGTGTCGATGGCGCTGGGCACCGTGCTCATCTGGTATTTCGTCCTTCCGGTCGCCGGCAGCTTCGTCCTCGAGGACGCCCGCAGCGCGCTCACCCTGGCGGCCGGCCTGTTCACCGAGGCGGTGATCGTCCTCGCGCTCGGTCTCTACCAGCGCGAGGTGCGCGCCGGGCAGATGGAACGGGCGCGCCGGATCAACTTCCTCGGCCATGCGCTGAGGGAGATGGATCACCGCACCAAGAACAATTTCCAGATCGTCACCAGCCTCCTGACCCTGCAGGCGGCCCGCTCGTCCAGCCCCGAGGTCAAGTCGGCGCTCGGCGAGGCGACGGAGCGGCTGAAGGCCGTCGCCGCCGTCTACGACGCCCTGGCGCCGAGCAGCCAGGGCCTCGCCACGGTCCGGCTCCAGGACCAGCTCCAGGAGATATGCGACCAGATCCAGCGCGGCATCATGCCGGACGGGATTTCCCTGTCGACCCAGTTCGAGCCGATGGTGGTCCCGCACGAGGCCGCGGTGGCGATCGGAATCATCGTCAACGAGCTCGTCACCAACGCCTGCAAGCATGCCTTCGGCGACGGCGGCGGCGCCATCAACGTACGGGCGTGGCGGGAGGACGGAGCCGCCTATATCGAAGTCGAGGACGACGGCCGCGGCTTCGTCGCGGGCGAGGCGAGGCCGGGCCTCGGCAGCCGCCTCGTCACCGCCTTCCTGCAGCGGCTGAAAGGCCGAAGCGACGTTCGAAGCACCCCCGAGGGCACGGTCCACCGGCTGCGCGTGCCGCTGCCCTGATGCCGGTCCGGAGCGCGGGTATCCTGCTTTACCGGCGCGATCCGGATTCGGTCCGGCTGCTCCTCGTCCATCCCGGCGGCCCGTTCTGGCGCGGCAGGGACGAGGGCGCGTGGATGATCCCCAAGGGGCTGATCGAGCCCGACGAGGCGCCGCTGGCGGCCGCGCTTCGCGAGTTCGAGGAGGAGCTCGGCGCCAGGCCCGAGGGTGAGCCCGCCGAATTGTGCACGGTCCGCCAGGCCGGCGGCAAATGGGTGACCGCCTTCGCGCTCGAAGGCGATTTCGACTGCTCGGCGCTCAGCAGTAACCCGTTCACGATCGAATATCCGCCGAAGAGCGGGAGCTTTCGAGCCTTCCCCGAGGTCGACGAAGCGCGCTGGTTCACGTTCGAGGAGGCGCGTGCGAAGATATTGAAAAGCCAGGCCCCGATCCTCGACGCGCTGGAGGCTTTGCTCCTGAATTCCTCCCCGCGCTTTCGCGGGGAGGGGGACCGCGCGTAGCGCGGTGGAGGGGTCCTCGGGGGCCCCGAAAGCCCCTCCACCATGCTTCGCGTGGTCCCCCTCCCCTGCAAATGCAGGGGAGGATTTTTCAGAACCGAAAGGCCCCCTCGATCACCGTCACGCATTTTCCGCCCAGCACGGCTCGATCCCCCTCCCGCCGGACCGCGACATGCCCGCCCCGCCGGCTCGCCTGGAAGGCGGTGAAATGCGGGCGGCCGAGCCGCTCGGTCCAGAAGGGCATCAGGGCCGCATGGGCCGATCCGGTCACCGGATCCTCGTCGACGCCCCAAGCCGGGACGAACACCCGGCTGACGACGTCGTAGCCGGCGTCCGGCGCTCCGCGGGCGGTGACGATCGCCATATAGTCGATCTCGCCGAGCCGCTTCATGTCCGGCCGGCAGCCCCTTACCGCCCCCTCGTCCGGGAACAGCAGGAGGGCGACGCCCTCGACCCCGTCGGTGCTCAGATAGAGTTCGGGCGGCGCCGAGTCGCTGGCCCCGTCATGGGTGATGATGTCGACGATGCTCGCGCCGTCGCGGGCGATCACGTCGCGCAGCTGCGCCTCGGTCGCGCGGCTGACGTTGGTTCGGGGCAGGCTGAGCTCGTAGCCGTCGCCGGCGCGCGCGACGGTGAGCAGTCCGGCCTTGCGGGTTCGGAAGACAATGGAGCCGCGCTCGCCGATGAGGACGTGGCCGCTTGCCAGGGTAGCGTGACCGCACAGGTCAACCTCGGTTGTCGGAGTGAACCAGCGCAGGTCGAAATCGGCCTCGCCGTCGTCCGCCGGGACGGTGAAGGCGGTCTCCGAGAGGTTGTTCTCCATCGCGATCGCCTGAAGTATCTCGTCGGGCAGCCATTTGGGCAGCGGCACCACCGCCGCCGGATTGCCGCCGAACGGCCTGTCGGCGAAGGCGTCGACCTGGACGAAGCGCAGCTCAGGCATGAGCGGATCCTTTCATTGGGTCCTTCGATACGCCGGTTCGACGAGCTCACCGGCTACTCAGGATGAGCGGAAGGATCAACCGCCCTGTCCCCGCTCATCCTGAGTAGGGACTGAGCTTGGCGAAGGCCCGTATCGAACGACAAGTCAGCTTGCGTCGGCCGTCAAATCCGTCTCGGCGAGCGGATTGCCCGGCTGGTCGACCTGGCCCTCGGGATCGATGTGGATCAGGATCTCGCAGCCCGGGAATTCGCGCTCGAGCTTCGCCTCGACCTCGTCGATCACCCGGTGGGCGGCGGCGACGCTCATCGCCGGGTCCATCCAGACGTGGAACTGGACGAAGTCGCGGGCGCCGCTGGTCCGGGTCCTGAGGTCGTGAAGTCCCTTCAGTTCCGGATGGCGCGCGGCGACCTCGACGAAGCGCCGGCGCTTCTCCTCGGGCCATTCCTTGTCCATCAGCTGGTCGACGGCGCGGCTCGACGCGCGCCAGGCGCCCCACGCCAGCCACAAGGCGATGAGTATGCCGAACAGCGGGTCGGCGCCGGTCAGGCCGGCATATTGGTCGAGGACGAGGGCCGCGATCACCGACAGGTTGAGCAGCAGGTCGCTCTGGTAATGGACGTGGTCGGTCTCGATCGCGACCGAGCCGGTGCGGGCGATGATCGCCCGCTGGTAGGCGAGCAGGCCGAGGGTGGCGACGATCGCGGCCAGCGAGACCGCGATGCCATATTCGGCCCTGGCTGTCGGCGCGGCGCGGAGCAGCCGGTCGATCGCGCGCCAGCCGATGCCGAGCGCCGAGAAGGCGATGATCCCGACCTGGGCGAGCGCCGCCAGCGCCTCCGCCTTGCCGTGGCCGAAGCG
>DASVVX010000075.1:0-5402 GCA_036386295.1 Allosphingosinicella sp.
CCGGAGCGGTCCGGCGGCTTGCGGCTGTTCGCGGAATCGGGATGAAGGAGCGCCTGCGTCGCTCGATAAAATGCCGTTTCGATGAGGCTCGGCCTGGCCCGCCGCTCCAGCCCCTTCGGTCCTTCGGTGCTTCGGGTGAAATAATGTTCTTGACTTGTTCTTATACTCATGCCATATCGGAACCCTGCCCGAGTCGGCCCGATCACCCGGCGCAAGGCAGGGAAAAGCCGCTTGGCCTTGGCCGAGCGGCACGGCCGGCGCGAAGTCATCCGGGAGTAGCAGGAGCTCGCACCGTCGAAGAGCGCACTAGGTCCGGACCCGCCGGGGCCTCGCAGGGGGCATCGTCGGAAGGGGGCGCCTGAAACGGCGTTTCGCCACGGTCCTTTAACGAGGGCCCACGGACCGGCCGGCTCTTCACCAGACCCAAGGCTTTCGCCCACGAGCGAAAGCGACAAAGTCGTCAGCCCCGGTTGCCCGTGGCAGGACGCGCCGGCCGCTCTTCCATCCGGCAACGGAGGCATTCGCGCGCCCGCAACCCCTCTCCCTCCAGGGGAGAGGGAGGGGCCCAAAGCGAAGCTTTGGGAGGGTGAGGGCCTACCTGCGCTCTTCCATACCCTCACCCTGCCGCTTCGCGGCTGTCCCTCTCCCCTCCAGGGAGAGGGGGTGAAACCCCCACCGTCCAGTCCACTTCGTCCACTTCGTCCGATTCCGGACAGCCGCCGCCAGTCCGGATCAGCCCAGGATGCGCGCCAGCCCCTTCGACAGCTGAAGCGCGCCGTTGATCCGGCTCGGGGCGTCGGGCCAGCTCCTCGTGATCACCAGCTTGCTGTCGGGCCTGAGCTTCGCCGTCCCCTTGAGCCGCTGGACGTAGGCGATGAGGCCCTCGAGGTCGGGGAAGGCGTCGTTGTGGAAGTGGACGAGCGCGCCCTTGGGTCCGACGTCGAGCTTGACGACCTGCGCCGCCCGGCAATTGAGCTTGATCTCGATCACCTTGAGCAGGTTGTCGGTCTCTTCGGGAAGCTTGCCGAAGCGGTCGATCATCTCGGCGGCGAAGGCGTGGATCTCCTCGCCTTTCTCGAGCTCGTTCATGCGCCGGTAGAGGCCCATCCGAAGGTCGAGGTCGGGGACGTAGTCGTCGGGGATCATGATCGGCGCGTCGACCGTGATCTGGGGCGAGAAATCGTCGCTCGCCGTCACGTCGCCGCCGCTCTTCGCCGCCAGGATCGCGTCCTCGAGCATCGACTGGTAGAGCTCGAAGCCGACCTCCCGGATGTGCCCCGACTGTTCGTCGCCGAGCAGATTGCCGGCGCCGCGGATGTCGAGGTCGTGGCTGGCGAGCTGGAAGCCGGCGCCCAGCGAATCGAGATTGGCGAGCACCTGAAGCCTCTTGTCCGCCGCCTCGGTCACGGTGCGGGTCGCCGGAGTGGTGAAATAGGCATAGGCCCGGGTCTTGGCGCGCCCGACCCGGCCCCTCAGCTGGTAGAGCTGGGCGAGTCCGAAACGGTCGGCGCGGTGGACGATCAGGGTGTTGGCCGAGGGGATGTCGAGCCCGCTCTCGACGATCGTCGTCGACAGCAGGACGTCGTACTTGCGGTCGTAGAAGGCGCTCATCCTTTCCTCGACCTCGGTCGGCGCCATCTGGCCGTGGGCGGTGACCACGTTCACCTCGGGCACCTCGTCGCGAAGATATTGCTCGAGGTCGGCGAGGTCGGCGACCCGCGGCGCGACGAAATAGGTCTGGCCGCCGCGATAATGCTCGCGAAGCAGCGCCTCGCGGATGACGACGGGATCCCAAGGCATGACGTAGGTGCGAACCGCCAGCCGGTCGACCGGCGGGGTCTGGATGACGCTTAGCTCGCGAAGCCCGGACATCGCCATCTGCAGGGTGCGCGGGATCGGAGTCGCGGTCAGGGTCAGCACGTGGACGTTGGCCCGCATCGCCTTCAGCCGCTCCTTGTGGGTCACCCCGAAGCGCTGCTCCTCGTCGACGATGACGAGCCCGAGGTTCCTGAACTCGACCGACTTGGCGAGGAGGGCGTGGGTGCCGATGACGATGTCGACCTTGCCCGCCTTGAGGCCTTCCTTGGTCTCCTTCGCCTCGCGGGCGGGGACGAGGCGGGAGAGCCGCCCGATCTCGATCGGGAAGCCGCGGAAGCGCTCGGTGAAGGTGTTGTAATGCTGGCGGGCGAGGAGGGTGGTCGGGCAGACCAGGGCGACCTGGTGGCCCGCCATCGCCGCGGCGAAGGCGGCCCGCAGCGCGACCTCGGTCTTGCCGAAGCCGACGTCGCCGCAGACCAGCCGGTCCATCGGCTTGCCCGCCTCGAGGTCGCCGAAGACGTCGCCGATCGCCCGGTCCTGGTCGTCCGTCTCCTCATAGGGGAAGCGGTCGGCGAAGGCGGCGTAGCTGGTGTCGGGCTCGATCACCGCGCCCGGCCTCAGCGCCCGCTCGGCCGCGGTCCTGATCAGCTCGCCGGCGATCTCGCGGATCCGCTCCTTCATCCGCGCCTTGCGGCGCTGCCAGGCCTCGCCGCCGAGCCGGTCGAGCGCGACTCCGTCGCTCTCGCTTCCGTAGCGCGAGAGGATGTCGATATTCTCGACCGGAACGTAGAGCTTGTCGCCGCCGGCATATTCGAGCGCGACGCAATCGTGCGGCGACGTTCCGACCGGGATCCGGGTCAGCCCCTCGTAGCGGCCGATGCCGTGGTCGGCGTGGACGACGAGGTCGCCGGGCGACAGCGTCGCCAGCTCGCTCATGAAGGCGTCGGCGGACTTCCTCCGCTTGCGGCGGCGGACCAGGCGGTCGCCGAGCATGTCCTGCTCGGTGAGCAGGGCGATGTCGGACGTGGCGAAGCCGTGGTCGAGCGGGAGGACGGCGAGGGCGACGCCGGAGGCGCCCTGGGCCTCCTGCCAGCTATCGACCTCGACGGCCTTCTTGAGGCCATGGTCGGCGAGCAGGCCCTTGAGCCGCTCGCGCGCGCCGGCCGAGTAGCTCGCCAGCACGACCTTCTTCTTCGCCCGCCGAAGCGCGGCGACATGCTCGACCACCGCCTCGTAGACGTTGCTGCCCTGCGTGCGCTCCGGGGCGAAGTCGCGGGCGGCGTCGACCTCGAAGTCGATCACCGTCGCGCTCCCCGGCTCGTGATAGGGCGTGGCGAGGTGGAGCGGCCGGTCGGCGATCAGCCCGTCCCATTCGTCGCGGCAGAGGTACAAGGTCACGGGCTCGAGCGGCCGGTAGCTTCCCGGGTCGGACGACTGGGCGCGCTTCCTGTTCTCGTAATAATCGGCGATCGCCTCGAAGCGGGCGTCGGCCGCGCCGGCGTCATGGGCGTCGCGAACGACGATGTCGTCCTCGCCGAGATGGTCGAACAGGGTGGCGAGCCGCTCCTCGAACAGCGGCAGCCAATGGTCGAGGCCGGCGAGTCGGCGTCCCTCCGACACCGCCTGGTAGAGCGGGTCGCCGGTCGCGCTGGCTCCGAACCGCTCGCGGTAGCGCGATCGGAAGCGCTTGACGCTGTCCTCGTCGAGCAGGGTCTCGGAGGCGGGGAGGAGGGTGAAGCCGCCCGCCTCGTTGCCGGTGGTGCGCTGGGTGGCGGGGTCGAAGCGCCGCACGCTCTCGATCTCGTCGCCGAAGAAATCGAGCCTGAGCCCCTCGCTCTCGCCCGCCGGGAAGAGGTCGACGATTCCGCCGCGCACCGCATATTCGCCCGAATCCTGGACGGTGTCGGTGCGATGGTAGCCGTTGGCGCTGAGGAGGGCCGAAAGCTTGGCCATGTCGATCCGCTCGCCCGGCGCGAGCCGGGCGACGAGCTGGCGGACCCGGAACGGGGTCAGCGTGCGCTGGGTCGCGGCGTTGACGGTGGTGACGAGGAGCTGGGGTCCGCCGGCCTTGCGCTGGAGCGCGTGAAGCGTCGCAAGCCGCTCGGACGAGGCGCGAAGCGACGGCGAGGAGCGGTCGTAGGGCAGGCAGTCCCAGGCCGGAAAGGCGAGCACCTCGAGCTCCGGGGCGAAATAGGCCGCCGCGTCCTGCAGGTGGCGCATCGCCGCCTCGTCGGGGGCGATGAACACGGCCCGTCCCCCTTCGACGCCGCCTGCGGGCTCGCTCAGGACATGCTTCGCGGCGCGAGCGAGGTCGGCGGCCAGCCAGGGCAGGAAGCCGGCCGGCGCCCCGGCCAGGGTCATCGGCCGGGCGGCGGAGAGGATCTTGTGGATGTCGGTCACTTAGCGATGGTGCTTGATATAGTTGAGGTCCCGGAGCCGCCGCATCTGCGCGCCGTCGAAGCGCTCCGGAGGCTCGGCGGTTCCGATCGCCCAGGCCATGATGTCGACGTCCTGCTCCTCGAGCAGGGCCTCGAACCAGGCCATCTCCGACTCGCCCCAGGACTCGCGCTGCGCGTCGAAGAAGCCGCCGATCAGGAAATCGGCCTCGCGGGTGCCGCGGTGCCAGGCCCGGAATCGGAGGCGTTTGAGGCGGTCGTCGCGGTCCATGGGTCCAATGCGGAAAAGGCCGCCGGGAGGATCCGGGCGGCTTGATCAGGGAGGCGATGTAGGAAGATTTTCTCCGTCATGCCAGCGCAGGCTGGCATCCCGGTGGGCGAAAAACGCGGCGCTATTCGTCATGCCAGCGAAGGCTGGCATCCCGGCGGGTGAAAAATGCCGGCGCCTTTCGCCCCCTGGGGCCCCAGCCTTCGCTGGGGCGACGGTCTAGGATTGTCCGTCCGCCGAGCCCGCCTTACCAACCCCCCATGCGGCCCGACATCCTCAATCCCGTCTTCGCCGAAGTGGAGGTGCTCAAGGGGATCGGCCCGGCCCTGGCCAAGCCGCTCAAGCGGCTCGGGCTGAACCGGGTCGTCGACATCCTCTTCCACCTCCCGGTGAGCTGGATCGAACGGAAGAAGGTCGACGTCCTCGACATGGCGGATGCCGGCGGCGTGGTCACCGTCGTCGTGACCCCGGTCGACTACCGCCAGGGCGGGCCGCGCAGCCCCTTCCGGGTCTACGTGACCGACCGCGAGGGCAATTACCTGTCGCTCACCTATTTCCACAATCCGGGCTGGGCGAAGAAGCAGCTGCCGCTCGGAGTTCCCAAGGTCGTCTCCGGCCGGATGGAGATGTACGGGCAGGAGCTCCAGATGGTCCATCCGGACTATGTGCTGGAGCCCGGCGAAGCGCTCGACCTGCCCGAGCGAGAGCCGGTCTATCCCCTCTCCGAAGGCCTCACCAGCAGGCGCATGGCCGATCTCGCCGGCCAGGCGCTGGCGCGCGCTCCGGACTTGCGCGAGTGGATCGAGCCGAGCCTTCTCGCCACCCGCGGCTGGCCGGCGTGGCGGGAGGCTCTGGAAGCCGTCCACCACAGCCGCGGCGCCGGCGCCGCGCGCGAGCGGCTGGCCTATGACGAGGTGTTC
>DASVVX010000076.1:0-4151 GCA_036386295.1 Allosphingosinicella sp.
GCGAGGACGCGCGGCTGCTCCGCCGGAAGCAGTCCCAGGCCATGGGAGATTTCTAGAGGAGACGCGACGCATGCGTGTTCGGGACAAGGCCGTCATCGTGACCGGGACCGCGCTGCGGGTGGACGGCGGCGGCCTCGGTGACGAAGCCCTTCAAATGCTTGGCCGCTTCGTCCTTCTGCTCCTGGGCGAAGGGGCGGTCGGTGTGGGACGGCGGAACGATCGGAACCGAGAGGCACAGGCTCGAGGCGGGCAGGACGTCGCGCCAATCCGAGATCAGCTTCTTGTAGGCGGTGCCGACGTTGCGGATGTTGCGGTCGAGATCGTAGAGGCCGAGCGGGTTGACGTTGCCGTTCTGCTCGCGAAGGGCGGTGTCCCAGTCGACCTGGTCGGTCAGCGAATACCAGGTGAAGCCGACGGTGGGGATGCCGACGTTGCGGATCCGAAGGACGTTGGCCCATTCCTTCCACAGCCAGTGGACCGCCTCGTCCCCCCTGGGCCCCTCGCGCAGGTTGGTTTCGGTGTGCATGACGGGGAGACGGTAGCGGTTGTAATATTGGCGGGTGATCTCGCTATAGCCGAACACCTCGCCCGAGCTTTCGGTACGGCCGTCGGCGTAGACCCGATGCTCGTTGGTCATGTAATAATCGTTGCCGAGGATGCAGTGCTGCTTCAGCCGATGGTTGAGGAAGAAATGGTACTCCTCGCGAGTCATTCCGTTGTCCATCAGATACTCGTACATCTCGCTGTCGACGCGGCGGCCGTAATTGAGATCGAGGCTCAGGAAGCGGCGGGAGTTCATCAGCTCCGCCTTGTGGATCGCCGACGGGCTGTCGGCGTGGAAATATTCCGAGCTTTCCGACTGGATGAAGATGGCGTCGGGACGGCGCTTCAATATCTCGATCATGGCCAGCACGTTGGCCTTGACGATGTGCTTCAGGGCGGTGACGAAGCTTCGGTCGTCCTTGGCCTGCTCGTTCCACCAGCCGTATTTCGCCGAGAAGATCGCGCAGATGAACATCTCGTTGACCGGCGTGTAGAGCTGCACCCAGGGGAAGCGCTCGGCGAAGGCGCCGGCATAAGTGGCGAAGAGCTGCGGGAAATCGGGATTCTGGAAATTGCCGATCCAGTCCGGCACTCCGAAATGGCAGAGGTCGACGATCGGGGTGATGTTGCGCCGCTTCAGCTCCGCGAAGGTGAGGTCGGCGAACTCCCAGTCATGCTTGTTGGGGCCGAGCAGCGTCCGGTAGAGCGGCGGCCCGTAGCGGAGGAAATGGATTCCGAGTTCGTCGCAGCAGTCGAAGTCGGTCTTCCAGTGCCGGTAATGGCCGCACGCCTCCATCTGGTCGACCCGGGTGCGGCCGCCGTTGATGGTCGGGATGCTGTTCTCGATCCCGGTGGCGAAGATGAAGTTGGCGATGGAATCCTCCCTCGGGCGATGCGCGGCTGTTCGGGCTAACCCGCGAGCGGCGGCGGTGCCACCCCGCATCGCTCGGACGGGGATAAAAAGACGGCGGGCGGCCAAAGTTGCATCGCATACTGGACTTCCTTATTGTAATGAGACGCTGGTCTCGTTACAGGATATGCGTCGATTCGCTGCAAGGGAGGAAGCCATGGGCCTGACCCGCGCCCAGATGGACACCAGGATGGACGAGCATTTCGCCTTCGAGGCGAAGGACGATGTCGAGGGCGTGCTGGCGACGCTTTCGAACGCGTGCGAGCATGACATCGTCGGCCTTCCGACCGGCCCGACGCTTGGCCGCGAGGCGCCGCGCGCCTTCTACGAAACCCTCTTCTCGGACCTGGCCGACGGCCGGGTCGAGACCCTCAGGCGCTATTATGGCGAGGATTTCCTGGTCGACGAATCGCTCTGGCGCGGCCGGGCCCCGGGCCGGCCGTTCGGAATCGAGGGGAAGGGGCGGCCGCTCGAATTCCGGCTCCTTCACGTCGTCGAGTTCGACCCGGACGGGGACATGAAGCGGGAGAATGTCTGGGTCGATCTCGCCGCGATCCAGCGCCAGTTGCCGCAGGATTCCTGATGGCCGACGCCGGCACAGTCGGGCGCCCGAACCAGCGCCGCCGAACCCGCAAGGACCTGCTCGAGGCGGCCGCGCGGCTGATGCGCGACGGCCGCAGCCCGACCCTCGACGAGGTGGCGGAGGAGGCGCTGGTCTCGCGCGCCACCGCCTATCGCTATTTCCCAGGGGTCGAGGCGCTCCTCCTCGAAGCCTCGCTCGACGTCGCCTTCCCGGACTCGGCGGCCCTGTTCGCCGACGGCCCGGCGGACGTGGCGGCGCGGGTCGAGGCGGCCGAGGCGGCGGTGAGCGAGATGGTGCGCGCCCACGAGCCGGCGCTTCGGACCATGCTCGCCAACGCCCTCCAGGCCCGGCCGAAGGCGGAGCCGGACGATCCGCCCGCCCGCCAGAACCGTCGTTCCCGGCTGATCGAGGCCGCGATCGAGCCGGGCGCCTTCGCTCCGGCCGAGCGCGAGCGACTGGCCAGGGCGCTCGCCTTCTTCATCGGCACCGAGGCGATGCTGGTCGGCAAGGACGTTCTTCAGCTCGACGAGGCCGAGGCGGCGGCGGTCAAGCGCTGGGCGATCCGGGCGCTCGTCCGGGCGGCGATCGAGGGCTGAGGCGCGCCGCCGCGCTCGAAACCGCTGGGCTCGCCGCGCGTAGGGCTCTAACGCGCCGAGGACGAGGCAGATTGCGGAGCTTATGCGATGGACCCGGGCGAAGAGCTGAAGCGGCGGCTTGGCGAATGCCCGCTGGTCGCGATCATCCGCGGCGTGACGCCGGGCGAGGCCGAGGCGACCGGAGAGGCGTTCTTCGAGGCGGGGATCCGGATCATTGAAGTGCCACTCAACTCGCCCGACCCGCTCGCCAGCATCGAGCGGCTGGCCAGGCGGTTCGGCGAAGCGGCGCTGATCGGCGCCGGTACCGTCCTCGACCCGGCGGATGTCGCCCGGGTGCGCGACGTCGGCGGGCGGATCATCGTCTCGCCCAATACCTTCCCACCGGTGATCGAGGCCGCGGCGGCGGCGGGGCTGGTGTCGCTGCCCGGCTTCTTCACGCCGTCGGAAGCCTTCCGGGCGCTTCGGGCCGGAGCCACCGGACTGAAGCTGTTCCCGGCGGAAGGCGCCGCCCCCCCGGTGGTCAAGGCGCTTCGCGCCGTGCTGCCGCGCGACGTGCCGCTGCTCGTCGTCGGCGGAGTCGGCCCCGGCACGATGTGGCCCTGGCTCGACGTGGGGGCCGACGGCTTCGGCCTCGGCTCCGGCCTCTACCGGCCCGGCCAGTCGGCCCAAGAGACGGCGGCCAAGGCGCGGGCCTATGTCGAGGGCGTCCGGGGGATCTCGCCGCTCGACGGGACCTAGGGAGCTTGAATTCCTCCCCCGGATTTCCGGGGGAGGGGGACCGCGCGAAGCGTGGTGGAGGGGTTCTTCCGACGCTGTAGAACCCCACCACCAGCCTTCGGCTGGTCCCCCTCCCCGCGAAATCGCGGGGAGGAATTCCATCTATCCCAGCGCCGCCTCGGCCTTGGCGAAGGCGGCTTCGTCGTCGACGTCGAGCCACCAGCGGCCGCCGCAATCGCGGACGAACGCCCGGCCCGAATCGGCGAGCGCCTGCACCCCTTCCGAAAGCGAGCCGCTCCCGCCGGCGGCAAGGCTGGCGCGAAGCGCCTCGAACAGCGCCGGGCCGGCGATGAAGATGCCGGTGTCGATGGCGTCGTAGCGCGGCAGCACCTTGCCGATTCGGACGATCCGGCCGCCCTCGCCGAGCTCGATCTTGGTGGCGTCGTCGAGGTCGAGCAGGGGATTGTCGACGGCGAAGTCGGCCGCGAGCGTCAGGGCTCCCGGCCGATCCGCGCTCATCATGTCGCGAAGGATGGCGGGATCGAACAGGTGATCGGACATGAGCAGGACGAACTCGCCGTCGAGGCGCGCCTCGGCGGCGAGGACCGAGACGCCGTTCGGTCGGGCCCAGTCGGAATTCCGCACGGTGTCGATGCGAAGGCCGGTGCGGTCGGCGAGATCGGCCAGGAAGGCCTCGACCGGCTCCGCCTCGTAGCCGGTGACGACGACGAACCCGCTCGCCCCGGCCGCCGCGGCGCGGCGCACGACATGCTCGACCAGCGGCGCTCCGGCGACCCGGGCG
>DASVVX010000077.1:0-40144 GCA_036386295.1 Allosphingosinicella sp.
GCCGGCGCCAGCGCCATCGCCGGCGAGCCGACGAAGCGCGCGACGAAGGTGTTGGCCGGCCGGGCGTATATCTCCATCGGCGCCCCGACCTGCTGGATCCGCCGGTCGTTCATCACCACGATCCGGTCGGCGAGCGTCATCGCCTCGGCCTGGTCGTGGGTGACCATGATGAACGCCGCGTCGACCCGCTGGCGAAGCTGCGCCAGCTCGACCCGGGTGCGCATCCGAAGCGCCGCATCGAGGTTCGACAGCGGCTCGTCGAGCAGGAACAGCTTCGGATGCTTGACGATCGCCCGGCCGATCGCGACCCGCTGCCTCTGGCCGCCCGACATCTGCCCGGGCTTCTTGTCGAGCTGGCTCTCGATCTCGAGCACCCGAGCCGCCTCCGCGACCCGAGCCTCGATCTCGTCCTTGGGCACTCTCGCGTTCCTCAGGCCGAACGCCATGTTCTCCCTGACCGTCATATGCGGGTAGAGCGCATAATGCTGGAACACCATCGCGACCCCGCGCTCGCCCGGCGGCCTGCCGTCGATCCGCTCTCCGGCCAGCCGCACTTCGCCGCTGTCGGCGCTTTCGAGCCCGGCGATGATCCTCAGCAGCGTCGACTTGCCCGACCCCGAAGGTCCCAGGAACGCGATGAACTCCCGCTCCCCCAGAGCCAGCGAGACGTCGTCGAGGACGAGCGTCTCGCCATAGGCCTTGCGGATGTTGCTGAGCTCCAGACTGGCCAATGCTTTCCCCTTGCTCGGCGCGATTTGTCGGACAAGTGGGCGATGGCGTCAATGGGGCTGGCCGCGCCCGGCGCCCCGGCCATTTCCGGCGAGGCCCGGACCCGGGAACACGGTCGAACCTCCAGGAAAAGAGTGACAGTATATATTTTCGGCCGCGGCCTTCCGTCCGTTGGACCGCGGAAAAATGTATACTGTCACTCTTTTGCTGCGAACGAGCCCGTGATGATGCCGCTTCCGTCACTCTTTTGCTGCGAACGAGCCCGTGATCATGCCGCTTCCTCCCGCGCGCCCCAGCCCTCCGTCACCCGCCGCCGCCCTCCACCCCCGGATAGGGCCGCGCCTTCAGGAAGGCGGCGAGATGCGCCGCGTTGCTCGCCGCCATCGCCGCGCTCTGCTCGACCATGTCGGGGATGTTCGGCAGGTCCTTGAAGTCGACGCTGCCCATCGCCTCGCCGACCCAGTAGACCGCCGACGAGGGCGGCAGGGTCCAGCCGGTGTCGGCGAGCGCCTGGCCGAGCTGCGCGGTGACGTTGTGGGCGCCGTCCTCGTTGCCGACCACGGCGATCAGGACGACCTTGCCGAAGCTCGGCATCCGGCCCCTGTCGTCCGTCTCCGAGAGGAAGGCGTCCATCCGCTCGACCACCCTTTTGGCGAGGCTCGACATCTGGCCGAGCCAGATCGGGGTCCCGAAGAGAAGGATGTCGGCGGCGAGGATCCGGCCGCGAAGCGCGGGCCAGGAATCGCCCTCCCCTTCGTCCGACGTCACTCCGGGCTTCACGTCATGGTCGGCGATCCGGATCGTGCCCTCGAAACCGACGCCGCGCTTCTTCAGCTCGGAGACGATCAGGCCGATCATCCGGTCGGTGGACGAATCCCCGCCCCGGCTCCCCTTCAGGCTGCAGTTGAGGGCGATCGCGGCGAGGCTCATGGCGGGTCTCCGGCTGCCTGTGTCGAGACGCGGCGGCGGCGGCGCGGTTCCCTCCCGTCCGCCCGCCTGCTACCCTCCGCTTTCCGCCCTCCAAGGGAGAAGCCGATGAACGCCGTCCTCAAAGCCGCCCTCCTCCCCGCCCTCGCCCTCGCCGCCGGCTGCCAGGTCAATGTCGACGAGAACACCGCGGCCCGCATCGACAACGCCGCCGACCGCCTCGAGAACGCCGCCGAGAGCGCCGCCGCCGGAGCCGGGAACGCCGCCGAGGACGCCGCCGCGACCGTCGGCAACGCCGCCGACCGGATCGGGGACCTTGACGTCGACGTCCGCACCGGCGGCGGCAACGAGGCCACCGCCAACCGCCAATAGCCGGGCCGCTTCACGAAGCGTCCGATCCGGACTCGAAAATCGCCGACGCCGGCGCCAGGGCGTGCAAGGAAGCCCACGGCGGCCGTCGCCTACTCCCCACGAGCCGGGTCGGCGGTCGCCACCCGAGCCGCCGCCTCGACCTTGCGTCCCGAGGTGAACGGCGGCTGTCGGGCGCGTTCAGCCGCTCATCATCGCGCCTCGGGCAAAGGCCTCCCTGCCCTCCACGGCCGGCGCACGGAGTCGACGATGTATGTCGCGCGCGCCGGCCCGGACGGGCCCCTCCGGTTGCGTAACGGGGGCGGGGCCGGCGTCCGCGAGGGGGCCGGCCCCGACTTGGCTCCCGGCGCCCGGATGCGGCCCCCAAGTCGCGCGGGCGAGGACGCCTACTTCACGATCGCCTCGGGTAATCACGGTTCACGCCTGGTGCCCGGCCCCTGAAGGATCCCGGCCGTCCCTGCCCTCGTCTCCACCGTCGGGATCGGTGGACTGGAAGAAGCAGAACAGCTTCAGGGTCCGGAACAGCACGTTGTAGGTATCGCGCTCGAGAGCTCCGATGTCGCCCGACAGGGCGGCGACGATGGCGCGGTCGTCGACGTCGGGATGGCCCGAAAGCGGCGATCGCCCGACGAGGCTTACGAGATAGTCCCGGTTCTCGGTCAGTCCCCGGCGCGCGACGGGATCGAAGCTCTCCTTGACATAGGCCGTCTCGAACACCGGGCTTCCGAGCAGCCGGCCCAGGGTCCGTCGAAGCAGCCGCCGGTCGCGCCGCCAGCAGCGCGGCAGCCGGGAAACGAAGCGCGCCAGCGGCTCGCTGAGATAGGGATAGACCGGCCACAGGCCGTAGCGAAGCAATCGCTGGGATTGGCCGGCCGCGCTTTGCCAGCAGCTTTCCTGAAGCCAGGTGCGTGGATAGGTCCGGCGCGCGCGGCTCGCCGCCGCGATCCCCGCCGGCGAGAGGAAGGGGCACCGGGTCCCGGCTTCGCCGGCCGGCTCCTCTTCCCCCTCGTAGGCGAAGTAGAGTTCGTCGCCGCCGAATCCCGAGATCAGGCTGTCGATCCCGGCCGCCTGGAGCATGGCGAAGATCGCCTCGAAAATCTCCGGGTAGTTCTCGTCCTCGGGCCAGACTCCATAGCGGACGCGGCGTCGGCTGGACGGCGAGAAGGGGGCGAGCCTTTCGGCCGGGACGCTGAGATCGTCGAAGCCGCCGGCCGCGCGAAGCAGCTCCCGGCGCTGGCGCTGCGCCTCGCCCATCGCGCCGCCGAACTGGGCCCCGACGCTCATCAGTCCCGGGCCGGCGACGGCGGCGGTGGCCAGCGCCGCCAGCGCCGAATCCATGCCCCCGCTCAACTCCACGGCGGTTCGAGCCCGCTCGAGCGGTCGCGCGGCCAGGAGACCGGTCACCGTCTCGATCAAGATCCCCTCGGGATCGGCACCCGGCGCGACCTCGCCGGGACCATCGAAGGCGATCGCGGCCGGAGCCTCGACGTCGATCCGCCCGCCCGGAGAGAGGATCAGGGTCGCTCCGGCCGTCGCTCGATAGAGGCCGGCGACGACCGTGGCAGGGCCGTAGGTCGGAACGCCGGCCATGTGCGCGAAAACCATGTCCCAGACGACCGGCGCTTCGCGGCCGGCGAGGAGACGCGCATAATCCCAGTCGATCCTCGCTCCGTCGGCGGCGGGCGCCAGATAGGCCGGGACGGAGATGACGGGCGACGCCCGATATCGAACCTCCCGGCGGCGGCGATCGAAGCTGAGGACGGCGAAATCGAGGAGATGGCGCTCGAGCGCGTCGAGGCGCGACGAGAGGGCCGCTTCGGAGAGCCCGGTTTCCACCTGAAGGCCCTCGGGATCGTCGGCGAATCGTTCGAAGGACAGGATCGCGACCCGGGTCCGGCTCTCGAGCACGATCGTGCCGAGCATCCGGTGCCGGATCGGACTCACCCAGGACGAGGCGCCGAAAAAAATTCCCCCGCCGATGACGTCGACGGGGGAGTTGAGATCGGCGAATGCCAGCTCAGCCTGGAACATGGCGATCGATCACGTCGGCCGGACCGGCCGGATCCGCTTCCGTCAAAGGCTCAGGGATAGCCGCCCCAGCGGTCGTCCCCCTCGTTTATCTTGCGGGGCGCCGGAGTCGCGTCGCCGCGGGCTTCCGAAGCCTCGACTGCGTTGTCGAGCGCCTCGAGCTGCGATCGCAGCTGCGCGGATTTGCCGGATTTGGTCATGTCACTCTCCTACGGTTCGGCGACGACCCGGGCCAACCCAAGCCCGGTCCCGGTCATCGCCGGCGCAAGAAGGTGCACCCGTCGACCGGCGGCCACAACCGGCTCCGGACGGGGCGGGCGAAAAGGGCGCCCAGCGGTTGGCGGCGATCCGCCCGCCCGCGCCACCGGCCGGAGGACAGGCGCAATAACCCTCGGCGCCCGGCACCGGAAGTTCCCGGGCGGCGCGCGGTGTCACCGCGACTTGCGCGAGCGCGGCTTCGCGGCCGCCGTCCCTCGCGGCGTTCCGTGCGTCCGGGGGCGGATCGCCCGAAGCCGGACGCCCGCCGGCGTGTAGGCCGGCACCGAGTCGGGATAGATCTCCTGGCCGAGGCCGAGCAGGATGAAGCTGAAGTCGCCGCCCGCGGCCTGAGCGTTGCCGTGGCACCCCATGCAGCCGCCCATCAGGTAGCTGTCGACCTTCCCTCCCGCGGCCGGAACTCGAACGTTGTAGAAGATGGCCGACTTGGGCGGCGTCGGCGGGCCCATGACGTCGTTTATCGCAAAATCGGAGATCGGGCCGTCCAGCAGCGTGAACCCTCCGCTGAAGTTCTGAAGGACGGTGTTGGTCTCGATGACGCTGTTGGCCATGTAGTAGGTCGCCGCGTCGCGGCCGGTATAGGGCCGGCCGGGCACGGTCTTCGTCAGCGGTTTGAACTGCACGTTGACGAGCTTGTAATAGGGCCAGGGCGAGGTGACGCCGTTGCTCCTGTTGTACGAAGCGATCGCCTGATGCGCCTGCTGGTTCGCCTCCACGATTTCGTGGGGGATGTGGCGGTCGCGCCGGTTGATGCAGATCGGCCCGCCCGTCGGCACATCGACATTGCCGGCCGAGTTGACATAATAGAGCTGGTTCTTCGGCCGGCCGTCCGCTCCGGCCGGGCAATAAGCGGATCCCTTGATCGTGACCCCGGGCCCGCCGGGCTGCCCGGGAGGGTTGGGGCCGTCGGTGATCGCGGTCTCGGGACGGGTGTTGCCGGCCGGGACGAAATTGCCCGACGGCCGCCCCTCCGCATCCTCGACCGGCTCGCCCTTCGGATTGAGGATGTTGTCGGCCTGCTCGAAGGTCGCGAAGATGAAATAGGGCGCGCTCGGGGTCTTCTGGATGATGTGCAGGCCAACCAGGCCCCACACCGCCTCGCGCCAGCAGACGCCCGGTACCGCGGGCGACGTCGGCGTCTTCGGCGCCACTATCCGCCCGGTATTCTCGTAATAGCGGACCTTCGTCATGTGGAATCGGCCGCTGTCGGCCTCGTGCTTCGTCAGCGGCCGCCAAGCCGCCTTCAGCTCGACGGTGCCGTTGCTGAGCGTGATCGGTTTTTTGGCCGTCGGCGGGGAGTTGCGGTTCAGGCTCGCGACCTCGAACTCCGCCTTGTTCGCCTTCGCCGCGAATCGGATCAGCTGCCGGTCGAGGTTCGTCGCGCTGCCGCCGGCCGGATTGACTCCGGCATACATGGAGTCGAATCCGATCTCGGACGTCTCGTCCACATTGACCCACGCCGGCTTCAGGTCGAGGGCGACGGGGTCGCAGGAGTGGACCTTGTAGGTGTAGGCGTCGTGATAATCGGGCCGGTGCCGATAGTCGTGGTCGAACGCCCGCGGACCGAAGATCTCCACCTTGCCGCGGAAGGTTTCCCAGGTGAGCGGCCGCTTCGAGCAGTCCGGAGCGCCCTTTCCCTCTCCGAACAGGCAGTCCGGCGCCGGCGTGTCGCGGACCGGCTCCCCCAGGTCGTCGACCTTGACGGGCCAGTTCAGGGCGATGAACTCCTGCCAGGCGAAGGCGGCGGCCTGTTGCAGGCTGGCCTTGGGAGCGCCGCCGCCGGGATTGAGCTCGGCCGGGAAGGCGGAGTCGATGCCGATCCCCGGCGCGGTCGCCGCGGGCGAGCTCCCGGCGTAGACCAGCCCGCCAAGCGACAGCATCGCGGCGCTCCCCGCGCCGACCCAGAACCGCCCGATTCCAGCCATGGCATCCCCCCCGTCCTCGACCCCGGCCAGACTAGCCCCGATCGCGAAGCTGCCTAGGACGAGATTGCGCCGATCCGGACCTAAATCGCTGTAAAAGAGGGACAGGAGCGACGCCGCGATAAACTGAATCCGCTTCGCCGCTTGGCTCCGTCGCGCCTCTCCGGCGCCGGGATTAATCTTGAAGTCGAAGGAGACGCCCGATGGCGGACAGGCACGAGCTCAGCGTCACTGTGCCCGATGACCTCGCCGAGCAGGTCCGGGCCCGGGTCGCCACGAGCGAATTTGCCTGCTTGAGCGACGTCGTCGCCGAGGCCCTTCGTACGCTCGAGGACAGGGACCGCGACCTGGAGCATTGGCTGCGTAGCGAGGTGGTCGCGGCCTACGATAAAATGAAAGCCGATCCCTCGCGCGCCCGCTCGCTCGAGCAGGTCCGGGCAAGCCTCGCCGCCTCCACGAACGAACCGTCGCCTCGAAAGGCGCGCGACCACGCATCGCGTCATCCTCTCCCCGGAGGCCGAGGCGCGTCTCGAATCGATCTATCTCTACATCGCCGTCGACGCCTCTCCGGAGTTCGCTCGCCGTTATACCGAGGCGATCGCGCGCAAGTGCGGCGGCCTTGCCACATTCCCTCGCCGCGGCACACCCCGCGACGACCTGGGCAGGGACGTCCGCACCCTCGCCTTCCGCGGTCGAGCGACCATCGCCTATTCGATCGAGCCGGGCGAAGTGACGATCCTCGGCATTTACCACGCCGGCCTGGATTAAGAGGCGTTCCTTCGAAGGGAGTGAGCCGCTTCGCGGCTTCGCGTGAGACAAAAGAGGGTTGGGCACGCAAAGCCGCCAAGCCGCGAAGGATCGGATCGGGGGCGACCCGCCCGAGAGCGAAGTGGGGACAGACACCGAAGACGACAATCGCGGATTTTTCAGGCCGGCTGCCGATCCGAAAATCGTGATTTAAGGGGCTGTCCCCGGCCTTGAGAAACCGTCCCGCGCCAGGCGCTAGACACCGACCCCGTTCGGCGCGGTGAAGCGGTCGTCGAGGACATCGCCGGTGTTCCGGGTTTCGGCCGGCTCGAAGATCAGCACCTCCGCCTCCTGGTCCGCGGCGGTGCGATGCTCGACCCCGCGCGGCACGACGATGAGCTCGCCCGGCCCCATCTCCACCACCCGGTCCCTAAACTCGACGCGGAAGAGCCCCCGCCACACCAGGAACATCTCGTCCGCCTCCTCGTGGCGATGCCAGGGGAACACCCCGTGCACCTTCACCAGCTTCACCTCCTGGCCGTTGAGCCGGGCCGCCACTTTCGGCCGCCAATGCTCGCTGAACCGGCCGAACTTCTCGTCGAGGCTGACCGTTTCCATGCGGGAATCCCTCCTCGCCACCGGGCGCTCACTCCGCTGCCGCGGAGTCAGCCGGCACGCCCTTGCCCCGCAGCCGCGGCAGCCTGGAAAGCTCCGCGCCGATCGCCCGCCGGGCCTCGTACAGATCCACCTGCGCCTGCAGCTTCAGCCATAGCTCGGGCGACGTATCCAGCACATGGCCGAGCCGAAGCGCCATCTCCGCGGACACCCCGCGGCGCCCCCCGAGCACCTGGTTGACGGTGAAGCGCGACACGCCCAGCGCCTTCGCCAGCTCCGCCTGGCTGATACCGAGCCGCCCGACGATTCGCTCCTGCAGGACCGCTCCCGGCGAAAGCGGCGGAAAGTCGCGCTCTTCTTCCATCTTCGTCATTCGACCAGCCTCACGTTCAACGCGCCCACGTCTTCGGTCCAGTCGAACGCCAGCCACCACCGGCGATCGACCGGGACCTTCCATCCGCCGCCCTCGTGACGCTGGAGCTCGTCGAACATGAACGCCAGATCCTTCCACTCGCTGGCAGCCCCGAGGAAATCGGCGATCGCCGCGATCCGCTGCGCCGTCATGCGCGGCATGCCGACAACGACGCCGCGCCGCTGCGCCTGAATGACCCGAAGGTCGGCAATCCGAGCAGTCACCGCCGGAGTCCTCGGGCACCGGACCATGACCCAAATCCATGGTCATTGTGTAAACAACAATGTGACATGAGACAAGTCCGTACTCGTCGGTTTCGCCCCGACATAGCAAGCGAGCGAACGTACCTAAAATTCGGATAGGGCCACATGAGGCCCCTGCGGGCGCTAACGCGGGTGAGGGATCTAACGTCTATCTTCTTCGCGTCTTCGCGTGAGACAAAAAGGAGGTTGTGCACGCAAAGGCGCAAAGGGGCGAAGGCGAAGCTTCAGCGCCCCCGCAACGCCTTGTCCGTCAGCCGATGAAGCGCCTCGGGCCGGCGTCGGACGGGTAATTGTGCTCTGTCGCCCTAAGGCCAGAAAATCGTGACCCTGACGAATTGCCAGCGGGCGGGTGCACTCCGTCCTTTCCGACAAAATTCGTCACTGTCACGGTTTTTCCCCAAGCGCCCGAGCCCATCTCGGCCTCGCCGCCGACCCGCTGACCGACCTCGCCCCCGCCCGCGAGCGTATCGATGACTGGCGCCTTCCTCGACCAAGGCCTCGATCCCGAAGACCTGGCCGCCCTGCGCGCCGCCGAACGCAGCGGCCGCCTCCGCTAGGATTTCCCCTCGGTACCTGGCACCCGAGGCCCCGGCGCTGGCGGGTAAATGTATACTGTCACCATTACCGCCGGCTCGTCGTCAGCGGAGTGCCATGCCGGATCGCCCGGAAGCCAGTCTCGAGAAATCGTGCCGCGATGCTCCGCCAGTCGCTAGCGGAGCTTGCGGCCTAACCGGCGAGGCCGGGGGAGCTACGGCTTCCCCGGCTCGGCCCATGACGATAGAGTCCTGCCGATGATGACCGGCGACGAAGTGAAGGCGATCTTCAAGGGGCTCGGGCTTACGCAGTCCGAGCTTGCTTCGTGGCTGCTCCTGACTGGCGGCGATCCCGGCCAGACTGTGAGATCGTGGGAGACCGAGCGACGTCCGGGCTCGGGACCGGCGGAGGTCGCGCTGCGGTCCTTCCAGACTGGCTTCCGGCCGCCGCACATCGCGGACGAAGAGAAGCCGCCCGGCTAGATAGACACGCTCCCTCAGGACCAGCCACCATAAGGAGCGGTAGACTCTTCGCCATGTGGGAGACTCATTATGTCACGAAACATTAGAGCCGCCATCGTCATCGCGATCATGTTCGCGGCGTTTTCAGCGCAGGCAGCACCTGTCCAAGGCCCAACAACCGCACGCTTCATTATATTCGATAGCTTCTCTCAGACGAATAGAAACGCGAGCAATGGCGCTGTATATAGTGCAACTTCTCAGGCTTGGATTGGAGACACTTACACCGGTCACGTTTGGCGTTGTGATGCCAATTTTCCTATAGTGGGCGCTAACCTTGACCCGGCCAATCGTCCGCGCGTTGCGTGTGAACACTGGCACTTCCTTCCAATTACCAACGACAATCTCGAAAGTCGGCACCACAATCGGCCTAACTTCAGTTTTGGACATGTCACCTTCAACAGTGCCAGATTTGTAAATGACCCTTACCACATCGAGCGCACTGACGGATTCTGGCAAGTGCTTAGTGACGACAAGGTTGGCTCGGACACCAACGAAGGATTCACAGCATCCTTCTGCCTCCCGGTTTTTGAGAGGTGTTCGGCAAGCGAGTTTAATAAGCACGAATGGTAGCATTGATAGGTGAGCCCAGGGCCAAACCACACTGCGCGCGGTTCGTCCCTTCTCGCCGCGTCTCGCTCTGCTGGCGCTCGCTCGCTTGCGGCTCGAACCGGTTTCCAAGTGATCGAAGGCAAAAATCGGCGGAGATCTCGCCTCATCCCAATGGGCCGCTTTGCCTTCGCGTCGCTCGCCTTCCTTCGCGTCCTTCGCGTGAAACCAATCTTCGCCGGCACCGCCGGATGTCTTGCAGGCAGGCACTGACTAACCCGCTTGCCCCTCCGCCCCCCTTCCCCTATATCCCCCTCCGTCCAGCGGGCGCTAAGCGCCTGTGGAGGCTCGGCTAAGGCTCAGCGCGCGAAGGCAGAGGCGAAGACGCCCGCCCTCGACGCGCTCTTTTGCTTTTCTGACCCCCCTCTCCCTCAAGGGGAGAGGGACGACCGCGAAAGCGGTCCGGGTGAGGGCCTTCGCTTCGCTCGCCCGCATGGACGCCGCGTTCCGCATGAGGCGGGCGCGGTTTTCATGTTCTGAAGACCGTCGGAGACAACCGGCGGCCGGAATAAAAGCAACGAAGGAATACGAAGCTCATGGCGACCACGGCGATGCCCACCCGCGACGATTTCGCGAAAATGCTCAACGACAGCCTCGGCGGCGAGAACGAGAGTTTCGAAGGCAAGGTCGTCAAGGGGACGGTGACCGCGATCGAGAACGACATGGCCGTGATCGACGTCGGCCTGAAGAGCGAGGGCCGGGTCGCGCTTCGCGAGTTCGCAGCGCCGGGCCAGAAGGCCGAGATCGCCGTCGGCGACGTCGTCGACGTCTTCGTCGATAGGGTCGAGAACCATGCCGGCGAGGCGATGCTGTCGCGCGACCGCGCCCGCCGCGAGGCCGCCTGGGACAAGCTCGAGACCGAGTTCACCGCCGGCAACCGCGTGGAAGGGATCATCTTCGGCCGGGTCAAGGGCGGCTTCACCGTCGATCTCGGCGGCGCCGTCGCCTTCCTTCCCGGATCGCAGGTCGACATCCGCCCGGTCCGCGACGTCACCCCGCTGATGGACATCCCGCAGGCCTTCCAGATCCTCAAGATGGACCGCCGCCGCGGCAACATCGTCGTCTCGCGCCGGGCGATCCTCGAGGAGACCCGGGCCGAGCAGCGCTCGGGCCTGATCATGAGCCTCGCCGAGGGCCAGGTCGTCGACGGCGTCGTCAAGAACATCACCGATTACGGCGCCTTCGTCGATCTCGGCGGGATCGACGGACTGCTCCACGTCACCGACATCAGCTACAAGCGCGTCAACCACCCGTCCGAGGTGATCAACATCGGCGACACGGTGAAGGTGCAGATCATCCGGATCAACCGCGAGACCCAGCGCATCTCGCTCGGAATGAAGCAGCTCGAGGCCGATCCCTGGGAGGGCGCCGGCGCGAAGTATCCGGTCGGCGGAGTGTTCAAGGGCCGGGTGACCAACATCACCGAATATGGCGCCTTCGTCGAACTGGAGGCCGGCATCGAGGGCCTCGTCCACGTCTCCGAGATGAGCTGGACCAAGAAGAACGTCCACCCGGGCAAGATCGTCTCGACCTCGCAGGAGGTCGACGTCTCGGTGCTCGAGGTCGACGAGGAGAAGCGCCGGATCTCGCTCGGCCTCAAGCAGGCGCAGGCCAATCCGTGGGAGGCCTTCGCCGCCTCGCACCCGGTCGGAACCGAGGTCGAGGGCGAGGTCAAGAACGCGACCGAGTTCGGCCTGTTCGTCGGGCTCGACGGCGACGTCGACGGGATGGTCCACATGTCGGACATCGCCTGGGGCGTGACCGGCGAGGAGGCCCTGAACCTCCACCGCAAGGGCGAGATGGTGAAGGCGGTCGTGCTCGACGTCGACGTCGAGAAGGAGCGCATCTCGCTGGGCATGAAGCAGCTCGAGCGCGGCGGGGTCGCCAAGGGCGGGACCGCGGCCGCGGGCGGCGGGGTCAACAAGAACGAGACGGTGACGGTGACCGTGCTCGAGGTCCGCGACGGCGGGCTCGAGGTCCAGGTCGGCGACGACGGGGCGACGGGCTTCATCAAGCGCACTGACCTCGGCCGCGACCGCGACGAGCAGCGGCCCGAGCGCTTCCAGGTCGGGCAGAAGTTCGACGCCCTCGTGATCGGCTTCGACCGGTCGAAGAAGCCCAACTTCTCGATCAAGGCGCTCCAGATCGCCGAGGAGAAGCAGGCCGTCGCCCAGTACGGCTCGTCCGATTCGGGCGCGTCGCTCGGCGATATCCTCGGCGAGGCGCTGAAGAACAAAGGCAAGGAATAATCGCGCCGGGCGGGCCCGAGGGGGCCCGCCCTCGCGCCGGCAGCCCGGAACGGGCGGCAAGGGCCGAATTTTCCTAGTCTTTTTTTCACCTGTGATATTGCTTTCAGGCCAGATTTAAGTTTTAACTTGGGTTAGCGGGCTCCCTTTCGGGGGTGAGGTGGCGTTCCGCTTCGACCGTTTTTTCTCTTGATGGGGGGAAGCCGTGATCCGTTCCGAGCTCGTGCAGAAGCTTTGCGATGATCATCCCGATCTCACCGGCAAGGAGATCGAGCGGGTCGTCTCCTCCTTTTTCGATTCGGTCACCGAGCAGCTGCAGCGCGGCGGCCGGGTCGAGCTGCGCGGCTTCGGCGCCTTCTCGACCCGCGAGCGCGACGCCCGCAAGGGCCGCAACCCGCGCACCGGCGACGCCGTCGACGTCGACGCCAAGCGCGTCCCCTATTTCAAGCCCGGCAAGGAAATGCGCGAGCGGCTGAACGTTTGAGCGTCCCGCCCCGCTTCCGCCTGGCGGCGGGCGGCATTCCACCGCCCTGCTCCAGACGGGCCCGGCTCGAAGTCGGGCGCTGCTGTCCGGAATCGGACGAAGTGGACGAAGTGGACTGGAGAAGGCGGGAAATTCCTCCCCTGCCCTCCACCGCGCTTCGCGCGGACCCCCCCACCGCGCTTCGCGCGGACCCCCCCCCCCGAGAATGTCGGGGCGGGATGCGGGCGCGGCGAAGCCTCCGTTGCCGGATGAGGGAGAAGCGGCCGGCGCGTCCTGCCACCGGCACCCGGGGCTGACGATGATGTGGCTTTCGCTCGTGGCGAAAGCGTTCGACTTGGTGAAGAGCCGGCGGTCCGTGGGCCCTTCGTGGAAGGACCGTGGCAAACGCCCTTTCGGGCGTCCCTTCCGCCAGCGCCTCTTTCGAGACCCTGACGGGTCCGGATCGGTACGGCTCTTCGGACGCGAGCTCCTAACGTTCCCGGATGTCTTCGCGCCGGCCGTTGGCCGTGTCGGCTTGCGCCCACGCGACCGCTTTCCGCCGAACCGCGCCATGGCCAGCGGAGCGACTCGACGCTGACCATGTTCCATATATGTTCCGATTTGTCAAGCCGCTTTCGCCCCGCGGGCGATCATGGCATGCCAAGGCGGTGCGGACGTGGCGGAACCGGTAGACGCCGGAGACTTAAAATCTCCTGCCCCTCGGGGCGTGCGGGTTCGAGTCCCGCCGTCCGCACCAGGCTGGTTGCCCGACATCGGGCCCAGGTCCCGATCAGGGGTCGCCCCCCATGTTTCCGGTATCCGGATCGATAACCAGAGGGACCCAGTGGGTGGACCGCTTCAGGTCCGGTGTCGCGATGGCCATGCGCAGGTGGATGTTCATCGAGTAGCGACGATATTTGCCGGTTTCCTCGGGCGCGGGGTCGCTGACTTCACCCTTCACCAGCTCCGTATCCCAATAATCTATCCGATAGGCTTCCTGTCCCGTCAGGCCGCTGATCGTCAACTTCATCAAGTTGAAGAAGGCGTTGTTTTCCTGGACCGGGAAGGTCGGGTTGTCCGGCTGGACAGCGCTTAACTTGGAAAAGCGGACGATGTAATCGGGACCGTTAATGTGCTCGAATTTCACGTAGTCGGGATCGTTGTTGAGAAACAGAATCATGATCAGCTGGCAGCCAGCACTGATAAAGTCGAGGTCGTAGTAGATTTTGCCCTGATGGAAGGCTGCCGTATTGTTACCGTGCAACGCGTGAAGAGCGGAGTTCGCCGCCGTTACGACCTTCTCGGGATTGAGCAGGTCGGTCTCCTTCACGTAGCCATACCGAGCCGTGAGGAGCTGGTTGGCCTCGAATCTCAGGTAGACCACGCATAAAAATTCCGGTTTGAACTGAGCGTTCTTCGGCTTTGGCTCCTTGAACGAATGGACCGGATGGCCATGGGCGTCTGCCGGGCCCGGAACCACGAGACTGGACATGGGCTGCGCATCCGACCCTTGCGCCTGAGGCATAGGCGACCCCTTCGCGGGGTCGAATTCGTTGCTTTTTTCGATCTGGGTCATCTCAACTCCTCTCGCCGCACTGGACTCTCGACAAGCCCGTCGAGCGCGTTCCGCCAATGACGAGGAGTTTTGCCAATGGCGGGACCGCGCCGCCGTGAGCGAGGTCACGCGGCCGCCCGATTGCTCAGTTTCCGGTGAGCTGGGCGAGGGCGGCCCTCACGTTGATCCGCCTGTACTTCACGCCGGTCGCCGGATCGGTGATCTCCGTGCCGGTCGAGGAGAGAGCACCGAGGATCTCGTTCAGCGACTTGGTCGGGGCCGCCGAGGACAGCAGGGCGATCGCGCCCGAGACGTGAGGCGCCGCCATCGAGGTGCCGGTGTCGTCGGCATATTGGCCGTTCGGCATGGACGAGCGGATCTGCTCGCCCGGCGCCGCCAGGTCGGTAAGGACCCGCGACCGGTTGTGCCAGGGGCTCATCTTGTCCGCGTTGGTGACGGCGCTCACGGTCACCGCGCTGCTGATGCAGCCGGGGGCGGAGACGGCGCCGCTCTGGCTTTCGTTGCCCGCCGCAACCACCGTCGCGACGCCGAGGGCAAGAAGCCTGTCGATGACCGGCTTGCGCTCCTTTTCCTGGAAGTCGCACGCGGACACATATTTCACCCCGTCGCCAAGGCTCAGGTTCGCCGCCACGACGGAAATGCCCGTCTGCTTCAGCATGGCGACATGCTCGAGCGCCTTCACCTGATCGCCGACGTAGGAGCCGCCCGCCGAGAAGACGTTGATCGCGATGATCTTCGCGCCGGGGGCCACGCCCTTGAGGACTATTCCCGAAGACACTGCGTATCCGCCGGCGGCGATTCCGGCGACGTGCGTGCCATGGCCTCGAGTGATGCTCTGCGCCGCGCCCGTCCCGATCTGCGCGTAGCCCGGGACGGGGCATTTGCCGTCCTTGCGGAAGCAGGCCTCGAACGCGACCCGGCCGCCGAAGAAGGGATGAGCGCGGTCGATCCCGGTATCGAGGATGGCCACGTACCGGTTCAGCCCGGTCGAGGTCGGCCAGACCGAATCCGCCCCGATCAGCCTGACGGACTTGTCGAGCGATTCGGCGTCGAGGCGGTCGAGGACGATCTCCTTCACCCCCGGGCGCCTGGCCAGCTCGACCAGGCCTTCGGGACTGGCCCAGGCCGACACTATCGGCACGATCTGATAGCGATGGACGACCCGCACCTCTTTCGAAGGGATCTCGGCCAGCGCATCCGCGGAGGCCCGTTCGATCGCGGTGGCCCGGTCGGCCGGGGTCATCGAATCGAGGCCGGGCCCGACATCCAGGCGGACGATTACCGGCGCTTCGCCCTTCAGGGTGGCGATCCTTCGCACGTCGGGTGCCACCTTCTGCTCGAGGGCGGCCTTTTCGGCGCGCGACGCCCAGGGCAGCCTGTGGCAGGCGGCGGCCGCCAGCGCGAGGCACAGCGCCAGAATGAAGGACAAGGTCCTCATCGCAGGCCTTTCCGGCGGGGCGCCGGGATCAAGGGTCGCCGCCCATGTTGCCGGTGTCCGGATCGAGGATGATCGGAATCCAGATGGCCTGTTCGCCGCTGGTCTTGACGGCCATCTTGAGATGGATGTTCATCGAGTAGATGTAGTGGGTCGTCGGGCACTCCTTGATCGCTTCGATCGGATTGCCTTCGTCGTCCGTGTTCCAGAACTCGAGCTCGTAGGCGGTGCGCGACTTCAACGGACCGAGAGTCGCGAAATCCAGTCGCTTAAGGTTGAAAAATGCATTATTCTTCTTCGCCTCCAGAGCCGGATTGCTGCCCCGATATTGCGTGAAGCGGACGATGTTTTCGAGACCGAACCGGTCGTCGAAACCGATGTTCTTGGGGTCGTTGTCGATAAACAGCACGATTCGCTGCTGGCCTCCGAAGGTGAAGTTCTCGAGGTCCTCCTCCTTCCGTTTCGCATTGAAATTGTTGTTGTTCCGCATGTCGTCGAGGATAGGCTTGACGACCGCCGCGAGGTTGTAGGGCTTTGCCGGCGCGACATAAGCGGTCCTCACCTTGAGCGTCCGGTCCTCGGAGAATCTCACGTAGACGACGCATATATGCTCGGGGTCGAAGGTGACGGGGGTCTCGCTCAGCGGTCCCGTCGCCGTCGCCAACTGGCCGTGGGGCGGGCACCCGCCCGATTCCTCCTCCACCACCGGGCATTGGGCCCGGGCGGTGCCGGCCATCAGGAGGCCCGCTCCGGCGAGGGTCATGAGGCTGCGTCTGTCGATTTCGGCCATGTCGTTCCCCTTCAAATGCCCAGGATCTTGGACCGCATCCTTCGCGCCTTCGCCGCCGACTCCTCGCCGAGCCGGGTCATCGCCGCTTCCAGGCGGGCGGCCTCGGCCAGTTCGGGCGCCGCATCCCGGCGCAGGTCGCGCAGCGCCCGCGCCAGGTAGAGGAGGGTGCGCAGCCTCGTCTCGAGGACCCGGCCGTCGTCGCTTCGGCTCGAAATGACCGCGCGCTGCCGGTCCAGGCTTTGCCGAAGGATCGCGACCGCCCGTTCCGGGCGACCCGCGGCCGTCCAGATGTTGCCGATCCCGACGTCGGCCCAGCTGCGCCGAAGCGCATATTCGACATTGCGCGGATCCGCCGCGACCAGCGGATCGAGAAGAGCCGCCTCGCGCTGCCGGCTCGCCAGAGCGGCGTCGTAGCGCTTCAGCGCGAGCTGGACGATCGCCATCGCGCCATGGCGGTTGGCCAGGGCGAGCGCGATCTCGGAGGACTTGGTCAGGGCCTGCTGCTCGAAGCCGAGCGAGGCCGCGCATTGCCGTTCCGCCGCCTCGAGATCGAATTCGTCCTCGCGGTTGAGGTCGCAGAGGCCGCCGTTGGCATAACCCTGCTCCAGCAGGCTTCGGACGCTGCCGGGCTCGGCCTTCGCCAGCGCCTGCGCCTGCGCGAGATAGCCGCGCCAGTAGCGCATGGCGGCGGGCCGGTCCTTGCGCCGCTTGGCGACCAGGCCGAGATAATATTCGCTCTGGCCATGGGCGAAGATCGCTTCCGGATCGTTCCGGCTCTTCGCCAGCATCGCCGCCGTCGTGCGATGGGCCTCGGTGAACTTCGCCAAGGCGGAATCGAGCCGGTCCTGCTTCTCGTCGTCCTGCCCGAGCGCGTGAAGGACGCGAGCGCGCCGCGCCAGGCTGGCGTCGGCGAGGCGGCGCAGATTCCCCTGCTTGCCGTAATAATCCATCGCGAGCTGGTTGACGGCGACCATGAGCTTGACGTTCCCGGTTCCCTCGAACTCGCCGCGCACCTCGGTGAGCAGCTTGCCAATCATCTCGTCCGCGGTCACTCGCCGCCGTTCGGCCTCCTCGCGAGCGCGAAAGGCCATCACCAGCAACAGCGCCATGATTACCACCACCACCGCCGCCGCCGCCGTGACGACCATCACGCGCCTCACCTGCCGCTGCGCGTCGCGCTGGACGAGGGCGTCGAGGGGCAGGCCGGCGAGGCCGGCGACGATCTTGAGGAAGGCCAGCCGCCGGCCGTCGCCCTGCTTGCGGAAATCCGCGGCGAGCGGATGGGCGCCGGAGTCGCGCAGGGCCTCGGGCACCGCCTCCGCCGACTCGCCGCGGACCAGAGCGACCAGGATCGGCGCCTCGGGGTGGAGCTCGCGGAACAGGGCGATCTCCAGCGCGACCCATTGCGAGCGCGCGGCATCGGGCGACGCCACCACCACCAGCGCCGACGACAGCGCGATCCCCTCGCGCACAGCCGCCGACAGATCCCGCGCCGCCGACAGATCGGCGCGGTCGCGGAAGACCGGGCCGATCCGGCCCGGCGCCTGGCCCGGCAGCGGCTCGACCCGGCCGGCGAGCCGCCTCGGCAGCCGGTAGCCCTCGAGCTTGCGCTGCAGCCGGGCGGCGAAGGCCGAGTCCCTGTGCGAATAGCTGACGAATGCCCGGAACGGCCTTGCCGATACCATGACGAGTCCCCCCCAGAACCTCGGGGACGAAGATGCACTTTTCTCGCCAATCTCCAAATCACATTCGCACCGTTTTGGCGCCGGCGCTCAACGGATCCGGAACCAGGCCCGGCGGGGGGGCGACAGCCTAAGGGCGCGCCGCCGGCGCGGCTCGGCTCAGTCGACCAGGCCCTGCTGGAAGGGGCTGCCCGCGCCCAGCTTCTGGGTCAGGACGTCGCCGCGCATGCCCTTGCCCCGGGTGCCGCCCTTCGGGTCGAACGAGATGTGGACGATCTTGCGCGACGTCTCGAGGATGAGTTGGTCGAACTCGATCTCGCCGCGGGCATGGGCGTCGCGGATCGCCCGCGCCGCGCCGATCGCGGTGAAGCCGGCGGCCCGGAAATCGGCGGCGTGGCCGAGCGCGTGGGCGCTGTTGGGAACCCCGCCGACGGCCTTGTTGACGACCGGATTGCGGTAGCCCGAGGTGATGACGATCGCGCAGCCGCCGAGGATCGAGCGGACCTTCTCCATGCCCGCCGCGGTCCGCTTCAGATTCTCGAGATGCTCGCGGGTCGGCATGTTGTCGTTGCCGAGCTTCTCGGCGGTCGAGCTGACGATGAACTCGCCCAGCGTGAAATGCTCCGAAAGCTTCGTCATGACCCCCTCCCGACGATCAAAGCGGTGCTCGCGGGAGCCTAATGCATCGCCGCCGCCGGCACCAGATGAAGCGTCCCCGTCCGAGCCTAGCGCCGTCCATCGGGCCGCGGATCGTCGATATGCACCTCGTCGTCGCGCCCGCGCAGCCCCTCGCTGATCGCATAGGCTTTGACGAAGCCGCGCTCGCCGGTCACCGCCACGTCGAACACGCAGTCCGAGCGCCGCCGCCGGTCGGAAAGCGCCGCGCAGAGCCGCTCCGCCTCGTTGCGATCGAGCGGCCTGGCCGGTGGCGCCGGCGCGCGCGGGATGAGGCACGATCCCGAGAGCGTCGGCCAGCTCCGGTTGGTGAAGGTCGCGGTCGAGGTTCCGCGCCGATAGTCGAACAGGCTGGTGCGGCTCGTCACGCGCCAGGCTTCGCCGAAGCGGCCGTACAGGACGGCGTAACGCTGGTTGAGGGCGGTCGGCATGGCTCCCACCGAGGCGTTGCCGGGCAGGCCGGGCAGCCAGCTCCCAGCCGCCTTGGCGCCCATCAGGCCCTCGGTCGCGGTGGTGCCGTAGATGTCGACGTTGAGATACCAGAGCTGCTGCGCGGGCCACCAGCCCGGGACGACGACGAGCCTGGCGCCGTCGGCGAAGCGGATCTCCATGCCGTTGCCGCCGACGAGCTTGACGGTCCCGCCGCCGAGGTTCGTCCCCTGCGAAGTCAGCGTCTGCAGGGCGCCGTCGATCCGCAGCTGAAGGCCGCTGGGATCGGGGTTGCCGCTGAGATTGGGCTGCAGGGTCACGCGATGGGTTCCGACCCGGGCGGCCACGGCGGTATTGACGCTGACGCAGGTCGCCAGACCCGTATAGGGGTCCGCGAAACCCGGCCTGGCGGCGGTCTGGACCGGCGTGTGGCGGACCTGGATCTCCATCCCGCCCTGCTCGCGCAGGTAGACATATTCCCCGGCGCCCTGGAAATCGTATTTGGTCCCGTCGACCGTGGTGAGATGGGGATCGCCGTCCATGAAGCCGTCGCTCGGCACGGAGCCCCAGTGCAGAAGCTTGTCGACCGCCGACCCGGGAGCCAGGCCGACAATCCCGCCCCAGGTGTAGGTGGAGTGGGTGCCGGGAGTGCTCGAGGCATAGTCGATCGCGCTCCAGACCTGGGCCGGCGGCTTGGAGGGATCGAGGCCGAGCACCAGGGCCGCGACCCCGGCGACGTGGGGACTCGACATCGAGGTGCCGGACTTGACGGCCGTGCCGCCGCCGAGCCCGGCCGACAGGGTGTTGACCCCCGGCGCGAAGATGTCGACGCACGGGCCAAGATTCGAGAAATTCGCCAGCGTGTCGTTGGTGGGGTCGATCGCTCCGACCGTTATTGCCGCCTGAGTCGAAGCCGGTGATTTCGTGCAGGAATCCTGGCCGTAATCGTTGCCGGCGGAGACCGCATAGGTCACGCCCGCCGCGATGGAGCTGCTGACGGCGGCGTTGGCCGCGGGCGAAAGTCCTCCGCCCAGGCTCATATTGGCGACGGCGGGCTGGCTGGGGTTGGCGAGGCGCTGATTGGTCACCCAGTCGACGCCCGCAATGACCGTCGACCAGGTGCCCCCTCCTCCACAATCGAAGACCCGCACGGGGTGGAGCGTAACCTGCTTGGCGATGCCGTAACTGGCGCCCCCGATGGTGCCTGCGACATGCGTGCCATGCCCTTCGCAATCGACGGCGTCCGGCGCGTAGGCGGTGAAAGAGATGCTGCTCAGCCGGGTGCCGAATTCGGAGTGGGGCGCGATGCCCGTATCGATGACGTAGGCATGCACGTTGAGGCCGTCGGTGCTGTACGTATATTGGATGGGATTGTGGAAGGGGAGCGTGCGCTTGCTGGTCCTGGCTATCCCCTCCGGCGGCGGCGGGACCGTCTGAATCGTGTCCAGCTTCACCCTCTGATCCGCCTCGATCCACGCCACGCCGGGCATCGCCCGGACCGCCGCCAGCGCCTCAGTCGACATTCTCGCGCTGAACCCGACCAGCGCCGAGCGATAGCGGAAGGTCACCGCCCCGCCGAGCCGCCTGACGACCGCTTCGGCAGCCTGGCTTTGCGCCGCGGCCTGGCGTCCCTGCGGCCCCACGGCCGCGGCCGGGTCGGCTTCGCGAGTGCCGAATACGACGATATATTGGCCCGGCACGGCGTCGGGAGCGCCTTGCAGCCGCAGCGGAGCCATGGCGCCAGGCGAAATTCCCGAGCCTGCCCCGCCCGCGCAGCCGGCCACGGCCGACGTCGCGGCGAGCAGGGCGAGGATCCGCACTCGCGGCATGCGGGGAAAACGCTCGCGAACGAGAGTTGCCCGGTTGCAAAACATTTCATGCTGCAGCGACGTCCTGGCCATGACCTTCTCCCGCTCCTTGAGGGAACACGCCCGATCCGGGCGGCCCTAGGGACAGCAGGATACTCATCAAATTGGGCTGGGCCGTGATCTATATCACGCCTCATCAAAACGTGGTTTTCCACTTCCCGACGATCTTTTGAGATCGACTGACAATGTACTTCGGCTTGGTACAAATCTATTTTGAATGCACGCTAGAACGCTTGAGCGAGCCTAGAGATCGCGTCGTTCCAGCCGCGCCAGCAAGGCCGCCAGCCGGTCCGCCGCCGCCTGCACCTTCACCGCGTCGGGCACCTCCGCGCGCACCCGCGGCGGCGTGGCGGCCGTCTCGACCAGGCTGACCGCCTCGTTCGGGTCGTTCCTGAGGTCGTACATCTCCCATTCCTGAGGGGCCCGGCCCGACGGGTCGAAATAGCGCGCCAGCTTCCAGTCGCGGGAGCGGACGCAGCGGACGTGGTTGGGCTGCTTCACCGCTCCGGGGGCGAGGGCGACCGGGCCCTTGCCCCGGCCCTCCCGAACCGCCTCGACCACGGCCTGGTAGACCGCGAACTCCTCCCAGCTGCGCTGGTCCTCGGCGCTGCTCGACGGCGGCAGCGGGGCGGTGATGTCGTCGTCGGTGATGAACAGGACGCCCTCGCGCACCTCGCCGTCGGGCTCGATCACCGGGACGGCGGCGCGGTCGTCGGTCAGCGCGCGCTCGATGATCGACGACAGGTCGACGCCCGGAAGCGGCGGCACCGGCCGGGTCAGGGCGAGCTCGGCGGCGATCGCCTGGCGCTGTTCGGCGTCGACCCCGGCGAAGCCGAGAATCGTCGGCAGGATGTCGATATGGCTTGAGAGGATGTCGAGCTGCGCCGGCTCGGCCGCGGCGGCGGCGGCACGGTCCTTCGGGAAGCGGACGACGACCGGAACGTGCAGCGCCTCCTGATAGGCGGTGTACCATTTCTCGATCATCATGCCGTGGGCGGCGCCATATTCGCCATGGTCGGCGAGGAAGATGACGATGGTGTTGGCGGCCTGCCCCGATTCCTCGAGCGCGGTGAGGACCGAGTCGATATGGACGTCGACCACCGCGTGCAGCCAGGCGTAGAGCTGAAGGAACAGCCGGCAATTGGCCTGCGGATCGTCGGCGAGCTGGAACGGGATGCAGCTCTTCAGCGAAAAGGCGACGGCGGCGCCGTCGGCATGGTTGCCGGGGAGCTGCGGGACGGCGCCCATCAGGCCTTCGACCAGGTTGAACCCGCCCTTGGCGGCGAGCGCGAGGCCGACCTTGTAGGCGGCTTCGTGCTGGCAGGTCGGCTTGGCGGCGAGCGACTCGCCCTGGGTCGGCGCCGGCCGAGCGCAATCCTGCGGGAAGCCGTCGGGGTTGAGCGGGATCCGGATCGTCCCGGCGACCGGCGGCGGGGTCACCGCCCCCTCGGGGGGGATGGCGAGCGGCCCGAAGATCGACTGGGTGCCCGTCGGCGAGCCGGAGTCCGGCAGCGCCTGCGCGATCACTCCGGGATAGGTGGCGATGTCGTGCGGATTGGTGAACGAGGCGACCGCGAACCAGGGCGGGATCGCGCTCGGGTCGGGACCGCTCGTGCCCGGATCCTCGGCCGCCATGGAAGCGTAGGCCCGGTTGTAGTTGGAGGCGAGGCCCTGGCGGCGAAGGAAGGCGCAGGCGCTGTCGGTGAAGCCCGAGTCGCGATAGATTCCCAGGTTGTTGGGCTGGGCGCCGTGCGGCTCGGGATAGCTTTCCTCCCAATCGTCGAAGCCGTAGCGCTCCAGGCTGTGGTCGGGCGGGTTGGAGACGTGCCACTTGCCGAAATAGTGGGTGGTGTAGCCGGCGGCCCGAAGCCAGGTGCCCAGGGTCGGGATTCCGCCCGCCTCGAGCCAGGGGAAATTGGGCGAATCGCCGTTCTTGAACAGGCCGTCCGTCTGGGTGACTCCGGTTCGGGTGCCGTACTGGCCGGTGTAGATGACCGCCCGGCTCGGAGTGCAGGCGCTGGCGGCGATCGTGTGGTTGCGAAGCACCACGGCATTGTCGCGAAGCCGGGCGAGGCCGGGGAAGAATTTCGCATAGGGGTTGGATTCGTCGACGGCGCCCTGGAAGCCGAGGATCTGCTTGAGCGGCGCCTCGAAGCCGCCGTCCGGCCCGTAGGAAAATCTCGGAAAGCGATACTGATCGCAGGTGATCAGCAGGATGTTCGGCCGCGCGCCCGCGGTCCCGTTGCCTTTTGCCATGCCCCGTCCCCCATCAGCGGAGCCGCCCGGGCTCCGTCCCCGCCGCGCATCCTATCACGATGCCGTGGGGCCGGGTTCGGGAGTTTGGACCGAAACGGGTGCGGTTCAGGCCGCTTCCTGGGGCGGCTCGGCGGGAACCGCCGTCCATTCGCAGCGGTGGAGGCTGATCGGATCGACGAACATCCCGCCCATCTTGCCGCCGAGTTGCCAGCGGACCTGGGCGTTGACCGGCCCGACTCCGGGGACGTCGAGGGAGACGTAGCTGCCGATCCGCACCGGCTCGGGGCATTCCGCCTTGAAGCCGGTCGTCGACACGTCGCGGACCGTCACCTCGACGCTGTACCAGCTGTGCGCGCGCAATCGCGTGCGCCCCGCCACCGCCGTGCGCCCCGACTGGCGCGGCTTGTACTGGTTCATGGCTTTTCGGTCCTGGTCCAAAGGACGACCCTTGGGACGGAAAGATGAAGGCGGGGTAAAAGGGGCGCCCGGCAGCCGTCATCCCGGCGGAAGCCGGGACCCAGGGACGAACGGGCATCCGCGAGATCCGTGTTCCCGGGTCCCGGCTTTCGCCGGGATGACGGGGCGGCTATCGCTGTCGGCCGATGGTGACTCGCCCGCTCGTCCCGCTGACAATCGCCTTGCTCCTCGCCGCCTGCGGGGAGGAGGAGGGCGGGCCGGTTTCGATCAGCGCGATCGGGTCGAGCCCGCGCCTTCTCAACCCGAGCCGCGAGCCGCTCGATCCGCCTTCGGCGGTGCTTCTGGAAAGCGCCGCCCAGGGGCTGGTGCGCTTCGATTCGGGCGGCGAGATCGAGCCGGCGCTGGCGCAGCGCTGGATCGTCACCGACGACGGCCTTCGCTACATCTTCCGCCTGCGCAAGTCGCAGTGGAGCGGCGGCGGCCGGGTCACCTCGGAGCAGGTCGCCGCCCGGCTCCGGGCCGCCGCGGCGGGGCCGAGCCGCAATCCGCTGAAGCCGATCCTGGGCGCGATCGACGAGATCGCCGCCCTCCCCGACGTCATCGAGATCAGCCTCAAATCGCCGCGTCCCAACTTCCTCCAGCTGCTGGCCCAGCCGGAGATGGCGGTGGTTCGCGGCAATTCGGGCACCGGTCCCTATCGTCCCGGGCCCGGGCCCGGCGGATCGGTTCGGCTCAGCCCGCCCGACGAGGCCGGCGACGATCCCGATCCGGCCGGGCCGGCGCTGCTCCTGCGCGGCGAGCCGGCGGCGGCGGCGGTGGCGCGGTTCGGCGAGCGGAAGGCCGACCTCGTCCTGGGCGGGACGCTCGCCGACCTGCCGCTCGCCCGGGCCTCCGGAGCGCCGGCCGCGCAGCTGCGCTTCGATCCGGTCGCCGGCCTGTTCGGGCTCGTCTTCACCGCCCCAGAAGGCGCCTTCGCCCGGGTCGAGACCCGCCAGGCGCTGGCGATGGCGATCGACCGGCCCGCGCTCGCCGCGGCCTTGCAGGTGCCGGGACTGCAGCCGCGCCAGTCGCTTCTGCCGCCCGGGATCGAGGGACTGGCCCAGGTCGCGGCGCCGGCCTGGATACGCGACCCGCTGCCGGCGCGGCGCGCGCGCGCCGCCGCGCTGCTCGGCGAGGCCGGGGAGGCGGGCGCCCGGCTCAAGGTGAGGGTCGCCCTGCCCGACGGGCCCGGCTTCCGGCTCCTCTTCGCCTGGCTGCGCCGCGACTGGGCCGCGGTCGGGGTCGAGACGGTCCGGGTGCCGGCGGGCGCCCCCGCCGACCTTCGCCTCGTCGACGAGGTCGCTCCGGCCGGGCTGGCGAGCTGGTACCTGCGCCATTTCAGCTGCGAGGCGAGCCGGATCTGCGACCCGGCCGCCGACGAGATGATGGCCGCGGCGCGGATCGCGCCCGACGCCGTCGCCCGGCGCGGGCTGCTCGGCAACGCCGACCGGATACTTGCCGGTCTCGGGCCGTTCATCGCGCTGACCGCGCCGGTGCGCTGGTCGCTGGTCGCGCCGCGGCTGACCGGCTTCCGCCCCAACGCCTTCGGCCGCCACCCGGTGGGCGAGCTGATCGAAGAGCGACCATAGGAGATCGTTATTGCGGGCGAAGCGAAGCAATCCAGCCGGCGCCGGCGCCGGAACGCGGATTGCTTCGTCGCTTCGCTCCTCGCAATGACGGCGCAGGAGAAATAGATGCCGAGCCCGAAGGACCAGTTCGACGCCCTCGCCGATCGGCTTCCGGTCGGCCGCGACGCGGCCTCGGTCCGCCGCCGGATCGAGGCGATGGAGGGATTGCTCGAGCGGATGTTCACCGTCCCGGGCACCAACCGCCAGTTCGGACTCGACGTCGTGCTCGATCTCATCCCGGTCGGCGGCAGCCTGGTCGCCGCGGCGATGGGCAGCTGGCTGGCCTGGGAAGCGCGCAACCTCGGGATGTCGAAATGGCATCTGTGGCGGATGGGCGGCAACATCGGGGTCGACTTCCTGCTCGGCGCCATCCCCTTCGTGGGGGCGATCCCCGATTTCTTCTTCAAGTCGAACAGCCGCAACCTGCGCATCGTCAAGCGCTGGCTCGACAAGCACCACCCCGAGACGATGGTGGTCGAGGGGGAGGTTGTGGCGCGGAACTAGCCGTCATTTGCGAGCGAAGCGAAGCAATCCAGCGCCGCACCTCCGGCACCGACCGAACCTGGATTGCCGCGTCGCTACGCTCCTCGCAATGACGGGGTGAAATCCAGGCCGATATCCGCCGCCGGCGCCGACTGGGTGATCCGGCCGACCGAGACGTAGGTCACCCCCGTCTCGGCCTTGGCGCGGATCGTCTCGAGGGTGACTCCGCCGCTCGCCTCGGTCGGGACCCGGCCCGCGACCAGCGCCACCGACTCGCGCAGCACAGGCACGTCCATATTGTCGAGCAGCAGGTGGGTCGCCCCGGCGGCCAGGGCCGGCTCGATCTGGTCGAGCCGGTCGACCTCGACGATGATCCGTTCGATGCCGGCGGCCGCGGCCCGCCGCACCGCCTCGGCGACCCCCCCTGCGACGGCGACGTGATTGTCCTTGATCATCGCCGCGTCCCAAAGACCCATTCGGTGGTTCCGAGCGCCGCCCGTGCGGGTCGCGTATTTCTCGAGCAGGCGAAGGCCGGGGAGGGTCTTGCGGGTGTCGAGCAACGCCGCTCCGGTGCCCGCGATCGCGTCGACGTAGCGGCGGGTGAGGGTCGCGATGCCGGAGAGGTGCTGGACGATGTTGAGCGCGGAGCGCTCGGCGGCGAGCAGCGCCCGCGCCCTGCCCCGCAGCCGGAGCAGGTCGGCGCCGGCCTCGACCCGGTCCCCGTCGCCGACCGGGGCTTCGATCTCGACGTCGGGGTCGAGCGCCCGGAAGAAGGCCTCGGCGACCGGCAGCCCGGCGACGACGATCGCCTCGCGGCTGTCCATTACCCCGGCGAAGCGCGCCTCGGCGGGGATCACCGCGGCGGAGGTGATGTCGCCGGCCTCGCCGAGATCCTCCGCCAGGGTCTCGCGGACGAAGCGGTCGAGGTCGAAGCCGGGGAGGTTAAAGTCCATGCGGTCGACCCTTCCCGTCATGCTGAACTTGTTTCAGCATCCAATCCTCCACCTCCCGGGCGGTCGAGTAGATGGACCCTGAAACAAGTTCAGGGTGACGCCGCGGATGACGCCCGTGCAAGCGCCTACCGCCCCGTCCCCACCAGCTCGCGCTTGAGATAGGCCATGAGCAGGGCGGCGCGCTTGGCGTCCTCGGCATTGTCGGCCCCGACCGAATGGCCGCCCTCCAGATATTCGTGGAAGTAGAAGCGGTTGCCATATTCGCCGAGGCGCGCCGCCATCTTGCGGGCGTGGCCGGGGTGGACCCGGTCGTCCTTGGTCGAGCTGTAGAAGAAGACGGCCGGGTAGCGGACGCCGGGCCGGACGTTCTGGTAGGGCGAATATTTCGACAGGAAGGCCCAGTCCTCCGCTTTGTCCGGATCGCCATATTCGTCCATCCACGAGGCTCCGGCGAGGAGGTGCGAATAGCGCTTCATGTCGTGAAGCGGCGAGCCCGAGATGACCGCCGAATAGAGGTCCGGACGCTGGTTCATCGCCGCTCCGACCAGGACTCCGCCGTTCGAGCGCCCGGAGATGCCGATCCTGCCCTTCTCGGTCACTCCGGTCCGGATCAGGTCCTCGGCGACGGCGTGGAGGTCGTCGAAGCTCTTCTGCCGGTTCTCGCGGAGAACCGACTTGTGCCAGTCCGGCCCGTACTCGCCGCCGCCGCGGATGTTGGCGAGGACATAGGCATTGCCCTCCTCGGTCCAGAACATGCCGAGCGGGCCGGCGCGATAGGGCTGGCCGGTGAGGTAGCCGGGGGTCTGGGCGGCGCGGAAGCCGCCGTAGGCGTGGATCAGGGTCGGGACGGGCCCGCTCGTCCCTTTGCGGCGGACGAGGAAATAGGGCACCCTCGTGCCGTCCTTCGAGGTCGCGAAGCGCTGCTCAACGGTCCGGGTCGAGGAGTCGAACTTCGCCGGAAGCCGCTGCACCACCGCCGGCCGCCCCGAGCGCGGGACCGCGTAGAGCGCCGGCGGGGTCAGCATCCCCTCCACGGTCGCGAAAGCGAGATCGGGCTTGCCGCCGGTGGCGAGCAGATGGAGGGTGCTGTTCGCCGGAAGGTCTATCGATCGCGACGTCCAGCCACCCTTTTTCTTCGGAGTCAAAGCGAACAGCTTGCCCGAGACGTCGTCGAGCGCCTTGACCCACAGGACGTTGTCGGAGGCCGACACCTCCTCGATCGCCTGCTTCGCCGTCGGCGCCATCACCAGCCGCGGCTCGGCATGGCCGCGGGCGAGGATCTCGCTCAGCGAATAGGAGACGAGGGTCCCCGCGCCGAAGGCGCCGAGCGGGCTCTGCAGCTTGGCGATCAGCCGGTCGCCGATCACGTCCTCGAGCTCGGCGTCGGCCGGCATCGGCACCGGGATCAGCCCGCCGGTCGGGGTCAGCAGGTGACGCTCGTTGGTCCAGAAGGTCTTGCCGCGGTCGACGAACACCCAGCGCCGGCCGGCGCCCTGGATCGCGATCGGGTTGGTGGCGACGTCGCCGGCCTCGCCGCTGAACAGCGTCCGGGCCGAGGCGAGCGGGGTGCCGCGCCTCCACAATTTGACGATCCGCGGATAGCCCGACGAGGTCAGCGAGCCGGCGCCGTAATCGGTGCCGACCAGGAGGGTGTCCGGATCGACCCAGGCGACGCTGCTCTTGGCCTCGGGAATCGCGAAGCCGCCCTGCACGAACCGGCCGGCGGCGAGATCGAACTCCCGCACCACGTCGGCGTCGGTGCCGCCGGGGCTCAGCGAGACGAGGCAGCGGCGATAGTCGGGCGCGAGGCAGTCGGCGCCGTGCCACACCCAGGACTTGCCCTCCGCCTTGCCGAGCGCGTCGACGACGATCAGCGTGCGCCACTGCGGCTTTCCGGAGCGATAGGCGGCGAGCGGCGACACCCGCCACAGGCCGCGCGGGTTGTCGGCGTCGCGCCACAGGTTGAGGACCTTGTCGCCGATCACCTGGCTCGGCGCCGCGATCTGCTCCTTGTCGTCGAGGATGGCGAGGGCGCGCCGGCGATAATCCTCATATTTGGGGTCGGCGGTGAGCAGCGCCTCGGTCGCGGCATTCCATTGCCTGACCTGGTCGAGCGCGCGCTTGCCCTCGACCTCCTCGAGCCAGAGATAGGGATCGTCGCCTGCGGCGGGCGCGGCGGCGGTGGCGAGCAGGAGGGCGGCGGCGGGGAGAAGGAAACGGTACAAGGGCGGTCTCCGGGGCTGGGTCGCGGCGGATTAGCGCGCCCCGCCCCGTGATGCCAGCGAAGGCTGGCATCACGGTGGGCGAAAGGCGCCCGTCGTCCCAGCGAAGGCTGGAACCCCGGCGGGTGAAGGGCATGCGTCGTCCCAGCGAAGGCTGGGACCCCGGTGGGTGATGAACGCGGTGCTCTTGACCCGCCGGGCCCCCAGCCTGGGCTGGGGCGACGGGTCAATCCCCTGCGAAAATCGGCCGCCCAACATCCCCCTGCCCCACCGTGCGGCCCGCCATCTCGAGCATCCGGTCGAGCGATTTCTTCGCGGCGAGGCGCAGATCCTCGTCCATCTCGACCCTGGGCTCGAGGTCGCGGAGCGCGACGTAGAGCTTCTCCATCGTGTTGAGGGCCATGTACGGGCACATGTTGCAGTTGCAGTTTCCGTCCGCGCCGGGCGCTCCGATGAACTGCTTGTGCGGCGCCGCTTTCTCCATCTGGTGGATGATGTGCGGCTCGGTGGCGACGATGATCGTCTGGGCCGGCGACGACAGAGCGAAATCGAGGATCGCCTTGGTCGAGCCGACGAGGTCGGCATGGTCGACGATGTGCGACGGGCATTCGGGATGGGCGAGCACCGGAGCGCCGGGATGGAGCGCCTTCAGCTTCAGGAGCTCGGTCTCCGAGAAGGCCTCGTGGACGATGCACACGCCCGGCCAGAGCAGCATGTCGCGCCCGGTCTTGCGGGCGAGATAGCCGCCGAGATGCTTGTCGGGCCCGAAGATGATCTTCTGGTCCATCGGGATCTGGCTGAGGATGATCTCGGCCGACGAGCTCGTCACGATGATGTCGGAGAGCGCCTTCACCGCCGCCGAGCAGTTGATGTAGGTGAGCGCGATATGGTCCGGATGGGCCTCGCGGAACGCCTTGAACTGGTCGGGCGGGCAGCTGTCCTCGAGGCTGCAGCCGGCGTTCAGGTCGGGCAGGATGACGATCTTGTCGGGTGACAGGATCTTGGCCGTCTCGGCCATGAAGCGGACGCCGCAGAAGGCGATGACGTCGGCTTGCGTGGAGGCCGCCTTGCGCGACAGATCGAGGCTGTCGCCGACGAAATCGGCGAGGTCCTGGATCCTGGGCTCCTGGTAGTAATGGGCGAGGATCACGGCGTTGCGCTCCTTGCGCAGCCGGTCGATCTCCTGGGCGAGGTCGAGCCCCTTGAGGCTCGCATTGGGTGCGTTCATCTTAGCCACTCCCGGGTGGGGGACGCAGCCCTCAAGCCGGCCGTCTCCCTTGGTTTGCCAAGTCAGCTCGCGTGCCCCGACCGTGGTCTGAAAAAGGCGCGGAGTGGATGCGGCGGAGATAGGCGGCAGCACGGGGATTTTCAACTCGCGTCGGGCATTCACTTCGCCGCCCGGTCGCGCAAAGCCTCCTCGGTCCGCCGCGGGCGGTCGAGCCAGGCGGCTTCCTCGCGGCCGGCCGGGTCGACGAAGCGGACGGCGACGCTGGCATCGACTCCGGCGGCGCGAAGCGGCAGGGCGAAGGCGCGGGCGACGTCGCGCATCGCCGCCCGGCGCGCCTGGCCCATCGGCTCGGCCGCCCGCGCCTGGCGCATCAGCTCGTCCTGGGCGGCCTTGCGGTTGGCCCGGTCGAGCATATCCTCCGACCCGGCTAGAGCCATGACGAAGCCGCCCTCCGACGATTCCTGGACCTGGTTGAGGTCGATCTCCGGGCCGGACAGCTCGAGCGGCGGCAGGGTGACGGTGAGGGTCCGGCTGCGCTCGTCCCAGGCGAGGCTGGAGCGCCGAAGCCGCGAGAGGTCGACTCCGTAGCGGACCGTGCCCGGCATGATCATGGTCTTGCGCGCGGTCAGTCCGAGATGGCTCTCGCTCGCGCTCGCCACCGACACGAAGCGGGCGGCGAAGGGCACCATCCGCCCCTGCTCCCGGACCGAGAGCAGGGCGGCGACGGCGACCGCCTCCGGATCGGGCGCCGGCCGGGACGGGAGCGGACGGAAGGCGTGGCCGAGCGCGAGGCCGAGCAGCAGGATCGCGATCGCCGCAATAAGCAGGCGGGCGCTCAGGCGGCGAGCGTCCATCTCTCCCCTTCCGCCCGGGCCAGGCCGCGCCGCTCGAGATCGACGAGATGGGCCAGTACCGACCGGCCCGCCGCCGGGAACAGGCGCGGGTCGATGTCCGAATAGATCTCCGCCACCATCGCCGGGATCCAGCCCTCGCCTCGGCCGAGACGCTCGAGGATCTGGGCCTCGCGAGTCCGGCGGTGGACGATCAGTCGGCGGACATGGTCGTGCGGCTCGGTCACCGCCGGGCCATGCGCCGGATAATAGAGGCGGTCGCCGCGGCCGAGCAGGCGGTCGAGGCTGGCCATATAGTCGGCCATGTCGCCGTCGGGCGGAGCGACCACCGTCGTCGACCAGCCCATGACGTGGTCGCCGGTGAACAGGGCGGCCTCTTCGGGCAGGGCGAGGCAGAGATGGTTGGAGGTATGGCCGGGCGTCGCCACCGCCTCGAGCGTCCAGCCGTCGCCGGCGACCCGCTCGCCGTCGACCAGAACGCGGTCGGGCCGGTAGGCGAAATCGAAGGCTTCGTCGGCGCGGGGACCCTCGTCGTCGAGGCCGAGCGGCGCGCAGCCGACGATCGGAGCTCCAGTCGCGGCCTGCAGGGGACGGCTCGCCGGGCTGTGGTCGCGATGGGTATGGGTGCACAATATCGCTTCAACCCGCTCGCCGGCCAGAGCGGCGACCAGCGCCTCGACGTGATCGGCGAGGTCCGGGCCCGGGTCGATCACCGCAACGTCGCCCTCGCCGACGATATAGGTCTGCGTGCCGGTATAGGTGAAGGGCGAGGGATTGGGCGCGAGGACCCGGCGGACGAGGGGCGCCAATCTTTCAACCCTGCCGCTCTCGCTCATCGCGCCGATGTGGCACCGGCGGCGGCGGATTCCAAGCGGACGAAGAAAGGGCGGGGCTCAGGGACTCCCCGCCCTTTCCCCGAGTCGCGCCCGTCTCAGCGCGCGCCGCGGGCCCGGTCGATCGCCGACTTGAGGGCGATCGCGATCCGCGCCTTCGCCTCGGCGCTGAGCGCGTCATTGTCGTTGATCCGCTCCAAGGCCTCCTCGAGCCGCTGCGCGGTGGCAGCGGTCGGCTGGCCCTTGGTGCAGATGATCACCTTGGTCTTCTTGTCGCCCTCGTCCGAGCTTTCGTTGACGACCTTGTCGCCGCCGTCGCAGCGGGCGAGGGCGTCGCCGTGCATCTCGAAGCGACGGACTCGCGGCCCGCCCGGCTTGCCGTCGCCGTCGACCCGGTGGAGCTCGAAGCGGCGCACCTCGCTCCCGCCCTTGGAGTCGCCGCCGTTCCGGTGGAGCTCGAAGCGGCGGATTTCGGGCGCGCCGGCCGAGGCGTGATGCTCACCGCCGGCCCCGTCGCCGATGATGATGATCCGCTCGACCCGCTTGCCGTCGCCCTCCGGATGGGGGTGGGCGAGAGCCGCCCCGGCCGCGGCCGCGACCAGCAGGGCCGCCGCCGCGCCCGAGGCGAGGATCCGTTGGTGGCTCATCTCACTCTCCCTTGACCAAAGTCTGCACGTTGATGTCGAACACGCCCTCGCCGCTGCCGCCGCCCTCGCGGCGCTGCTCGGCGCGGAACCGGACCTTGCGGCTTTCCGCGACGGCGTGGCTGACCGCCTTGCGAAGCTCCTCCGCGTCCGCCGGGCTGAGCGGCCCGCCGACGACGAAGACGCGCGCCTGGGTGCCGTCGGCGCTGAGCTGGACGAAATGGCCCTCGACCCGCATCCGCGCCGGCGCCGGCGCCGGCGCCGCGAACGCCAGGGCGGCGGCGGGGGCGTGCGGAGCGCGCGGCGCCAGCGCCGTGCGCGGCAGGTGCCTCAGCACCATCGTCATCGAGGCGAGGCTGGCCGGAAGCCGAACCGGCGCTTCCGCCGAAGCGAAGCTCATCGGCTCCGACTTGAGCCGGGCGGCGGCGCGGGCGGCGGCGGCCCTGGCGGGGCGCCGGACCGCGGCAACGGCGGCGGGCTGGGGCCGGCTCGGTTCGGCGGCCCGGGCCGGAGCCGCCGCGGGCGCCGGAGCGGCCGCCAGCCGAAGCGGCGCGGCGATGTCGGACGGCTTGGCGCTGCCGAGCGCGAAGCCGGCGGCGGCGAAGGCGCCGAGAGCGGCGATTCCGCCGGCCGAGCGCAACGGGCTGGAGCGGTGGGCCCGCATCATCCTCAGTCGGCGCTTGAGCTCGCCGGCCGGGTTGAGCGCGCAGGCGGCGATCAGGCCGGGCCGGCTCGCCGACTTGACCAGGGCTCGGGCGTAGTCGCAGCGCTCGTCGAGCGTGGCGGTTCGAGCGACGGCGGCGTCGCAGGCCAGCTCCTGGTCGCTCCGGAAGGCCCGGAAGGCGAGCCAGGCGACCGGGTTGAACCAGAAGAGCGCGAGCACCAGCATCGCCGCGAGGTTCCACCAGATGTCGCCGCGGCGATGGTGGACCAGCTCATGCTCGAGCGCGAGCCGGCGCTCGGCCGGATTGTAGCGGCGCGAGAAATCGCCGGGAAGGACGATCCTTCGCTCCAGCACGCCGATCGCCAGCGGCCCGTCGACCGACTCGCTGATCCAGGTGCGGATTCCGCCGAACAAAGGGGGCCGCGCCGGGCGGGAAGTTTCCCTTATGCGGCCCAGGAAGGCTCGATACGCCAGCCATTGCAAAGTGAGGAAGATGACCGCACCCCCGGCCCACATTGCGAGCATGAAGGGCACCCACTGCCCGGGTCCGGCCTGAGCCGGCAGGGGTGCGGCCATTTCCGCCGCCGCCGGGATGAAGAGCATGGCGGTCGGAATCGAGAGGTCCGGCGCCAGCTGAGGAAGCGGCGGAAGGACCAGACGGAGCGCGGGCACGGCCCACAGGGCATAGGCCCAGCCGGCGCCGAAGCTGCGCGCGACCGGCCCGCGGAGGACGAGCACCATCGCCATCAGCAAGGTGACGGCGATCAGGGTCTCGATCAGCCAGGCGATCATGACTTGAGCTCCTTGAGGAGCTTCTCGATCTCGGCGATGTCGGCGGCGGTCAGCTTGTCGCGGGCGGCGAGCTGGGCGACCAGCGCCGGCACCCGGCCGCCGAACATCCGGTCGATCAGCCGGCCCGATTCCTCGGCGACATAATCCTCGCGGCGGATGGCGGGCCGGTAGAGGTAGCGGCGGCCGTCCTCCTCGTGGGTGAGGACGCCCTTGGCGAGAAGCCGCGACAGCATCGTCTTGACGGTGGCGAGGCTCCAGCCCCGATTCTCCGGCACTCTCGCGGCGACGTCGGCGGCGGTGAGCGGGGCCTCCTCCCAGAGGACCTCCATCACCGCATATTCGCCTTCGGCGATTCTCTCCACGGCCCATCCCTCCCTGTCGATTACATGTGTAATTCATCCTCGGGCGCTGAACGGCGGATGAATGAGACGCACCCGCAACGCTTTCTGTCGGACCGCTTTACAATTAGCAAAAGGCGTTAATTCCCGTTCACCATCGCACCCCCCGGAAATCCGCCAACGGCCCGCTTTGGCACGGCCCGTGTATCCTTGTCCGCGTCCACACGCTTCCACACGAACAGGGGCGGACGAGCGGTCTTTCTGGTCCCGCCGTCCGCCCCTTTCCTTATGCGGCCTTCAGATGCCTGTAGCCACGACCTCAGTGGATGAGCGACAAGGTGACACATGATAATCCAATAGCGGTAGAGGTCGCTTGACTAGCGACGCCGCTCGTTGCCAACATGAAGCGAAGTCTCTTCAGGTTGCCCGATGAATCCGTTCTACAAGATCTCCGAAATGATCGCAGACCTGGAGGGAACCAGGCCCAAGCCGTTTCGGGTACATATGCGCCGGCTGCGTATTCTTATCGAGATTATCTATCGACGGCTGGCTTGGTACATCGTCGGCTCACTGGCGATGTCTGGCGCTGCGATGCTCCTCCTCGGGATGTTCGCGCTCGATAACCAGGCCGTCCCGCTACTGGGCGGTTTGTTCAAGATGGGGATCGCCGTCGCGCTCGGCTGGGAGCAGATGCAATTCGACCTTGGCGAGCCGCCCATGAGCCCCTTCCGCCTGGGCCCGCGGATAGTCCGCCGTCGTCGCCTCCGGCGAGACGAAGGCCTCGATCTCCAGCTCGGCCAGGGTGGCGTCGATTGGGGGCACGAAGACGGTGGCGAGGCCGGTGGAGGTCATCAGGCGTATGCCGGAGCGGAGTTTTAGAGCGGCAAGCGTTTAGATTGAATCGTCATCCGGACTTGATCCGGGATCCACCTTTTTCAAGGCGTTGGCATCCGAAGGAAAGGTGGATGCCGGGCCAAGTCCGGCATGACGAACGCAATTGCCATCCAAGCGCTCGCCGCTCTGGACGGACGCGATCCCGATCGGCTCGCTCGCATCGCGTCACACCCCGGGGCTCCAGCCTTCGCCGGAGACGACGATCCGCTACCAGATCCGAACCCTTTTCTCCGGCGGGAGATAGAGGGCGCCGTCCTTGACCTTGAAGGCCCCGTACCAGGCGTCGAAATTGCGCACCGTGTTCGAGCGCAAATGGCTCGGCGTGTGAACGCCGGCCTTGAGCTGCTGCTGGAGCAGAGGCTCGCGATATTTGGCGCGCCAGACCTGGGCGAAGCCGAGGAAGAAGCGCTGGTCGCCGGTGAAGCCGCCGATCACCGGCGCGGGCTTGCCGCCGAGGGCGATCTTGTAGGCGTCGTAGGCGATCGCCAGCCCGGCGAGGTCGGCGATATTCTCGCCCAGCGTCTGCTCGCCGTTCACCTTGAAGCCGGGCAGCGGCTCATATTCGCTGAACTGTGCCGCGAGCGGCGCGGCGAGCTGCTTGAAGCGCTCGACGTCGGCCGGAGTCCACCAGTCGGAAAGCTTGCCGGAGGCGTCGAACTTGCGGCCCTGGTCGTCGAAATGGTGGCTGATCTCGTGGCCGATGCCGATCCCGATGCCGCCATAATTGACGGCGTCGTCGGCGTCCGGGTCGAAGAAGGGCGCCTGCAGGTGCGCGGCCGGGAAGACGATCTGGTTCAGCTCGGGATTGGCATAGGCGTTGACCGTCTGCGGGTTCATGAACCATTCGTTCCGGTCCACCGGCCGGCCGAGCTTCGCCAGCTCGGTCCGGTAGTTGAAGCTCGCCGCCCGCCGCAGGTTGCCGAAGGCGTCGCCGCGGACGATCTCGAGCGGCGTGTAGTCGGTCCACTTGTCCGGATAGCCGATCATCGGATTGAAGGCGGCGAGCTTGGCCCGGGCCTTGACCTTGGTCTCGGGCGCCATCCAGGTCAGTGCCGCCAGCCTCTTATCCATGGCCGCGATGAGGTTGCGCACCAGCCGATCCGCCTTGGCCTTGGACTCGGCCGGGAAGTAGCGGGCGACGTAGAGCTGCCCCACCCCCTCGCCGAGAGAGCCGTTGGCGGAGTTCAGGGCCCGTTTCCAGCGCTCCTGAAGCTGCGGCGTGCCGGCGAGCGTCTTGCCGTAGAAGCCGAAATTGGCGTCGACGAACGCCTTGGGAAGCACGCTCGCGTAACGCTGGACGGTGCGCAGCCTCAGATAGTCCTGCCAGGTCTCGAGCGGCTCCGATTCGATCAGGGCGGCGGCGCCGGCCATGGCGCCCGGCTGCCCGACGTTAAGCCGGGCCTCCCCGGCCACGCCGGCCTCCCGGAGGAAGGCCGCCCAGTCGAGCCCGGGCGCCGCGGCGGCGAGCTGGGCGGGAGTCATCGGGTTGTACCTCTTCTCCACCTGGCGAAGCTCGAGCGTGCTCCACTGGGCCTGGGCGAGCTTCCTCTCCAGCTCGAAGACCCGCTTCGCCCTCGCCTCCGGCTCCGTCAGGCCGGCGAGGCGGAGCATGGTGCCGATATAATCCTGGTATCTCGCCCTGACCTCGGCGAAGCGCGGGTTGGTCTCGTCGAGATAGAAATCGCGATTGGGGAGGCCGAGGCCGCCCTGGTTCAGGGTGACCAGATAGCGGCTGCTGTCGTGCAGGTCGGTGTCGACGTTGACCGAAACCGGCGAGGGAATGTTGTTCCACTGCGCCCTCGCCAGCAAAGCCGCGAGATCGGCCTTGTCGTCCGCGGCGGCGATCGAGTCGAGATCCGCCTTCAGCGGCGCCGCCCCCCGCGCCTCGATCGCGGCCTCGTCCAAGAAGCTCGCATAATAGTCGCCGACCTTCTGCTGGACGGTCCCTTTCGGAGCGCCCGCCGAGGCGGCCTCCTCGAGCACGGTTCGGACCTGCTCGTCGACCCGGTCCTGGAGGACGGAGAAGCTGCTCAGCGCCGGCTTGTCGGCGGGAATGGGCGTGTTCCTGTCCCAGTTTCCGTTGGCGTAGAGGAAGAAGCTGTCGCCGGGATTGGCGGTGCGGTCGATGGCGCTGGTGTCGAAATGCCAGGCGCGCTCGGCCGACCCGGCCGGAGCCGTCGCCGCGGCGAGCGCCACCGCCGCCACCGCCAGCGTGAACCTTGATTTCCTCATCGACCACCCTCCCCTTGCTGAGCGATTACATAAGTAGTCGCGGCGCGGCGCGGGCGACAACCGAAATGCGGTCCTCCAAGGGCCGCAGCGGGCGCGGACGTCGAAAAAGGCAATTCTGGACAAGCGGGCGCATCTTCCCCGTTCGTCCCAGCGAGTGAAGAACGCGGAGCTCTTCACCCCCTGGGCCCCAGCCTGCGCCGGGGCGACGGGCGACGAGTCAGCCCCGCAAATACTCTCCGGTGGCCGCGTCGGCGGGCAGGAAGGCCTCGATCGCCAGCTCCGACAGGGTGATGTCGATCGGGGTTCCGAAAACCGTGGTCATGCTGAGGAAGGAGAGCATGCGCTCGCCCGCCCTCAGCCGGAGCAGGACGGCGATCCCGGCCGGCTCGCTCGCCCGGCAGGTACCGCCCGGATAGGCGCGGAGCTCGTCGACCAGCGCCGCCAGCACCGGGTCCGCGCTGGCCTCGATCTGCTCCTCGAGGCGGAGGAAGACGTGGGTTCGCCATTCGGCGAGGTTGTCGATGCGCGGCGCGAGGCCCTCGGGGTGGAGGCTGAGGCGAAGGACGTTGAGCGGCGGCTGAAGCAGGTGCGCCGCGACGTCGGCGAGGAAGGGCGCGACCCCGGCGTTGGCGGCGACGAGGTTCCAGTGAAGGTCGACGGCGAGCGCGGGCCACGGCTCGTAGGCGGCGAGCACCTTGTCGACCGCCTGCCGGGCGGCCGCCATCGCGGGATCGTCGAGGGTGCGCGCCGGCTGGGCGGGGGCGAAGCCGCCGGCGACGAGGAGGGCGTTGCGCTCGCGCGGCGGGATGCGCAGGCGTTCCGAAAGCCTGAGCAGCATGTCGCGGCTCGGCCGCGACCGTCCGGTCTCGATGAAGCTGAGATGGCGGGCCGAGATCTCGGCGTCGAGCGCGAGGTCGAGCTGGCTGAGGCGGCGGCGGCCGCGCCAGGCGCGGATCCGGTCGCCGACGGGCGGATGGGCTTGGGTGGCCATGGCCCAGCCTAGCCCGGGGCGGACGCGAATCCCATTACCTGGGAGGTAATCGACAGCATGACCTTGCCCGCGGATGAAGGGCCATCGTTCAGATGAAAGGATCGATCATGGCCTCGACCAATTTCCTCCGCCGCATCCTCGCCCTCGACTCGGCGAGCTGCGCCCTGCTCGGCGGGCTGCTCCTCCTCGACGGCGCCGGCCTCGCGCCCTTATTGGGCCTCGGCGAGCGCCTGCTCTTCGGCGCGGGCCTGCTGCTCCTGCCGCTCGCCGCCTTCATCGCCTGGCTTGCGTCGAGGGCGGTTCCGCCGAGCGGCCTCGTCTGGCTGGTCATCGCCGGCAACGCCGCCTGGACGGCCGAGAGCTTCCTTCTGATCGCCACGGAGAGCGGCCGGATCACGCCGCTCGGCACCGCCTTCGTCGCCGGCCAGGCGGCGGTCGTGCTCGTCGTGGCGCTGCTCGAATATGCCGGGCTTCGGCGCATGCGGGCGGCGGCTTGAAGAATTCCTCCCCGCGATTTCGCGGGGAGGGGGACCGCGCGAAGCGCGGTGGAGGGGTTCTTCAAGCGCGGCAAGAGCCCCTCCACCACCCTTCGTGTGGTCCCCCTCCCCTGCGAATGCAGGGGAGGATTTAAGGTTCAGGCCTTCGCCACCTGCTTCTCGTCGAGCAGCTGCTGGAGCTCGCCGGCCTGGTACATCTCCATCATGATGTCCGAGCCGCCGACGAACTCGCCCTTGACGTAGAGCTGGGGGACGGTGGGCCAGTCGGAATATTCCTTCACGCCCTGCCGGATCTCCGCATCCTGGAGCACGTCGACCGTCTCGTAGCCGACCCCGAGACGGTCGAGGATGGCGACGGCGCGGCTCGAGAAGCCGCATTGCGGGAAGAGCGCGGTGCCCTTCATGAACAGGACGACGTCGTTGCGGCCGACGATCTCGTCGATTCGGGCCTTGGTGTCGGACATCTTACATTTCCTCAGTCGGGAGTGGCGGTGGAGAGCTGGAGCGCGTGGAGGGCGCCGCCCATCCGTCCGCCCAAAGCCTCGTAGACGCGCTGATGCTGGCGGACCCGCGGCATTCCGCGGAAGCTTTCCGCCACCACCCGGGCCGAATAATGGTCGCCGTCGCCGGCGAGGTCGGTGATCTCGACCCGGGCGTCGGGGATGCCGGCGCGGATCAGGGCCTCGATCTCCTCGGCGGCCATCGCCATCAGCCCTGCGACTCCATCAGCTGGCGGCGCGCCTCGACGGTCTTGTGGGCGAGCGCCTCGCGGACCTTCGCCTCGTCGCAGTCGATCCCGGCCGAGGTGAGGTCGCCGACCACCTTGCGGATCACGTCCTCGTCGCCGGCTTCCTCGAAATCGGCGCGGATGACGTCGCTGGCATAGGCGTCGGATTCGGCCTGGCTGAGACCCATCAGCCGCGCCGCCCAGTGGCCGAGCAGCTTGTTGCGGCGCGCGACGATCCGGAACTGCATGTCCTGGTCGCGGGCATATTTGGTCTCGAAGGCCCGCTCGCGCTCGTCGAAAGTGCTCATGACGCTCCCTTGCTCTGGTTGGGAGTCAGATAGG
>DASVVX010000078.1:0-12265 GCA_036386295.1 Allosphingosinicella sp.
CCCGCCGGAGCGATCCGGCGGGCCTTTTCGTCGTTGCGAGCGAAGCTTCGTCATTGCGAGCGGAGCGAAGCAATCCAGCGGCACCGGCGTGCCGACCTGGATTGCCGCGTCGCTTCGCTCCTCGCAATGACGGGCGTCAAAGCGGCTTTTCGTAGATCCGGTAGACCCGGTTGATCTTGCTTTCGATCGCCTCGGCGATCGAGATCATCGGCCCGTTGTCCTCGAGCACCCAGCCGACCTCGGCCCGGCTGATGCCGTAACGGCCGGTGCCGGCTCGGCGGATATATTCGATCATCATGAAGGCGAGCTGGCTGGCGAGGCGGCTGGCGTGGAGGCGGCTGATCACGCCCATCAGCGGCACCCGCCCGCCGCCGGGACGCATCCGCCTCAGCCGCCACAGCAATTTCGCCCAGCCGAAGGGAAAGAGGGTGCCATCGAGGTCGCGAATGAACTGGTTGATGTCGGGAAGGGCCATCATGAAGGCGACCGGCTCGCCCTCATATTCGGCGACCAGGATCATGTCCTCGAGGACGATCGGCTTCAATTTCTTGCCGGCATAGGCGATCTCGCGCTCGGTGAGCGGGATATAGCCCCAATTGTCGGACCAGGCGTCGTTGAGGATTCCGAGCAGCAGCGCCGCTTCCGCCTCGAAGCGGCTCTTGTCGACCTGGCGGATCCGGATCTTCGGGTTCTTCTCGCCCATCTCGACGAGGCGGTGGGCGATCGGCGGGAAGGGGGCGGTGACGTCGAGGTCGTAGGTGTAGAGATCCTTCGCCTTGACGTAGCCGGCGGCCTCCACCCAGGCCTCGTACTCGGCCTTGTTGTGGCCCATCATCACCATCGGCGGGTGATCGTGGCCCTTGATGAGGAGGCCGGGCTCGTCCCAGATCGAGAGGGAGAAGGGGCCCATCGAGCGGGTCATGTCGCGGCCCCTCAGCCAGGCTTCGGCGCGGTGGATGAGCTCGGCGGCGACCTCGGCGTCGGCGGCCTCGAACATGCCCCACTGGCCGATCCCGGCGCCCATATGCTCCTGGACCAGCCGGTCGACCTGGGCCGAGATGCGGCCGACGGCGCGTCCGTCGCGCTCGGCGAGGAACAGGCGGGCCTCGGCATGGTCGAACCAGGGGTTGGTGCGCGGGTCGATGAGGCCGTGGACCTCGGTCTTGAGAGGGGGGACCCAGTTCGGGTCGTCCCGGTTGAGGTCGTAGGCGAGGTCGACGAAGGCCTTGCGGTCGACGGGCTCCTCGACGGGGCGGATGGTGACGGTCATCGGGCGAGCGTAGCGGAGGCATAATGTTGAGGAAAGTGCCGCGCAGCGTGATCCCGGCGCCCCGGAAGCACGGAAATCCGCCGGTTTCGCGCCCGAAATCGCCAGTCCGCGCCAGGGAAACGCGAGGGCGCGAGGGCGTTATGGGGGGATGATGCGACGCTGGGAAATATGGACCGCAGCCTTCGTCGGCCTCGGCATGGTCGTCACCGCCGCCTGGGCGCTGTTCGAGAGCTGCTGCGGCTAGTCGTCGTCGTCGTCGCCGGCCGGCGGCGGCGCCGAGCGCACCCGCGGGACGGCATAGCCGGCGAGCAGCCGCTCGATCTGCGGGGCGCGCCGCTCGAGCGATCGCTCGAGGCGCGACCTGAGGCCGGAATCGCCGTGCCGAACCCCCATCGAAACCGCGAAGGCCATCGGCATCGCCGCCGCCCCGTCCTCGGCGGGCAGCGCGGTGAGGCGAAGCGGAACCGGCTGGCGGCGGGAGAAATAGCCGGCGACCGGGCCCCAGACGAAGGCGACGTCGACCTCGCCCGCCGCGACCGCGCGGACGATCGCGGCCTGGGGCTCGGCGCTTCGATAGTCGCCGTAGACCATGTACCCGCGCACGTTGCCGGTCAGGCCTCGGCGCGCGAGGGCGTGGGCGGGAGGCGTGTTGGCGAAATCGTCGCCGATCATCTGCACGCCGATGCGCAGGTGGCGCAGGCGCGGGTCGTCGAACGAGGCGATGGCGAGGTTCCGGTCGGCGCGGGTCACGGCGACATAGGTCGAGCGGTAGTAGGGCCGGGTCGTCGCCAGCGTCTCCAGGCCCGCGGCGACTCCGGGGATGACGTCGCAGCGGCCGGCCTTCAGGGTCTCGCGAACGTTGCCCCGCCGCTGCGCCCACCAGGTGTAGCGAAGGTCGGCGTCGAGATCGGCGGCGATGAGCTCGGCGAGCTTGTTCTCGAAGCCCTGGGCGGCGGCGTTGGAGAAGGGCAGGTTGTTGGGGTCGGCGCAGACCCGCAGCTCCCGCCGTCCCCCGCAGCCGGCGAGCGCCAGGGCGAGGGCGAGGCTAATGAGGAAGCGCATGGCGCGCCTCCATCCGCCCGAGCGCCCGGGCGAGGAACCAGAGCGCCGCGGCGAGATGCCAGGCGCCGCCCGGAATCCACATGATCAGCCCGGCGAGCTGCTGGTCCTGCCCGGGCGTCAGGCCGGCCGGAGTCATTCCGAGGCGGGCGTAGGCGCCGTACCAGGGGCTGTCCGACAGGGTCATCAGAGCGCCGAGCCCGCCGCCCACCATCGAGGTGACGAACAGGCAGGCGGCCGCGACCAGCGGCCCGGCCCGGCCGCGAAGCATCGCCCACCAGAAGAGCGACGCGCTCGCCAGGAAGGAGAGGTGCTGGGCGACGTGCCAGGGCCCGCTTCGAAGCGCGAGGTCGAAGGCGGCCGGCATGTGCCACAGGATGATGACGGCGCTCTGCAGGGCGGTGGCGGCGACGGGATCGGCGAGCCCGTGCCAGAAGCGCCATCGCCCCGCCTTTCCCAGCCCTCGCCTCGGCCTCGACGGGAAGGCCCAGAGCAGGGCCGCGCCGGGCCGCGCGGCGACCAGCAGCAGGGCGGAGAGGAGCATGACGATCTCATGCTCGATCATATGCATCGTGAAGCTCGTTTCGCCGGCCCGGTGCAGCGGCGAGGCGAGCGCCCCGGCGAGCGTCAGCCACCCGGCGGCGAACAGCAGCGCGTCGCGCCCGAGCGACCCGCGGCCCCGGTCCGAGCGCCGCCACAGCCGGGCCAGCCCGATCGCGTAGACGAGGGCGGCGAGGCCGAGCGGGGCGATGACGAGCGGATCCGGGGTCCAGCCCGACCCCCCGCCCTCATGGGCGAGCGCGGGCGCGGCGCCGGCGAGCAGCGCCGGGCCGAGCCCGAGAGTCAGGCGGCGCACGGCGACAGGATGAGGCCCGAGGCGGCCTGGAGCAGGATCGCGAAAGCCGCGAGCAAGGCGAGCAAAGCCCCGACCAGGCCGAGGAAGCGGCGGCCCTCGCTGTCCTCGCCGCGCCAGACGCCCCAGGCGTGGAGTCCGCCGAGGAGGGTGACGGCGAGGCCGCCGAGGCAGACCAGGATCACGAATCCGCCGCCGACGGTGCAATCGTCGAACACGGCGTCGCTTCCGATCTGGTGGGCCGCCGCCCAGCCGACGGCCGCGGCGGCGAGGCCCGCCCAGGGCCGGACATGGCGCAGCGTCGGGCCGTCGTCGCTCACGAGACCAGCCTCGGAAGCCAGTAGATGAGGACGTAGATGGGCAGCCAGCTCAGCCAGACGAAGCGCCAGTACATCGCGTTCTCGGCGCAGTCGACGAAGCGTCGCGGCTCCACGCCGTGCTTCGTGTGCATCAACGCGGTCAGGACCAACGTATCGACCCAGTCGGTGAGGAAATGGGTGGTGTGGAGGAAGAGCAGCGCCCAGACGATCGAGCCGTAGGCATTGTCGGTCCACAGCACGTTCAGCGAATTGAACTCGAAGCCGCGCAGCACCATCAGGACGAGGCAGATGGCGCTGACCGCGATGAACATTCGCCTGAGAGTCCTCAGATCGCCATGCTCGGCGGCGCGCTTGGCGGCCGTGTTGGGGATCTCGCTGAGCAGGATGAGGATGGTGAACAGCGTGCCGGCGAGCAGGTCCGGCGGCGGATAGGGCGGCGGCGGCCAGAGCTGCTCCTGATTGAGCAGGTAGAAATAGGCGGCGATCGCCAGGAGGAACGCCGTCCCCTCGATCAGGAAGAAGGCGACCACGCCCCACCAGGTGAGGGCGCGATGGCCGAAGCCGTGGGTCGGAAGCTCGGCCAGGTCGGCGGTGAATTGGGGCTCGCGCATCAGTCGATCACCGGCTCTGGAGTGACGGTCGATTCCTTCGGCCAGAACCAGGCGATCAGCGCCGCCGCGACCGGGATCGATCCGACAAGCACCGCCCAGGGCGTGAAAATCGACGAGACGAACATGACCGTGGTGGCGAGCGCGGCGACGAGCGGCCAGAGGCTCGGCTCCGGCGAGGGCTCGCGCATGTCAGGCCTGGCGTCGATCACGGTGGTCAGCAGGCCTTCGCGGTCGTCGACCCGGAGGCCGTGGACGACGGGCAGGACGCCGTCATTCTCCCAGAGCGGGTTGCGGCTCGAGACGAGGGGTATATGCGCGAAATTGTAGGGCGCCGGCGGCGAGGCCGCGGCCCATTCCAGCCCCGACGCGCCCCAGGGATCGGGCCCGGCCTCGCGGCCGCGCCGAAGCGACGCCAGGGCGTTGCCGATGAAGATTGCGAGGCCGAGCGCGAACAGGAAGGCGCCGATGCTCGAGACCAGGTTCAAAGTCTCCCAGCCGAGCCCGGCGGGATAGGTGTAGACCCGCCGCGGCATTCCGAGGATTCCGAGCAGGTGCATCGGGAAGAAGGCGATCTGGAAGCCGACGAAGCCGATCCAGAAGGAGAGCTTGCCGACCCCCTCCGACATCATCCGGCCGGTGAATTTGGGGAACCAGTAGGTGATGGCGCCGAGCAGCGGGAAGACGGCGCCGCCGATCAGCACATAGTGGAAATGGGCGACGACGAAGAAGGTGTCGTGGAGCTGGAGGTCGAGCGGAACGCTGGCCAGCATCACCCCGGTGAGGCCGCCGATGACGAAGGTGAAGATGAAGCCGACCACCCACAGCAGGGGGGTCTGGAAGCGCGGGCGGCCGTCCCACATCGTCGCGATCCAGCAGAAGATCTGGATTCCGGCGGGCACCGACACCGCCATGCTGGCCGCGGTGTAGAAAGCGTAGCCCATGCGCGGCAGGCCGGTCGCGAACATGTGGTGCACCCACAGGCCGAAGGCGAGCAGGCCGGTTCCGACCAGGGCGAGGACGACCGCGCTGTAGCCGATGATCGGACGGCGCGAGAAGGTCTGGACGATCTCGCTGACGAAGCCGGTCGCGGGGAGGAAGATGATGTAGACCTCGGGATGGCCGAAGAACCAGAAGAGGTGCTGCCAGAGCAAAGGGTCGCCATATTCGAAGCTGTTGAAGAACTGGGTGCCGATCAGCCGGTCGGAGAGCAGCATGCCCGACGTGAGCGCCACCGAGGGCATCGAGAAGATCACCATCAGCGAGACGACCAGCATCGCCCAGGCGAAGAGCGGCATTCGGGCGAGATTCATCCCCGGCGCCCGCTGCTTGAGGATGGTGGCGGTGATCTCGACCGCGACAGCGAGCGCGGCGACCTCGGTGAAGGTCACCATCTGGGCCCAGATGTCGACCCTCTTGCCGGGCGAGAATTCGGGGCCGGCGAGCGGCACGTAGGAGAACCAGCCCGCGTCCGGCCCGATGTTGAGGACGAAGGCCACCCAGAGCAGGATTCCGCCGGCGAGATACATGAAATAGGAGAAGGCGTTGAGCCTCGGGAAGGAGATGTTGCGGGTGCCGAGCATCAGCGGGATCAGGTAGATCGCCATCGCCTCCATCACCGGCACGGCGAAGAGGAACATCATCGTCGTGCCGTGCATGGTGAAGATCTGGTTGTAGCGGTCCGGCCCGATCAGGCCGCTCTCGGGAGTGGCCAGCTGGGCCCTGATCAGCAGCGCGAGGGCTCCGCCGAGCAGGAGGAAGACGAAGGCGGTGACGATGTAGCGGCGGCCGATCTCCTTGTGGTCGGTCGTGCTCAGCCAGCCCCACAGGCCCGGGGGACGGCTCCAGGTCTTCTCGAGCCGGGCGTGGAGCGCCTCGCCGGTCAGCTCCGGTCCGTCGCGCGGCAGGTCGCGGGGGGACATGACGGCGCTCATTTCAGCGTCTCCAAATAAGCGGTGACGGCCGCGAGCTCGGCGGGGGTGAGCGGTACCTTGGGCATGTTGTTGCCCGGCTTCACCGCCTGAGGATCGGCGATCCAGGCGGCGATGTTGGCCCGGCTCATCGGCAGGGTGCCGGCGGCGATGGTCCGGCGGCTGGCGAAATGGGTGAGGTCGGGAGCGACCTGCCCCGAGGCGGGCGTTCCGGCGATGGAGTGGCAGGAGGCGCACTGGCGGCCGGTGACGATCGCCTGCCCCGCCTGGGCCGAGCCGCCCACCGGGGCCGCGGCGGGCTTCAGCGCCGCCGCCCGCCAGGCGATGAAGTCGGCCGGCGATTCGACCGTCACGTCGAGCGCCATCCGGGCATGCTGGAGCCCGCAGAATTCGGCGCACTGGGCGCGGTAGACGCCGCGGCGAAGCGGCCGGATCGAGATGTCGGCCTCGCGGCCCGGGATCATGTCCTGCTTGCCGGCGAGGTTGGGGACCCAGAAGCTGTGGATCACGTCGTTGGAGCGAAGCGTGATGTGGGCCGGCACCCCGGCGGGGAGGTGGAGCTCGTTGGCGGTTCGGAAGATCCAGTTGGCGTCGTCGTCGGCGTAGCGAACGTCCCACCACCATTGGTTGGCGGTGACCTCGATCTCCAGCGCCGGGGTCGCCGCCGCCCGGGCGAGGCCGCGGTCGTAGAGCCAGGTCGCCAAGGTGAGGCCGGCGAGGGTGAGCGAGATGAGGCCGACCCAGCCGACCAGGAGCCGCCGCAACGCCGGCTCCCGGCTCTCGCCTTCGCCGCGGCGGCGGCGCAGGATCGCCCAGATGAGGAAGATCATGACGGCGACGAAGAAAAGGGCGGTGACGGCGAGGAAGATGGCGAACAGCTCGGAGACGAGGGCGCTCTGCTGCCCGTCATTGCCCGCGGCGGACTGGAAGGTGTCGAGCCAGCTCATTCTTCGCTCGAATCGTCCTGCTTGGGGGTGGCGGGGCGGATCGGCTTGCGCTCGTCGAGGGTCATCGGCTCGGTGTTGCGCGGCTCGTCGCCGCGCGAGGGAAGGACGTCCTGCCGAGGCTGGGCCGAGAGGGCTCGGACGAAGGCGGCGAGCTGCCAGGCCTGGTCCTCGGTGATCCGGCTTCGGAAGGACGGCATTCCGTTGGGGCGGCCGTCGAGGATGGTGGCGGCGATCTCGCCCATCGAGCCGCCGTAGCGCCATTCGTCGTCCATCAGCGGCGGGCCCATTCCGCCGCCGCCGTGGCTGTGGCAGCCGGCGCAGTTCATCCAGCCGAAGAGCCTCTGGCCCTGGGCGATGTGGAAGGCGTTGCCCTCGAACGCGGCGCCGCGGTCGGAGGCCTTGAGGGCGTCGCTTTTGTAGTCGCGGGTCTCGCGGTGGCAGGCGGCGAGGAGAAGGGGGATGAGGAGGAGGGCGACGATTGGGCCGTATCGACGTACAGCAGTTCCGCTCGGGCCGGCGCCCTTCCCCCTCTCCCCGAGGGGGAGAGGGTCGGGGTGAGGGGGCTCGGCGGCGGGAGATAGGTCGCAGACGCCGAACCCCCTCTCCCTGCCCTCTCCCCGCCGGGGAGAGGGAGAAGGGAATGGGCTGCGGCGCTTCTTCCGGAGACGCACCCACCCCCGGCCCCTCCCTGCGGGCAGGGAGGGGGGATCAGCGCGGAAGGGCGAAGACATAGAGCCTCCCTCCCGAATCGGTGCGCGCCGGAAGGTCGCGGACCGCGTTGACGAAGCCGAGCGCCGAGGTCGGGTCGCCCTTGTCGAGCGCTCCGGAGACGATCGCGCCCGACCAGCCGCCGACCCCGGCGAGGATGGCGATATACTGGCGGCCGTCGGGGCCTCGGTAGGAGATGGGCTGGCCGATCGTCCCCGAGTTCAGCCGGAACTGCCAGAGCAGCCGGCCGCTGCGCGCGTCGACGGCTTTGAACAGCCCGTCCATCGTCCCGTAGAAGACGAGGTCGCCGCCGGTGGCCAGCGCTCCGCTCCACAGCGGAAGGTCCTCGCGGATTCGCCAGACGGCGCGGCGCGCCACCGGGTCCCAGGCGGTGAGGACTCCGCGGTTGCCGCCGGGGCCGGCGTGCATTCGCGCGTCGGCGCCGAGATAGGGGGTTCCGGCGATATAGTTCGCCTCAGAATGCCCCTCGTCCATGCACAGGTTGAGATGGGGGACGTAGAGGAGGCCGGTGCGCGGCGAGAAGGCCGAGGGGTTCCAGTCCTTGCCGCCGGGCGCGGCCGGGCAGATGTTGCGGGTGACCCGGCCCTGCACCGGCTCCTTCTCCGGAGCGAATTCGGGCCGGCCGGTCTTGAGGTCGACCCGGCGCATCGAGTTGACGAAGGCGTAGGGGTCGGCCGACAGGACCTGGCCGGTCAGCCGGTCCATCACGTACATGAAGCCGGTGCGGCCGGGGCGGACGAGAACCGGCCTCGGCCCGCCGGGCGCCGGGAGGTCGAGCAGGACCGATTCGTTGACGTCGTCATGGTCGAACAGGTCGTGCGGGCTCGACTGGTAGAACCAGCGCGCCTCGCCGGTGCGGACGTCGCGGGCGAAGACGCCCGCCGTCCATTTGTTGTCGCCGGGGCGCTGGTCGGGGTTCCAGGGGCCGGGATTGCCGGTGCCGTAGAAGACGAGGTGGCTTTGCGGATCGTAGCTGATCCAGCCCCAGGCGTTGCCGCCGCCGATCTTCCACCCTTCCGGCTGCCAGGTCGTGACCCCGAGGTCGCGGCCCCGGTCCGAGGCGTAGAAGGGCCGGAAACCGGGGCCGATGAGGACGTCCTTGTCGGGGCCGGTGCTGAAGGCCTTCCAGGCCAGGGCGCCGCTGCCGGCGTCGAGCGCGGCGAGCCAGCCGCGGACGCCGAACTCGCCGCCCGAGCTTCCGACCAGCACCCGGCCCTCGGCGACCAGCGGGGCCATGGTGATCGTCTCGCCGATCGCGATGTTGCCGAGCTTCGTGCGCCAGATCTCGCGCCCCGTCGCGGCGTCGAGGGCGAGGGTCTGGCCGTCGAGCGTGTTGAAGAAGATGCGGCCGTCGGCGAAGGCGGCGCCGCGGTTGACGACGTCGCAGCAGGCGACTCCCTGGGCGGTCTGCAGCGGCTTGGGCCTGAACGCCCATTTCAGGGGGTGGTCCGGGCGGGTGAGGTCGAGCGCGTAGACGATGTTGGGGAAAGGGGTGACGACGTACATCGTCGTCCCGATCACCAGCGGAGCCGCCTCATGGCCCTTGGCGATCCCGGTGTCGAAGGTGAAGACGGGCCTGAGGCGGGCGACGTTGGCCGGATTGATCTGGGCGAGCGCGCTGAACCGGGTCGCGGCATGATCGCCGAGCGGCATCGTCCACTGCCCGTCCTCGGCCCGGGCGGCCGAGGCGGCCGGCGCGGCCCGGGCCTCGGGACGCGGCAGCGGGGCGAGGGTCTCGAGGATCGCGGCCCTGAACTCGGGCTGGGCCGGCCGGGTCGCCCACAGCAAAGCGGCGGCGGCCACCGCCAGCGCGAGAAGCAAAGCGAAGATTGTCCAGACGCCCAGCCGCTTCAGCATCGTCCTTGGAAACTCTTGCGAAGTCCGGGCCTTCAAAACGCGCCGAAGGGGGAAAGTTCCGCCTCCGAAACGCCTCGCTGATCCAGGTTAGCGACTTTGTACGACCGCCGCGCCCCAGGGCCGGTCGCCGGCCCGGAAGCGGGCGACGATGCGAAGGCTCCGGGCATCGACCATGGCGACGTCGTTCGACGGCCCGTTGGCGGTGAAGACGTGGCGGCCGTCGGGGCTTATGGCGAGGCCCCAGGGCCGGTCGCCGACCTCGGCCCGGCCGGTGACGGCGAGGCTGGCGGGATCGAGCCGGACGAGCTCGCGCCCGCGTCCGGTGGTCACGAACAGGGCTTTGCCGTCCGGGGCGAGGGCGATCCCCATCGGCCGGGCGCCGGAGCCGCCGATCCGGGCGCGGCCGACGGCCCGGCTCGAGGCGACGTCGATGGCGGTGACGCTGGCGTCATTCTCCCCGGGCACGAAGGCGCGGCGGCCGTCGGCCGAGAAGACGGCGTTGCGCGGCCTCAGCCCGACCGGGATCCGGGCCCGGATCCGGTCCTCCCGGACGTCGTAGGCCGCGACCGAATGATCTTCCTCCGACGTCGCGTAGACGAGCCGGCCGTCCGGCGAGACGGCGAGGCCCTCCGGCTCGCCGCCGACCGGAACGGTGCGCCGGACCGCGCCGCTCGCCGGGTCGATGACGACGAGCGTGCCGGTGTCCTCGCTGGCGACGTAGAGGCTAGCCCCGTCCGGGCTCACCGCCACCGTCTCCGGATCGGAGACCCCGCGCAGCACCCGGACCACCCGGCCCTTCGACACGTCGAAGACGGCGATCCCGTCGGCCGCCTTGTCGGCCGGCGGAAGCGCCGTCTCGTCGACTCCCGGCCCGCCGACCGGCGAGCCGCTGAGCGCGATGTAGAGCAGCCGCCCGTCCGGGCTCGGGACGATCCCGCGCGGCCTCTTGCCGAGCGCCACCCGGCCGATCACCCGGCGCGCCGCCGGGTCGATCACGGTGATGTCCCCCGACATTTCGTTGGTGACGTAGAGCCGCGTCCCCGCCGGCTCGCGACCGCCGCCGCAGCAGCCGGCGAGGAGGATCGAAGCGGCGAGAAGGAGACGGCGCACGCGCCGTCGCTAGCGCTCCCCCGCTTCCGCGTAAACCCGGGCCGCTATTGACCCGCGCGCGGTGTCGGGGAACAGCGTTCGACTGGGTGGAATGGCATGATCAAGGTCGGTTTCTTCGGCAGGCTCCGCGACTCGCTCGGCGACGAGCGCGAGATCGCCCTCGAGCCGGGCGAGACGGTGGCGGCGCTGAGGCAGAGGCTCGCCCGTCTCGAGCCCGGGGCGGAAGCGGAGCTTCTCCGACCGGGCGTCCGCGCCTGCGTCGCCGACACGATCGTCGGCGAGGACTTCCTGCTCGACGGCCGCGAGCGGCTCGAGTTCCTGCCGCCGCTGTCGGGCGGCTGAGCATGTCCGTCCGCCTCGCCGATGCGCCGTTCGCCGCGGAGCGCGAGCTCGCCGACTTCACCGCCGGCCTGGCGGGCGAGGGGGCCGTGGTGAGCTTCCTCGGCATCGCCCGTCCCCGCACGGCGGACGGGGCGGGGGTGGAGCGGCTGGTCCTCGACCACCACCCCCAACTCACCCTGCGCTCGCTGGAGGAGATCGCCGCCGCGGCGCGCGATCGCTTCGCGATCGCTTCGCTTCGCATCGTCCACCGAGTCGGCACCGTCGCTCCCGGCGAGACGATCGTCTTCGTCGCCGCCGCGGCCGAGCATCGCCGCGCCGCGTTCGAGGCGGTCGACCATATGATGGACCGGCTGAAGACCGACGCCGTCTTCTGGAAGCGCGAGGATGGCCCCGGCGGCTCGCACTGGATCGAGCCCCGCGAGGACGACTATAGCGCCCGCGAGAGGTGGAACGAACGACCGTGCCCGGAATAGACGAAAGCCGGACCTTCCATCCGCTGAGGATCGCGGTGCTGACCGTCTCGGACACCCGGACCGAGGGGACCGACACGTCAGGCCGACTGCTCGCCGAGAGGCTCGAGGCCGCCGGTCACCGGCTCGCCGCCAAAGCGATCGTCGGCGACGAGGTCGAGGCCATCCGCGCCCAGGTCGGGGGCTGGGCGGACGATCCCCTGGTCGACGTCGTCCTCACCACCGGAGGAACCGGATTCGCCCCGCGCGACGTCACCCCGGAGGCGGTCAGGCCGCTCTTCCGGAGGGAGATGGAGGGCTTCGGGGTCGTCTTCCACCAGGCCAGCTTCGGCACCGTCGGGGTCGCGACCCTCCAGTCGCGGGCCTGCGCGGGGCAGGTCGGGGACACGTTCGTCTTCTGCCTGCCCGGCTCGACCGGCGCCTGCCGCGACGGCTGGGACCTCGTCCTCGCCCTGGCGCTCGACAGCCGCTACCGCCCCTGCTCCTTCGCCGAGCAGGTGCCGCGGCTCAGGCATCATTTCGAATGAGCCGCCTCAGCCATATCGGCGAGGACGGCCGCGCCCGGATGGTCGACGTCTCGGACAAGGCCCCGACGGCGCGCGCCGCGACGGCGGAGGGCCGGCTGGTCTGCCTTCCCGCGACGCTCGCCGCCGTCCGCGCCGGAAAGACTCCGAAGGGGTCGGTGATCGCCACCGCCGAGCTCGCCGGAACGATGGCGGCCAAGCGCACCGCCGACCTCATCCCGCTCTGCCATCCCCTGCCGCTGACC
>DASVVX010000079.1:0-5318 GCA_036386295.1 Allosphingosinicella sp.
TCTTCGACATGGGGATGAGCGTGCAGGGCGTCGGCTTCGCAGTTCCGGTAAGGCTGATGGTCGACGAGGACGATCTGGCTAGGGCGCTCCGGTTCCTCGGCGAGTGAGGAGCGGCAGGAGCGGGCGAAGGTCGTAGCCGGCCCCCGCCGCCTGGTCGAGGAGCCGCTCGGAGTCGGCCCCCCGCGAAGCCCGCGCCCGAGCCCAGAGACAGGTCGAGCGCGTTCCCGAGCGGCAGAAGAGCAGCACAGGCCCCTGCTCCAGCGCCTCCGCCATGGCTTCCACCTGGGCCGAGGAAAAACCGCCGGCGACGGGTATGTGGCGATAGTCGAGGCCGGCGGCGAGCGCCGCCGCCTCGATCTCGGCCGACGAGGGCTGGCCGGGGTCCTCGCCGTCGGGCCGGTTGTTGACGATCAGGCGGACCCCGGCCTCGGCGACCGCTCCCAGGTCGGCGGGAAATATCTGACGAGGGGCGACCAAAGTGGAGGAGTCGAGGCGGCGCATTCCCTCTCCTACGAAAACCCCCGAACCACCTCGACGAACGCTTCGCCGTAGCGATCGAGCTTGGCCTGGCCGACGCCGCTGACGCGCGACAAGGCGTGGAGCGTCTCCGGCCTGAGCTCGGCGATCTCGCGAAGGGTGCTGTCGTGGAAGACGACGTAGGGGGGCACGCCCGCCTCCTTCGCCAGGTCGCGGCGGCGCGCCCGGAGCGCCTCGAACAGCGGGTCGTGCGGGAATTTGCCGCTGTCGCGGCGCTTGCGCGGCTTGCGCGCCGGCGGAAGCACCAGCTCCAGTCTCTCCTCGCCGCGGAGGATCGGCTTGGCGGCTGGACCGAAGCTGAGGCCGCCGTAAGGGCCGGCGCGGAGCGCGTCGCGGGCGAGGAGGGCGCGCGCCACCGGCTTGATCAGCGCGAGATCCTCCTCGCCGGCGATTCCGAACACGGAGACTCGGTCGTGGCCGAAGCTGCGCACCTTCTCGGTGTCGCGGCCGGCGAGCACGTCGGTGAGGTGCCCCAGGCCGAAGCGCATCTCGGTGCGGAAGGCCGCGGAGAGCAATTTCCGCGCCGCCTCGGTGGCGTCGACCGTGACCGGCGGCGCCAGGCAATTGTCGCAATTGCCGCAGCGCTCGGGCGGCGCCTCGCCGAAATGGCGAAGCAGAAGCGCCCGGCGGCAGCCGGCGGTCTCGACCATCGCGGCGAGCGCGTTGAGCCGCTGGCGCTCGCCGGGGCGGCGGGCCTCGGGCACCTCGCTTTCGAGCCGCTGGCGGGCTCGGGCGAAATCCTCGGCGCCCCAGAACAGCCAGGCCTCGGCCGGGTCGCCGTCGCGCCCGGCGCGGCCGGTCTCCTGGTAGAAGGCCTCGATCGACTTGGGCAGCCCGGCATGGGCGACGAAGCGCACGTCCGGCTTGTCGATGCCCATGCCGAAGGCGATGGTCGCGACCATCACCATGTCCTCGGACGAGACGAAGGCCTGCTGGTTGGACGCTCGAACCCGCGGGTCGAGGCCGGCATGGTAGGGCAGCACCTTGCGGCCGCCTTCGGCGAGCTGGAGCGCGAGCTTCTCGGTCTTGTCGCGGCTGGTGGCGTAGACGATGCCGGGCCCGGGCTGCTCGGCGAGCAGCGCCTTCAGCTGCGCCCCGACCCCGTCTCGGGGGCGGACGTGGTAGCGGATGTTGGGCCGGTCGAAGCCGGCGACGATCAGCCCGTCCTCCGGGATCCCGAGCTGGACGAGGATGTCGGCCCGAGTCTGGCGGTCGGCGGTGGCGGTGAGCGCCAGGCGCGGAACGTCGGGGAAGGCATCGAGCAGGGGCCTCAGCAGCCGGTAGTCGGGCCGGAAGTCGTGGCCCCATTCGGACACGCAATGCGCCTCGTCGACCGCGATCAGCGAGAGCGGCGTGCGCTCGGCGAGCTCGCGAAAGCCGCCGGTGCTGGCGCGTTCCGGAGCGACGTAGAGCAGGTCGAGCTCGCCGCGCTTCAGCCGCGCCAGCGTTTCCTGGCGGTCGTCGTCGGCCGAGGTCAGCGAGGCGGCCCGAATGCCGAAGCTGGTGGCCGAGCGGATCTGGTCGTGCATCAGCGCGATCAGCGGCGAGACGACCAGGGCCGTTCCCGGACGGGCCAGCGCCGGCACCTGGTAGCAAAGCGACTTGCCCGAGCCGGTCGGCATCACCGCGAGCGTGTGCCGGCCCGCCATGACCCGCCCGATCACCTGCTCCTGGACTCCGCGGAAGGCGGGGAAGCCGAAGGTCTCGTTCAGGATGGAAAGGGGGGTCACGGGGTGCTGCTAGCGGATGGGGGAAGGGGCTGTCGAGCGCGGCGGAGAAGCGCGTAGAACATTGGATATCCGCATTTTTCGTCGTCCAGCGCAGGCTGGGACCCCAGCGCGGTGAAAAGCGGGGCGTTCTTCACCCGCCGGGGCCCCAGCCTGCGCTGGGGGGACGGTGCTTTCACCCGCCGGGGCCCCAGCCTTCGCTGGGGCGACGGGGTTAAGGCACCCGCGCTCTTCAGCCGCTTGGACCCCGACCTTCGCTGGGGAGCCGCCCCTCCTCGCTATTCGGCCGCTTCCGCTTCCTCCTCCGCCTCGCTCTGCTGCCTTGCCCACATGTCGGCGTAGAGCCCGTTCTTGCGGAGCAGCTGGGCATGGGTCCCGCGCTCCGCGACCCGGCCTTCGTCGAGGACGACGATCTGGTCGGCGTCGACCACCGTCGAAAGGCGATGGGCGATGACGATCGAGGTGCGCTTCGCCGTGACGCTCTGCAGGGTCTCCTGGATCGCCGCCTCGGTGCGGCTGTCGAGCGCGCTCGTCGCTTCGTCGAGGATCAGGATCGGCGGGTCCTTGAGCAGGGTTCGGGCGATCGCGACCCGCTGCTTCTCGCCGCCGGAAAGCTTGAGGCCGCGCTCGCCGACCTGGCTCTCATAGCCTTCTGGCAGGCTCATGATGAAATCGTGGATCGCCGCTCCGCGGGCCGCCGCCTCGATCTCCTCCTGCGTCGCGCCGTCGCGTCCGTAGCCGATATTGTAGCCGATCGTGTCGTTGAACAGCACCGTGTCCTGGGGGACGATTCCGATCGCGGAGCGCAGGCTGGCCTGGCTCACCCGGCAGATGTCCTGGTCGTCGATCGCGATCCGGCCGCCGGTCGGCTCGTAGAAGCGGAAGAGCAGTCGCGACAGCGTCGACTTGCCCGCGCCGGAGGGGCCGACCACCGCCGTCACCGTGCCCGGCGCGACGTCGAGGTCGATGCCGTGGAGGATCTCGCGCTCGGGATCGTACCCGAAACGCACGCCCTCGAAGCGGACCCTCCCCTGGGTCAGGCGCAGGTCGGGGGCGCCGGGGACGTCGCGGATCTCGGCGGGCGTGTCGACCAGGGCGAACATCGCCTCCATGTCGATCAGGCCCTGGCGGATGGTGCGATAGACCCAGCCCAGCATGTCGAGGGGCCGGAAGAGCTGGGCGAGCAGGGTGTTGACGAGGACGACGTCGCCGGTGGTGAACCGGCCGCGGCTCCAGCCCCAGACGGTATAGCCCATCGCTCCGGCCATCATCAGGTTGGTGATCAGGGACTGGCCGATGTTGAGCCAGGCGAGCGAGGTCTCGTTCTTGACCGCGGCGTCGGCGAAGGCGCGCATCGCGCCGCCGTAGCGCCTCGCTTCGCGGCCCTCCGCGCCGAAATATTTGACGGTCTCGTAGTTGAGGAGCGAATCGACGGCGCGTCCGATCGCCTGGTTGTCGACGTCGTTCATCCTGCGCTGGAGGTGGGTCCGCCACTCCGTGACGATGCGGGTGAAGGCGATATAGGCAGCGACCATGACGAGGGTCGCGACGACCAGGCCGGGGCCGAACTTGACCCCGAAGATGACGCAGATGACCGCCAGCTCCACCGCCGTCGGCGCGATGTTGAACAGGAGGAAATAGAGCATCATGTCGATGCTCTTGGTGCCCCGCTCGACGATCTTGGTGAGGGCGCCGGTCCGCCTCTCGAGATGGAAGCGAAGCGACAGCGAGTGGATGTGGGCGAACACCCGTTCGGCCAGCCGCCGAGCCGCGTCCTGCCCGACCCGCTCGAAGATGGCGTTGCGAAGATTCTCGAACAGCACCCCGGCGAACCGCGCCCCGGCGTAGGCGAGCACCAGCCCGACCGCGAGCCCGACCGCCGCGTCGGCGCCCTTGGCGCTTCCCGACATGATGTCGATCGCGCCCTTGTAGACGAAGCCGGTGCTGAGCGAGATGCCCTTGGCGAGAAGCACCAGAAGGAAGGCGACGACGACTCGCGCCTTCAGCCGAGGCTCTCCCGCTGGCCAGAGGTAGGGCAGGAAGCGCCGCATCGCCGACCAGCCGGCCTTGGGTGTCGCGTCGGAGGATTCGAGGGGGCGCATCCTTTCTAGGTAGGAGCCGAAGCTCCCGAACCCAAGCTGCCCTTTGTACTGCCCGTCATGCTGAACTTGTTTCAGCATCCAGGCTGGAGGCGGCCGGGAGGCGGCCAATGGACCCCGAATCGGGTGACCGAACGGGACTGTCTTGATTAGCTTGACAGTACGTAAAGTCTGTTTTATCCCGACTTTTACGACTGCTGTGGGAGCAGCAGGCTGCCTATTCTGGCAGCGTGGCAGTCGAGGAACGAACATGACGGAACCGCTATTGACGGTCTCTGCGAAGGAGGTCGCGAGCAAGTTCGGCTATTACACGGACGAAGCCATGCTTCATCCCGTGGGTATCCAGCGTCACGGCACCACTCGGGTCGTGATGATCTCGCTGAAGGAATATGAGCGCCTCCTGCGCCGCGATCGCCAGGTTCTTCTTGTGAAGGATCTCGACGATGAAACCCTCGACGCCATCCTCAACGCGGAAATCCCCGAAGAATCCCGGCGGCTCGACCACCTCATGGAAGATCCCGAAACCGACTGACGTCCTCTCTTACGTCTATCTGTGGCATCGCGAGGCAGAAGCCGGCGCTGACGAGGGTAAAAAGGAGCGACCGGTCGTCGTCGTTGTCGCCATCGACAGACAGCAGCACGGTACCCAGGTCCTCGTGGTCCCCGTGACCACCCGCCCGCCGCGCGAAGGCGACGCGGCCGTCGAGATGCCGGCCGGCGTAAGGCGGCATCTCGGCCTCGGCGAGGAGCGCTGCTGGATCGTCGCCGACGAATATAATCTGTTCACTTGGCCCGGCCCCGACATCCGGCCGATCCGCACAGGCAGGGAGATCAGCCCTCTATACGGCTCGATCCCGGGCAGGCTGCTGGAACAGGTGCGCGAGAAGATTGCGCAGGTCGCACACGCGGGACGGCTCAAGGCTACCAAGCGGACGGTATAACTGACCGAGCGCCG
>DASVVX010000080.1:0-4621 GCA_036386295.1 Allosphingosinicella sp.
GCCGAATATGAGAAGCGCTTCCTCAAATATGAGAAGCTGCCCCAGCCGAGCATCGTCCACGCGGTGCTGAAGGTGGAGCTCCACCCCGACGAGACCCGCGCCGTCACGCGCGGCCGCTACACGATCCAGAACCTGACGCAGGGGCCGGTCGGCGAGGTCCATATCCGCCGGACCGACCGCGCCATGCAGCTCACCAGGCTCGACTTCCCGGGAGCCAGCCTCGCCGGCAACGACGAGGAATATGGCTATCGAATCTACCGGCTGGCGACTCCGATGAAGGCCGGCGAGAAGCGCGAGATCGCCTTCGAGACCCTGCGCGAGCAGCGCGGGTTCCGCAATTCGGGGAACGACACGAGGCTGGTCCGCAACGGCACCTTCCTGAACAATTTCGAGCTCGCGCCCGGCATCGGCATGGATCGTTCGCAGCTTCTCCAGGAGCGGGCGAAGCGGCGCAAATACGGCCTCGCGCCCGAGCTCCGTCCGGCGAAGCTGGAGGACTTGTCCGCGACCCGCCGGAGCTATTTCGGCGGCGGATGGTCGACGGCCGACATCACCATCTCGACCGTCGCCGACCAGATTCCGATCGCTCCGGGCAAGAAGGTGAGCGACGTCGTCCGCGGCGGCCGGCGGATCGCGCGCTTCGTTTCCGACGCTCCGATCCTCACCTTCTTCTCGATCCAGTCCGCACGCTATGCGGAGAAGCATCGGCGGCATGCCGGGGTCGACCTCGCCGTCTACTACCACCCGACCCACCATTGGAACGTCGACCGGATGCTGACCTCGCTGCAGACCGGGCTCGACTATTTCAACGCCGCCTTCGGCCCCTATCAGTTCGACCAGGCGCGGATCATCGAATTCCCGGCCTATGCGACCTTCGCCCAGGCCTTCGCCAACACCATGCCCTATTCGGAGGCGATCGGCTTCGCCGCCGACGTCAGCGATCCCGACGAGATCGACTACGTCTCCTACGTCACCGCCCACGAGCTCGGCCACCAATGGTGGGCCCACCAGATGATCGGCGCCGACATGCAGGGCGGGACGATGCTGTCGGAGACCCTCGCCCAATATTCGGCGCTGATGGTGATGAAGCGGCTCTACGGCGAGGACAAGATCCGCCGCTTCCTCAAGTTCGAGCTCGACCGCTATCTGCGCGACCGCGGCGGCGAGGTGGTCGAGGAGCTGCCGCTCGCCCGGGTCGAGAACCAGCCCTACATCCACTATCGCAAGGGCAGCCTCGTTATGTACCTGCTCCAGGACCGGCTCGGCGAGGCGGCGGTCAACCGCGCGCTTCGCACCGTCCTCGAGAAGTACAAGTTCAGGGGCGCGCCCTATCCCCGCTCGATCGAGCTGATCGAGGCGTTCCGCAAGGAGGCGAAGACTCCCGAGGACCAGGCGCTGATCACCGACCTGTTCGAACGCATCACCCTCTACGACCTCAAGGTCGCCGAGCCCAAGGCGATCAGGCGGCCGGACGGCAAGTGGGACGTGACCGTGCCGGTGGAGGCGACGAAATTCTACGCCGACGGCAAGGGCGAGGAGAAGCCGGCCGCCTTCGCCGACCGCATCGCCATCGGCCTGTTCACCGCCGAGCCCGGCCGCGGCGCCTTCGATCGGAGAAGCGTCGTCCTGATGCAGCGCCAGCCGGTGAGGAGCGGGAAGCAGGTCTTCCGTTTCGTCACGGACAAAAAGCCGACCCACGCCGGCATCGATCCGTATAATTTCTACATCGACCGCAATTCCGACGACAATGTCGGGCCGGTGACCTAGGGATCGCTGGTTCGTTCGAAGGGTGGCGATGATGCGAGCCTTGACGGCAGCCGGGCTGGTTGCGCTGATGGCGGTGCCCGATGCGGCATCGGCGGGGGCAAAGCCGGAGCCGACCGCTTCCGCTCCGGACGAGGGCTGGGAAACCTTCCTCGAAATCAAGAAGCTCAGCCCCGATTTCGCCGCCCATCCCGAAAAGGCGACGATGTCCGGCCGCTCCGCCGGCTGGACCCTCTGGCCGGAGCCGCCCGAGCTTCCCGCCGAGCTGCGGCGGCGAGTTTTCCTAAACGAAAGCTACCTGCTCCTCGATGTCGACGGGATGGGCAAGCCGGCGCGGTGCCGTCCGCTTCGGCGGAGCGCAATGCCGCGGCTCGATGCCGCGTCTTGTGAACTGCTGAAGAAACTGGGCTATTTCTCGACCGATTTTCTACCGGCCGGCCGGCCCCGGCCGCCCGACACATGGGTTGTCGGGGTCAAATGGAAGAGGATGGATCCGGCCACCGCCCGGCGCGACGCCGTCCGGCCTCGGCCGCTGATCGTCCCGGCCCCTTCCCCTCCGCCGCCCAAGCAGCGCTAGGTCCTCTCAGACTGCGGTCACCGTCTGCTCGATGACTCCGAAGATCGGATGCCCCGTTTCGTCGTCCATCCAGATACGGACGGTGTCGCCGCGCTTGAGGAATTCGGTCTTCGCCGCGCCCTCGAGGATCGTTTCAACCGTCCTCACCTCGGCGATGCAGCTGTAGCCCAGGCCGCCGGCGGCGATCGGCTTGCCGGGCCCGCCGTCCTCGCCGCGGTTGGAGACGGTGCCCGAGCCGATGATCGAGCCGGCGCCGATGTTCCGGGTCTTGGCCAGATGGGCGATCAGGGTTCCGAAGTCGAAGGTCATGTCGACTCCGGCGTCGGCGCGGCCGAACGGCTGGCCGTTGAGGTCGACCTTGAGGGGGCCGTGCAGCTTGCCGTCTTTGAAACGATCGCCGAGCTGTTCTGGGGTGACGAACACCGGCGAAAGCGCCGAGGCGGGCTTGGACTGGAGGAAGCCGAAGCCCTTGCCGAGCTCGGCCGGGATGAGGTTGCGAAGCGAGACGTCGTTGACCAGGCCGACCAGCAGGATGTGGTCCCTTGCCTCCTCGGGCGTGATCCCCTGCGGCACGTCGCCGGTGACGACCACCACCTCGGCCTCGCAGTCGCAGCCCCAGGCTTCGTCGGCGAGCGGGATCGGGGAGCGGGGGGCGAGCATCTCGTCCGAGCCGCCCTGGTACATCAAAGGGTCGGTCCAGAAGCTGGCCGGCATCTCGGCCGCCCGGGCCTGGCGGACGAGGGCCACGTGGTTCACATAGGCCGAGCCGTCGGCCCACTGATAGGCGCGCGGCAGCGGCGCCAGCGCGTCGCGCTCGTGGAAGCGGTCGCGGGGGATGACGCCATGCTCGAGGTCGGTGGCGAGAAGCTCCAGCTGGGGGGCGATCCGGTCCCAGTCGTCGAGCGCCGACTGAAGGGTTGGGGCGATATGGGTGGCGTCGGCGCACCAGGCGAGGTCGTTGCTGACGACGACGAGGCGTCCGTCGCGGCCGCCTTTGAGGGAACCAAGCTTCATTCAACCTCCCATCGTCATCCCGGCGGAAGCCGGGACCCATGAACACCGCCGCGCGGGACGATCCCCCCTTCCGTGTTCCTGGGTCCCGGATCAAGTCCGGGATGACGCTGTGGCTGGCAATCGCGCGCCGCCTTGGCTAGGGGCAGCGTCAATCCCCGCATTCAGACCTGAAGGCAATTCCATGCGCAACATCGACCATTATATCGGCGGCGGCGCCCATGCCTCCGGCGAGCGCCACGGCGACGTCTTCGACCCCAACAACGGCGGCGTCCAGGCCAGGGTCCGGTTCGGCACCGCCGCCGACCTCGACCGCGCCGTCGCCACCGCCAATGCCGCCCTGCCCGGCTGGGCGGCGACCAACCCGCAGCGGCGGGCGCGGGTCATGTTCAACTTCAAGGCGCTGGTCGAGAAGAACATGGAGGACCTCGCCCTCCTCCTCTCGTCCGAGCACGGCAAGGTCCTCGCCGACGCCCGCGGCGACGTCCAGCGCGGGCTCGAGGTGATCGAGTTCGCCTGCGGCATCCCCCACGCCCTCAAGGGCGAATATACCCAGGGCGCGGGCCCCGGCATCGACGTCTATTCGATGCGCCAGCCGCTCGGAATCGTCGCCGGGATCACCCCGTTCAACTTCCCGGCGATGATCCCGATGTGGATGTTCGGGGTCGCCATCGCCTGCGGCAACGCCTTCATCCTCAAGCCCTCGGAGCGCGACCCGTCCGTGCCGGTGCGGCTCGCCGAGCTGATGAAGGAAGCCGGGCTTCCCGACGGCATCCTCCAGGTCGTCCACGGCGACAAGGAGATGGTCGACGCCATCCTCGACCATGACGAGATAAGGGCGATCAGCTTCGTCGGCTCGTCGGACATCGCCCAGTATATCTACAGCCGCGGCACCGCGAACGGGAAGCGCGTCCAGGCCTTCGGCGGCGCCAAGAACCACGGCATCGTCATGCCCGACGCCGATCTCGACATGGTGGTGAACGACCTCGCCGGAGCCGCCTTCGGCTCGGCCGGCGAGCGCTGCATGGCGCTTCCGGTCGTCGTTCCGGTCGGGGACAAGACCGCCGCCAACCTGCGCGAGAAGCTCATTCCGGCGATCGAGGGCCTGCGGGTCGGGGTCTCGACCGACGCGGATGCCCATTACGGCCCGGTGGTCAACGCCGCCCACCGCCAGAGAATCGAGAACTACATCCAGATGTGCGCCGACGAGGGTGGCGAGCTGGTCGTCGACGGCCGCGGCTTCAAGCTCCAGGGCCACGAGGAGGGCTT
>DASVVX010000081.1:0-31556 GCA_036386295.1 Allosphingosinicella sp.
TTGCGGGGAGCGTGGGGGAAGCGGGGGAGCGCTCCTAGGTCATATCTCGGCTTCGCTCGACAGGGCCCCTCGACTTCGCTCGGGGCGAACGGATAAGGCTACCGCCCCCTCACCCGTTCGTGTCGAGCGAAGTCGAGACACCCCGTCGAGCGAAGCCGAGACCCCCATGAGCTTCTGGACCTACATCCTGCGTTGCTCGAATGGGGTCTACTATACGGGCCACACCGACGACATCGATCGGCGCATCGCCGAGCATCAGAGCGGCGCGATCAAGGGTTATACCTATGACAAGCGCCCGGTGGAGCTGATGTGGGCGGAGGAGTTTCCGACACGTGCCGAGGCGCTGGAGGCGGAGCTTCGGATAAAGAGCTGGTCGCGGGCCAAGAAGGGAGCGCTGATCGCCGGAAACTGGAAGCGCCTCAGCGAGGCTGCGATTCCACCCTCGGAGCGGGCGGAAAGGGTCTCGGCTCCGCTTCGTATCTCGGCTCCGCTCGATAGGGCCCCTCGACTTCGCTCGGGGCGAACGGGTGAGATTGCAGAGCCTATACCCGTTCGTGTCGAGCGAAGTCGAGACACCCGGTCGAGCGGAGCCGAGACCTCCGTCGCGTTAGCACCACCCCCCGCCATCGTCCTCGTCCGGCCTCAGTTGGGCGAGAATATCGGCAAGGCCGCGCGGGCGATGCTCAATTTTGGACTCGCCGACTTAAGGCTTGTCGCCCCGCGGGACGGCTGGCCCAACCCTTCGGCGGGTCCCGCCGCTTCCGGCGCGGACGTCGTGCTCGAGCGGGCTCGGGTGTTCGAGACGGTGGCCGAGGCGGTGGCCGATTGCGCCCATGTCTATGCGACCACGGTGCGCAAGCGCGGGCTGGTCGTTCCGGTGGTCAGCCCGGAGCAGGCGACGCGCGAAATCCGTTCGCAGGCGCAGCCCTCGGCCATCCTGTTCGGCGCCGAGCGATCGGGGCTCGAGACCGAGGAGGTGGCGATCGCCGGCAAGATCGTCACCGTGCCGGTCAACCCCGACTTCCGCTCGCTCAACCTCGCCCAGGCCGTCATCCTGCTCGCCTACGAATGGTCGAAGCTGGAGGCGCTGGCGGTTCCGACCGAGGGCGATCCGGCCGAGCCCCGGGCGAGCCAGGCGCAGCTCGAAGGGCTGATCGGCCAGCTCGACGCCGCGCTCGACGCCGCGGGCTATTTCCACCCGCCCGACCGGACCCCGGCGACGCGCAACACCATCCGAACCATCCTCACCAAGGCCGGCTGGTCGAACCGCGAGGTGCAGGCGCTGCGCGGCATCATCCGCGCCCTGGTCGAGCCGAGGCCGCGCGGCTAGGGGCGCGTCGCGTCGAAGCGCCGGAGCTCATAGGCGATCGAGGCCTCGACCAGCCGTTCGTAAAGCTCCGCCGCCGCGTCCGGAGGCACGCCATGCTCGACGGCGAGGCGCTCGACGTTGGCGAGTACCTGCGCCTTTCGGCCTTCGTCGCGAACCGCCTCGCGCGCGGGCTTGATCCGGGCGGCGGCGTCCATGTAGCGGAAGCGCTCCCCGATCAGGGCGACGATCTCCTCGTCCAGCCGGTCGACTCCGTGACGGACCTCGGCCATCGTCCGGCAAGCCTCGGGAGCCGTTCGGTTCGGGTTCATGCGTCCCGCTTTAGCGCGGCCGCACGGAGTGTCGAGCTTGACTTCGGCCCCGCCCGCGGAGAGCCTGCCGCACAGGAAATGAGGATTGCGATGAAAAAACTGATCTTGATCGCCGCGCTGGCCGTGCCGACCGGCGCACTCGCCGACAATCCGGGCAGCGGCGCCAGCGCCAAGCGCAACACCCAGATGATCTGCCGGCCGATCAAGGAGACGGGCTCGCGCCTCTCCAAGAAGCGGGTGTGCATGACCCGCGAGCAGTGGACCGAGCAGAAGCGCATCATGCGCACCGACCTCAACCAGGCCCAGACCCGGCGCAACGAGCCCAAGTCCAACTGAGCCTTCGATACGTCCTTCCTTACGTCCTTCGATACGCCTTTTCGCCGGGCTCAATGGCTACTCAGGATGAGCGGGGAGATCTCCCGACCGCTCATCCTGAGTAGAGGCTGAGCCTGGCGAAGCCTCGTATCGAAGGACGCCGCGGTTGACTTTCGAGGCCTTCGCCGCCATGTGCGGCGCTTCGCAATTGGCTCCGCACCCCGGTGAAGCGGCAGCCGCGTCATGCAGCAGGCATGGCGGTGCGGTTCCGGGACGCACGACAACAGCAGATTGGACTATAAGATGAGCAAGCGCAGCAGCGCCAAGTACAAGCTCGACCGGCGGATGGGCGAGAACGTCTTCGGACGGCCCAAGAGCCCGGTCAACCGCCGCGAATACGGCCCCGGACAGCACGGCCAGCGCCGCAAGGGCAAGATGTCGGACTTCGGCATCCAGCTCCGCGCCAAGCAGAAGCTGAAGGGCTATTACGGCGACGTCACCGAGAAGCAGTTCAAGCGCACCTACACCGAGGCCGCCCGGATGAAGGGCGACACCGGCCAAAATTTGATCGGCCTGCTCGAGCGCCGGCTCGACATGGTCGTCTACCGCGCCAAGTTCGCCCCGACGATCTGGGCCGCGCGCCAGCTGGTCAGCCACGGCCACATCCGGGTCAACGGCGTGAAGTGCAACATCGCCTCGCGCCGGGTCAATGTCGGCGACGAGATCACGCTCGGCAACAAGGCCCAGGAGATGGCGCTGGTGATGGAGGCTCAGGGTCTCGCCGAGCGCGACATCCCCGAATATGTCGCCCCCGACGGCACCGCCAAGGTGACCTTCACCCGGGTCCCGACCCTGGACGAGGTCCCCTATCCGGTCCGGATGGAGCCGAACCTGGTCGTCGAGTTCTACTCGCGCTAGGCGTCTGCCAGGACGAGATTCGAAGGGCGGCTCCGCGAGGGGCCGCCCTTTTTCGTCACAGCTTCAGCGCCTGGCGGAGGAAAGCGTCGGTCCGCCGCAGCATGTCGGTGCGGGCCGAGCCGTCCTCGAGATAATGGTCGAGATTGGGATAGACGACGAGCTCCGCCGGGTGGCCGGCGTCCTTCAGCCGGTCGGCCATGATCCGCGACTGGCGGATTCCGACGTTCATGTCGCGGTCGCCGTGGAAGAGCAGGACCGGAGCGACGATCCGGCCGGCATTCTGGGCCGGCGAGCCCTCGCGCAGGTGCGGGCCGGTGCCGATGAAGTTGCGGACCAGCCGGTAGTTCGACCAGTAGAGCGAATCCTGGATCATCGTCGCGAGGTCGGTGACCGGCGCCACCGCGACGGCCGCCTTGAACAGGCCCGGATCGAGGACGTTGGCCTGGAGCGCCGCATAGCCGCCGTAGGACCAGCCGAAGATGGCGAGCTTGTTCGGATCGGCGATCCCCTGGGCGACGAGCCAGCGGCCGGCGTCGTTGACGTCGCCGATGGCGGAGCGCCACGACTGGAAGCCGTTCTTCTGGTACCAGGAATCGCCATAGCCGGACGAGCCGCGATAATTGGGCTGGAGGACGGCGTAGCCGCGGCTGGCGAAATATTGGGCGAGCCAGTCGAAGCCCCATTCGTCGCGGGCGCTCGGGCCGCCGTGCGGCATGACCAGCGCCGGGAGGCCCTTGCCGCTGCTGCCCGGAGGAAGGGTGAGATAGGCCGGCACTTCGGCGCCGTCCGCGGCCTTGTAGGTGACGGCCTTCATGGTGGCGAGCTGGGCGTTCTCCAGCTCGGGCCGGGACAGCATGATCTCGTTCAGCGTCTTCGTCTTCTTGTCGAAGACGTAGTAGCGGCCGGGGTCGGTGTCGCTCCCGGCGAAGAGCAGGAGCTTGCTCTCGTCCTCGCTCGAATCGACGAAGCTGACCAGCGGCAGGCCCGGCAGGGCCCTGGAAAGCGAGCGGCCGAGCGCCGCCAGCTGCGCGTCGAAGAAGACCGCCTGGCGCCGGTCGGTGGCGAAGGTCGCGCCGACGACCCGCTGCGCCCGCCCGATCCGAAGCGTCGAGTCGACGTCGACCTGCGGGTGCGCGAAGACGACCGACTCCCGCTTCGAGCCGTCGAGGGCGACGCTGACCAGGACCTGGCGGCCGGCCGAGTCGCGGCGGAAGCCGTAGGCGACGTCGAGGACGGGATCGACCGCCACCGGACGCAGGCCTTCGAAGGTGTTCATGTTGTAATTTGAAAAGGGCTTCCAGTCGCGCGAGCTCCTGGTGCGGTAGAAATAATTGACCTTGCCGCTCGTATAGCCGGTGGCTCCGGCGATGTCGTAGGTGCCCTTGATCCGGACGTTGCCGCGGCCGTCGCTGATATAGTCGCCGGCGTGGTCGTCGGGCGCCTCGACCATCTTGGTGTCGAGCGATTCGGTGTCGATCCGGTCGACGGCATAGCCCTTGCGCTTTTCCTCGAAATGCGAGCCGATCCGGGATTCCGGGACATAGGTGCGGCCCATCAGCACTTGCCCGTCGCTTCCCGGGAGCCAGTCGATCACCTCGCCGCCGCCGTTCGCGAGATAGAGGTCGTTGGCGCCGGTCCTTCGGCTGAGCAGCTTGGCGCCGGTGCCGTCGGCGTTGAGCGCGACGAGCCGGGTCCCGTCGATCGGCTGGTTGGGGACGATGTTCTCGATCACGAAATAGATGGTGCAGATCAGCCGCCGCTCGGACACCCAGCCGCATTGCGAAAGCCGCTCCGGCCGGCCGTCGGCGGCGACGGCGCGGACCGGAGTGGAGCCGCCCGCCGAGTCGACCGTGTAGAGGACGGTCGACTGGCCCGGACCCGGCGTGATGAAGGCGATCTTCGATCCGCCGGGCGACATCGAGATGTCGAGCACTCGCTCGCGCGCTCCGAACGCGGCCGGAGGATCGGCGACCGGCACCGCGGCGACGAGGAAAACCGGCGCGAGCGTCGTCAGCGCAAATATCCGAAACATGAATACCCCCAATCACTTAGGCCCCTGCCCCAAGCTGACCGGCACGATGACAGGGGCCGGGCCGCTTCGCAAGCTTGCACGCTCCGAATCTTGCTGCCATGGCGCCTCGCGGGCGGGGCGCTGAGGAGATGATCGTGTCGCTTCGAACCCCTGCCGCCGGCCTCGCCGCCCTGTTGCTGCTCGGCGCCTGCGCCGCCTCCGGCGAACGCGCCGCGCGGAGCCCCTATCCCGGCCCCGCCATCTCGCTGGCGACGCTCACCACCTCCACCCAGATCCTCTCGTCCGACGACTATGAAGGGCGGGCGCCGACCACGAAGGGGGAGGACAAGGCCGTCGCCTATATCGCCCAGCGCTTCCGCCAGGCCGGGCTGCAGCCGGGCAACAAGGGCAGCTGGTTCCAGGACGTGCCGATGGTCGAGATCTCGACCACTCCGTCGGCGCTCACCGTCGCCGGCGGCGCCCGGCCCTTGAGCTTCGCCTGGCGAACCGATTTCGTCGCCAACACCTATCAGGTGACGCCGCGCGCCGAGCTGAAGGACAGCCCGATCGTCTTCGTCGGCTACGGCATCAACGCGCCGGAGCGCGGCTGGAACGACTATGAGGGCGTCGACGTGCGCGGCAAGACGGTGGTCGTCCTCGTCAACGATCCCGACTGGGAGAAGAGCGACCTCGAAGGCCCGTTCAATGGCCGGGCGATGACCTATTACGGCCGCTGGACCTACAAATATGAGGAGGCGGCGCGGCAGGGCGCCGCCGCCGCGCTCATCGTCCACGAGACCGAGCCGGCGGCCTATGGCTGGAACGTCGTCCAGTCCTCCTGGACCGGGCCGCAATACAATCTCGACGATCCCGGCAACCATATGGACCAGTCGAAGGCGATCGGCTGGCTGACCCACGACGCCGCGCACGCGCTGTTCGACAATGATGGCCAGGACCTCCACGCCCTCGCCGCCGCGGCGAAGAAGCCCGGTTTCCGGGCCGTGCCGCTGCGCTCGCGCGCCTCGATCACGCTTCGCAACGAGATCAAGCGGCAATCCTCGCGCAACGTCGTCGGGATCCTGCCGGGCTCGAAGCGCCCCGGCGAATATGTCCTCTACACCGCCCACTGGGACCATCTCGGCCGCTGCGACGCCGATCCGACCGGCGACGACATCTGCAACGGAGCGCTCGACAACGCCACCGGCACCGCCGGCCTCATTGCTCTGGCCGAGGCCCAGGCGAAGCGCGGCAACGCCGAGCGCTCGATGATCTTCCTCGCCGTCACCGGCGAGGAATCGGGGCTGCTCGGCTCCAAATATTATGCCGAGAACCCGCTCTATCCGCTGGCGAGCACGGCGGGCGGGATCAACATGGACGGGCTCAACATCTTCGGCAACACGCGCGACTTCGTCGTCATCGGCAAGGGCAAGTCGGAGCTCGAGGACCATATGAAGCGGGTCACCGACCGCTACGGGCTCACCGTCAGGAACGAGCCGGCGCCGCAGGCGGGCTATTTCTACCGCTCCGACCATTTCAGCCTCGCCAAGCAGGGCGTGCCGATGCTCTACGCGGAAGGAGGCGAGGATCTCGTCAACGGCGGAGTCGCCGCCGGCCACGCGGCGGCCGAAGACTATCGCAAGAACCGCTACCACCAGCCGAGCGACGAATATGATCCCAAATGGGACTGGTCCGGGGCGATCCGCGACCTCGAGATCTACTGGATCATGGGCCGCGAGCTGGCCGATTCGACGGCCTGGCCGAACTGGTACGCCGGCGACGAGTTCCGCGCCATCCGCGACAAGAGCCGGGGCACGGCCGGCCCGATCATGCGGTGAGCGAGCGGCTCAGCGCTCGAAAGCGACGGACATCGCGGCGGCGATGGCCTGAAGCTTCAGGTCCAAGGTCCAGAGGCGGGCGCCTGGCTGGAGGCGCACAGCCGTGAGGATGACCGTATCGACATAGCCGACGCCGCGACCGCCCAGGGACTCGCTTAGGATCAGCGCCTCCGTTTCCTCCACGCGCGGCCTCGCCGCCTGCGGCAATTTGCGAAGCTCAGCGACTGCGCCCGGTCGGCGATCTACGCCACTTAACAGCAGCTCTCCGATCACGAACGGGTGGATCATGACCTCGCCTCGATCCAGGCACGGCTGAAGTCCGCTGAGGCGTCCCCGGAAATGGTCGATCCAAATCGAGGTATCCGCCAGGATCATCACCCGAACCGCCGTCTGGGCGGCGCCTTGAGGTCGGGCATGGTTCCGCCCAGCAAGGCAAGCCGCCGCGCCGCTTCCCTTTGGCACAGCGCCTTCAAGGCCTCCTGTACGATCCTCTCCCGATCGTCGGTTCCAAGATAGGCGGAAGCTTGCTCGAACAGTCCTTCGATACTCTCACTCTGCCCGGCGTCGCCTGCCCAGCTTGCCACGGGACGCCGCCGGAAAATCACTTTCTCCTCCTGGAGATCGACCTTGCCCACCTGCCAGCCGGCGTCCTGCCAGCCCCGCGCCTGGCTGTGGCCCGCACCCACCTGATTGCTCCACCATTCGCGATGCTTGCGCGCGCTCGGCGGCAGCGGAAAGCCGAGGACCTGCTCGACCTGCGCGAACGTTGCAGACCATTCGCCGGCGGCGGCGGACTCAAGGTGCGTCGCAAGAGGCTCGTACTTGCCCATGGCATTAATATCCAAAAATAGTTATTACTAAGCCTATAATAGTAAGGGGTGAAAATCAATCGCTTTCGCTTGGGTCGGCGCCGATCCGGGGTTATTGCGCCGCCGGATGACCACTTCCTCCTATCGCCAGCCGCCCGAATGGGCCGAGCACGAATGGGTCTGGATCGGCTTTCCCAGCCACGCCGAGCTGTGGGAGGACGATCTCGAGCCGGCGCGGCTCGAGGTGGCGGCCTTCGCCCGGGCGGTCCATGCCGACGGCGCCGGCGAGGAGGTGCGGCTCGTCGCGGCCGACTCCTCCTCGGCCCGAGCCGCCGCCCGCCTCGCCCCGTTCGCGACCGTCGTCGAGGAGCCGTTCGGCGACATATGGCTGCGCGACACCGGGCCGATCGTCCTCAAGGCGGGCAGCCGCCGCGTCGCCCGAAATTTCCGCTTCAACGGCTGGGGCGGCAAATATGAGCTGGAAGGCGACGACTCGATCGGCCTCCGGCTCGCCGGGAGCGCGGGGATGGAAGCGGCGCGGCGCGGCTGGATCCTCGAGGGCGGAGCGATCGACGTCGACGGCACCGGCCTCGCCGTCACCACCGAGCAATGCCTGCTCAACCCCAACCGCAACCCCGGCCTCGCCCGCGACGAGGTCGAGGCCCGTCTCCGCGAGGATCTCGGCCTCGACCGGGTGCTCTGGCTCGGCGAGGGGCTGCTCAACGACCATACCGACGGCCATGTCGACAACCTCGCCCGCTTCGTCGCCGAAGGCACCCTCGCCATCCCCGAGCCGGCCTCAGCCGACGATCCCAACGCCGCCATTTATCTCGACGCCCGGGCGCGGGCCGAGGCGTTCGGGCTGAAGGTGGTCCCCTTCCCCTCCCCCGGCCGGATCGAGCGGGACGGCGAGATCGTCCCCGCCTCCTACATGAACTTCTACATCGGCAATGCGGCGGTGGCGGTGCCGCTCTACGGTGCGCCCAACGACGAGGCGGCGGTGGCTGCGCTCGAGCGTCTCTTCCCCGGCCGGCGGGTCGCGGGGATCCAGGCGCCGCATGCCCTGACCGGCGGCGGCAGCTTCCACTGCATCAGCCAGCAGGTGCCGCGGTGAGGCAAAGGGAAACCCGTTCGTCCCGAGCGAAGTCGAGGGACCGTTTCGAGCGAAGCCGAGAAGCGGCCTCGGCTTCGCTCGGCAACGTGTCTCGACTTCGCTCGACACGAACGGTTAGTGGGGGCGCATGACCCAATTGACCGTCGCCGCCCTGCAGCTCGCCTTCACCGACTCGGCCGAAGAGAATATCGCCGCCGTCTCCGCCCTTGTCCGCGAGGCCGCCGGGCGGGGCGCCAAGCTGATCCTTCCACCGGAATTGTTCGAGGGCCATTATTTCTGCCGGACCCAGGACGAGGGCCATTTCGCCCGCGCCCTTCCGGTCGACCGCCATCCCGCCGTGACGGCGATGCGGGCGCTGGCGGCGGAGCTCGAGGTCTACATCCCGACCAGCTTCTTCGAGGCTGACGGCCACCACCATTACAACAGCCTCGCCATGATCGACGACAAGGGCTCGGTGATGGGCGTCTACCGCAAGAGCCACATCCCCGACGGGCCGGGCTATTCGGAGAAATTCTACTTCCGGCCCGGCAACACCGGCTTCAGGACCTTCCCGACCCGCTTCGGGACGGTCGGCCCAGCGGTCTGCTGGGACCAATGGTATCCCGAGACCGCGCGCTCGCTGATGCTCCAGGGCGCCGAGATATTGCTCTTCCCGACCGCGATCGGCGCCGAGCCGCACGATCCCGACCTCGACACCAGCCGGATGTGGCGCCGCGCGATGATCGGCCACGCCGTCTCCAACGTCGTCCCGGTCGTCGCCGCCAACCGCATCGGCACCGAGCACGGCCAGCGCTTCTACGGCCACAGCTTCATCTGCGACGAGCGCGGCGACATGCTGGCGGAGTTCGGGGCCGAGGAGACGGGCGTTCTGACGGCGACGCTCGACCTGGAGCAGGCCCGCAAGCACCGCGCCGCCTTCGGGTTCTTCAGGGACCGAAGGCCGGATTTGTACGGACGGATCTCGGAAGACGTCTAGCCGTCATTGCGATCCATAATCGTCATCCCGGCGAAGGCCGGGACCCAGGAACACCGACAATGACGAGTCTCCACTAGCCGTGTTCTTGGGTCCCGGCTTTCGCCGGGATGACGGTAGAGATTCCCACCGTCGGTTCCTGGTCCCGGCCTTCGCCGCGACGCTATTTCAGCTCCACCGCGCGTTCGAACACCGCCTCGAACATCGCCGCGTTGAGCCGGTTGGTGTTCTGGTTGTAGCGCGAGCAATGGTAGCTATCGATGAGGATCCGGCCGTCGGGCAGCCGATGCTCCGCCAGGTGCCCGAAGGGGAAGTCGGCGAGCCTTCCCCCCACCGAGCGAACGGCGGCGTCGTGCGCGATCCTGCCCAGGGCGACGAGGATCCGGATTCCGGGCAGCGCCGCCAGCGCCGGCCGGAAATAGGCGCGGGTGCAGGTCGCGATCTCTTCCGGGGTCGGCTTGTTCTGCGGCGGCACGCATTTGACGCTGTTGAGGATGGCGACGCCCTTCAGGGTCAACCCGTCGTCCGGCCGCTCCTCGAACCGCCCCTCGGCGAGGCCGAACTTGAGCAGGGTCTGGTAGAGGAGCAGACCGGCGAAATCGCCGGTGAAAGGCCGCCCGGTTCGGTTCGCGCCCTGCTTGCCCGGCGCGAGGCCGCAGATGGCGAGCCAGGCGGCGGGATCGCCGAAATGGGGCACCGGCGCGTTCCACCAGCCGGGATGCTCCTCGCGAAGCGCCTCGCGGAAGCCGACCAGCCGCGGGCAGAGCGGGCAGTCGCGCGGGGCTTCGAGCTCCGGGACGGGCGAGATGGCGGCAGGCATGGGAAGCGTCTAGGGCGCGGGTCATGGCGAAGACAAGCTATGCGATCGCCTTGGGCTCCAACCGCCGCGGCCGTCACGGGGCGCCGGCGGCGACGGTGCGCGCCGCGGCGGAAGCGATCGGGGCCGCCCGCCTCTCGAAAGTGCGTTCGACTCCGCCGCTCGGGCCGGCCGGGCGCGGCTTCGCCAACGCCGTCGCCTTGGTCGACAGCGCTCTCGACCCCCCTGCCCTGCTCGCCGCTCTGAAGCGGGTCGAGCGCGATTTCGGCCGCCGCGGCGGCCGGCGCTGGGGACCCAGGGTGCTCGATCTCGACATCGTTCTCTGGTCAGAGGGCGCCTGGGCAGCGGGCGGCCTCGTCGTCCCCCATCCCGAGTTCCGCCGCCGCCGCTTCGTCCTCGAGCCGCTCGCGGAGATCGCCCCGCTCTGGCGCGACCCGATCACCGGCGCGAACGTCCGCCAGCTCCTCCACCGGCTCGGCCGGCGCTCCTAGCGCCCCGGCGCATGCCAGGGCCCGGTCCTAAGCCTGTGCGGCTGGACCCCGGCCTTCGCCGGGAAGCCGGGTCAGGGCCCGCTCGAACTTGTCGGCGCGGCGGCGGCCGACCATCAGGCCGCGCTCGAGCCGGGCGCACAGGGCCGCGTAATAATCGTCGAGGAACTCGCGGTCGTGGCCCCATTCCTCGATCCCGGCCTTGAAGCGGATGGTCTGGGCGACGGTGGCGATCTCGTCGGCGCGGCCGGTGCGCAGGACGTCCTCCAGGGTTTGCAGCTCATAGACCCCGTAGAGGTCGAGCGCCGCCTCGCTGAACGTCCGCCGCGGCCGCTCGAGGCCGCGGACCAGATCCGCTCCCAGCACCGTGCGCGGCGAACGCACCACCCAGGTGCCGGCGACGAGGTCGCCGATGCGCAGCCGGTCGCGGTTGAACAGGGGGAAGAAGAGGAAGAGGCCGCTCCACAGCAGCGCGAACAGAGTCAGGAAGGCGTCGGCCGTTCCCGCCGCCGCCTGCTGGCCGAGGAAGGAGAGCGGCAGGAACACCTCGATCTCGCGCATCGCGTTGCGGGCGATCACCGCGCCTCCGGTCAGGCGCGCGCCGTCGCGGGCGACGACTCGAAGGCCCATCATCCTCTTGCCGGGGGTGGCGCCGCGGCCGCCCATCTCGAACAGCGAGAACCAGCCGTTGCGCAGCACGAAGAAGCCGAGCAGCCAGAGGATGGCCATCAGCTCCATCTTCGCGGCCACCGCGACGAAGGCGAGGGTCACCGTCATGACGGCGAGGATGATGAGCATCAGGATCGCGTCGAGCATGAACGCTCCGGCGCGGGCGCCGGCCGTTCCGAGCTCGAGCTTGAGGTCGACTCCTTCGGGCGTGACGAAGCTTCGCCGCATCGAGAAGGGGTCGGCCGGATCAAGCTTCACGACGGCCCCGCCGCGGCATGTAGAAATAGGCCAGCCAGCCGGCCAGCATCGATGCCCCGATCAGGTAGCGCGAGGTGTCGTCGACGATGGTCTGGCGGCCGATGCCCTCGAGCAGGCCCGCCACCGCCAGCATGATCACCGTCCCGGCCATCGCGACCGCCGCGGGACGTCCGGCGCGGACCGCCGCTTCGGTGCGCGAGTCGCGGCCGGGGAAGGCGATCGCGGTTCCGATCCGAAGCCCGGCGGCGCCGGCGAGGGCGATCGCGAACAGCTCGGTGGTGCCGTGGATCGCCAGCCAGCCGGCAAGGTTGTAGGCGAGGCCCTGCGCCGCAAAGACCGCGAAGAACGCGCCGAGCATCAGGCCGTTGTAGAGGATGAGCAGGATCGTCGGCACCCCGAAGGCGAAGCCCAGAGCGAAGGCGAAGATCGCGATCTGGCTGTTGTGAGTGAACAGATAGGTGGCGAAGGTCGCCAGCATGTCGTTGTGGCGGTCGTAGAGAGTCCGCCGAAGCGCCTCGGCGCTGGCCGACGGATCGCGGCCGCCGGCGAGTCCTTCGGGGATGATGCCGTAGAACCAGGCCGGATCGCCCCGGACCAGCAGATAGGCGACGACGGCGCTGGCGACGGTGAGGAAGACGCAGACCACGGTCTCGCGCCACAGCGACTGGACCGCCTCGGGCCAGCCGCGGGCGAAGAAATGGCCGAGCTGGCGCCAGACCGATGTCTGGACTCCGTAGATCTGGAAATAGGCGCGGGTGGAAAGGCGCTCGAGATAGACGATCAGACCGCGGTCGAGCGAGGTGTCGCGCGCGACGGCGAGCGAAGACAGGGTCGTCCGGTAGAGCAAAGGCAAGGCGAGGATGTCGTCGTCGGAGAGAACCCGGATCGAGCGTTTCTCCATCCGCGTCACCAGATTGTCGAGCCGTTCCCAATCCGCTTCGTGGGCGGCTCGGAAGCGGCTGGCATTGACCAGCGCCGGGCCGTCGACGAGGGCGGTGCCGGGGCCGCTCACAGCAGGTTCCTCCGCTTGAGGTCGAGATAGCCGGCGACGAGCCGCTCGCCGACCCTGTCATACTCGCTTTCGATCACATGCACGCCGAGATGCTGGAGCCGGGTGAGAGCCAGCCGCCGGTCGCGGATCAGGGCGGCGGCGGTGACGGCGCGGGTGACATCCTCGGGGCGGACGGGCATGGCGTCGGCGATCGTCTCGAGCTCCTCGTCGCGAAGCACGACGACCAGGAGCAGATGGGTCTCGACCATCCGGCGCGCGGCGCGGACCATGAAGCCGGCCGACGTCAGGTCGGTGAACTCGGTGAACAGGACGATCATCGAGCGGCGGGTCAGCCTGGTCGCGAGGGTGGTCAAGGCGAAGGTGTAGATGGTCTCCTCGGCGCTGTAGTCGATGTCGGCCGCGAGCCGCTGGAGCTCGGGGAAAGCCGCCGAGCCGGAGATCAGGCCGCTGGCGATCCGCGGCCGCGAATCGAAGGCGTGGAGCGCCACCCGGTCGCCGAGCTTGAGGGCGACCCAGCCGGCCAGCAGCATCGCCGAGACGGCGCGGTCGACCCGCGGCAGGCCGGCCACGGGCTCCGACATCTGCCGGCCGCCGTCGATCGCGAAGACGATCTGGTTGTTGCGCTCGCTTCGAAACTCCTTGGCGTGGAGCTTGCGGTGGCGGGCCGACTGCTTCCAGTCGATCGCCCGCCGGTCCATTCCCGACCGATATTCGACCAGAGCGTCGAAGTCGGTTCCGTCGCCGCGGTTGATCTGCGCGATGAGGCCCTGCAGCGCATGGCGCTGGAAGACCTTGGCGCCGCGCTCGTGGACCGGCCGGACGTCGGGCAGGATGAGCAACGGGGCGTCGATCGCGATCCGGCGCTGCTGCCAGGCGAGGCGGAGCGGGCCGTGCCAGCGCAGCCAGACCTGCTCGAGACGCCCGGCGCCGCGGCGCTTCATGACGATCGGAAGCAAGGCGGCGCCGCGGCCGTCCTCCAGGGCGATCGAAAGCGGCCCCTCCCCGTCGGCGGAAATGAGCGGGTTGGCGGCGAGCGCGACCTCGGCCTCCGCCGGCGGCCGGGCTCCGCCCAGGGTGACGGTCACCTTCGCGTCGACGGTCGCTCCGACATAGGCGGTGGCCGGTGCCTCGACGGATGCCTGGCCGTGCCGGGGGGCGGCGAGCGCGTCGACCAGGGTCAGCAGCACCACCGCGACCGGCCAGGCGATCCCGGCGTACCACAGCTGCGGCGCCGCCGCGGCGACGACAAGGGTGACGGGGACTCCCCCGGCCGCCGCCAGAACCGCCGCTCGAGTCGGGTAGATCAACGCGGCGCCTCGATCGTCTCGATGATGTCGGCGACCACGTCCTCGACCACCCGGCCGTTGATCTCGGCGGCGGGCGAGAGGATCAGCCGGTGGCGAAGCAGCGCCGGCGCCAGGGTCTTGACGTCGTCGGGGATGACGAAGTCGCGGCCGTCGAGCGCCGCTCGCGCGCGCGCCGCCCCGGCGAGCATCGCTCCGGCTCGCGGGCTCGCTCCGGTCTCGAGGTCGGCGACGTCCCGGGTGCCCCGGATCAATGCTCCGATATAGTCGATCACCTCGTCGACCAGCCCGACCGTGCCGACCGCCTCCACGGCGCCGGCGATGGCGGCGGCGTCGGCCTTGCGCTCCACGCCCCATTGGCCCGGCTCCATCGCCGTCTGGCGGGCGCCGTGGGTGGCGATGATCCTGCGCTCCTCCTCCGCGGACGGATAGTCGACCGTCTGCTTGAACAGGAAGCGGTCGAGCTGCGCCTCGGGCAGCGGATAGACGCCCTGCTGCTCGATCGGGTTCTGGGTCGCGACGACCATGAAGCGCTCGGAGAGCGGCAGGCTCTCGCCGTCGATGGTGACGGTGCGCTCCTGCATCGCCTCGAGAAGCGCCGCCTGGGTCTTGGGCGGGGTCCGGTTGATCTCGTCGGCGAGCAGCAGCTCGGTGAAGATGGGGCCGCGCGTGAGGGTGAAGGTCGAAGTCTGGAAGTTGAACAAATTGGCGCCGATGATGTCGCCCGGCATCAGGTCCGGGGTGAACTGGATGCGGCCGAAATCGAGCCCGACGGCGCGCGCGAAGCTGTGCGCGATCAGGGTCTTGGCCGTTCCCGGCGGCCCTTCGAGAAGGATGTGCCCGCCGGCGAACAGGGCAACGAGCATCAGCTCGACCGTCGCCTCCTGCCCGACCACGGCCATCGCCACCTCGCCGCGAATCTCCGCCGCGAGCGCCTGTACCTCCCCTGGACTCACCCTTTTTTCTCCCATTGCCATCGATGCAGCGCTTGCGCGGCTGCGAGCAGCGCTTCGCGCCCTCTCGCCTCCCTGGCCGCGCCGGCGAGCGTCGAGAATCGCTCGCGCCCGTCGAGCCTGTCGAGATAGTCGGCGACCGCGCCGTCGCGCAGCCGCGCCGGCACTCCGAACACGGTCACCGCCTTGTCGCGGATCATCTCCGCATAGCGGCCGCCGAGCGCCGCCTCGCGCCGCGCCTGGCGGACCAGAGCCGCGGCATTGTCGATCAGCGCCGCCTTGCCGAAGGCGATCGCGCGCTGCGGCGGCCGGGGCGGGCCGAAACGGGTGAGCGCCTGCAGCCCGGCGAGCAGGAGCGCCGCCACCACCGCCAGGGTGACCGCCAGGAAGGGCGGGTCGAACAGCAGCCGGAGAGGGCTTCGCGACCGGCCGAGGCCGTTCAGGGTGACGTCGAAGACGATATGGCCGGAGTCGGTCGAGTTGAGGAAATCGAGCATCGCCAGCGCGGCCGCGGCCTGGCGCCGGTCGGCCATGCCGCGGTTCGACAGCAGGTCCGGATCGGTCAGCAGGTAGAGCGGCCCGGCGCCGGCCTTGACCAGGACTGGGCGGCCCGACCCGTCGGTGATGATCGGCTGCAGGCGCGGACCAACGGCCGTCTGCAGCGGTCCCGGAGCGACGAAGCTGAGCTCCGCCGGAGCATGGGCCGGAACCGTCTTCAGCGTGCCTCCGCCGCGGCGCCGCTCGACCTTCATCGGATAGGCGGGGGCGATCGTCCTCTCAAGGTCCCAGCCGGGCATGAAGCCCTGCGCCCGCACCCAGCCGGGATGGGCCGGATCCCGGACGGTGATCCACTTGGGCATCACGACCAGCGTCGCCTTGCCGGTGCGGCGCGAAAGGATGTGCCCCATCTCGGTCGAGCCGGTCTGGGGCGTGAGGACGAGCAGATCCTCGGTGTCGAACATCTGCTCGCTGCGCGCGATGAGCGGGTTGCGGCCGGTCGCCTGGGCGAGACGGACGATGCCGCTGAACCCGGTCGCCGCGTTGGACAGAGCGTGGGTGCCGCCGTTGCGGCCGGACCGGAAGTCGGGCGCATAGGCGCCGAGGACCAGCATGGCCACGAAGGCGAGGATTCCGACCGCGACGACGAGGAGGATCGTCGCCGGCCGGAAGGCCCCGTCGCCTCGCCCCCCGGCGCCGATGGCGACGTCGCTCACGACCGCCAGGTCCCGGGCAGGACGAGATCGGCATAAGCGGCGCGCGCCGCCGTCCAGTCGCCCGCCTCGACGGGCCGGCCGCCGAACAGGCTGCGCTCGACCAGGCCGGCGATGCGCGCGAACAGGCTGCGCGCCGGCGGCGGCAGCACCTCCGCGGCGGCGAGCTCGCGGCTGGTCAGCGCCGGCCGAACCAGCCTCGGCCTGCGCCGGGCGATATCCTCGATCGATCGGAACAGGAGATGGTGGACCGCCTCGGCATAGCGCCCCTGGGCGGCAAGAGCGTCGGCCTCGCGCAGCCAGGATCGCGCCGGCGCCGCGTCGGGCGCCCAACCCTCCTCCAACGGCCCGGGATCGACCGACTCGGCCCGGCGGCGCCGCGGAAGCCGCCATTCGCCGTGGCGGAGGCGCTCGTATATCGCCCAGGCGAGCGCCACGGCGGCGATCGCGAGCACGGTCCAGAGCAGGAATCGCGCGAAAGGCGCGTCGGGCATGAAGCCGCCGAGCCAGTTGAAGAAGCGCCCCACCGGGCCGAGGGCCTCGCCGAGCCATTTGCCGAGACCGCTCAGCCAGCGCGGCGGCTCGGGCGGCGGCGGCACCGCCGGAAGCGTGAACTGGATCGACGGATCGGCCCTCAGCGCGTCGTGCGCCGCCGCCAGCCCGTCGGCGGCGTCCGCCGCGTCCTTCGCCTTGCCCGCGATCTCACCCCTCCCCAACGACGGCGCGAAGCGAAAGAATTAGAAGAAACGCGCCACCGCGCAACGCCAAATGCATGGCGGACCCGACGCCTCTCCGCCTCGCGGGGCAGAAATGGGGTCCGGGCACAGGGGCGCGGTCCATTGACCCGAAAGCGGCCCGCTCCTAGGGAAACGGTCCGCTGGGGGCCCTTAGCTCAGTCGGTAGAGCAACTGACTTTTAATCAGTAGGTCGCTGGTTCGAACCCAGCAGGGCTCACCATCGCCCCCCGGCCGCATTGCCGCGCCTCGGCCAGCGCGGTTCGCCGCGCCTTTCCCTCCGGAGTCAGAGCGCGTTCCGCGGCGCGCAGCTCCTCGCGCGCCCGGCGGGCATAATATCTCTCATTCGATTCCATGCACGGCACCCCCCGCGAACGAAGTCGACTAACATGAATCAGCCGCCCTTTGCGAGTCGTTCCGCCGCAGCAATGGCACGGGCTGGACAGCCCGCGCCCGCTGTGGGCAAGGAAGGCGATGGCCCGATATCTTTTCCCGCTGGCGCTCGCCCTGCTGCTCATCGTCGTGACCGCCGCGCTGCTCCTCGGCGGGCCCGAAACCCGCCTCGATCCCCGCATCCTCGCCGCCTTCGCCAGGCCGGACCTGGTGCCCGCCGCCCGCTTCCTCACCCACCTCGGGGACGGCTGGACCGTGCTCGTCGCCGCCGTGATGGCGGCCGGCGGGCTGCTCGCCGCCGGCCACCGCCGTCGGGCCATCCTGCTGCTCGTCATCCTCGCCTCCGAGAAGCTTCTCGTCGAGGCGATGAAGGCGGGGTTCGACCGAGCCCGGCCCGACGTCGTCGGTCATCAGGTCGCGGTGCACAACATGGCCTTTCCGAGCGGGCATTCGGCCAACTCCATGTCGGTCTGGCTCGCCATCGCCCTGCTCGCGACGGGCCCGCGGCTGCGCCGGCCGGCGGTCGCCCTCGCGCTCGCGATCGCCTTCACCGTCGGCGTCTGCCGGATGATCCTACAGGTCCACTGGCCGAGCGACGTCGCCGGCGGATGGGCGTTCGGAGCCGCCTGGACCCTGCTTCTCGTCAGGCTGTTCGGAACCGCCCCCCCGGCTCCGCATTGATCCTCCCCGAAGGAGAGGATCATGACCGACCGCACCCGTCCCGACGACAGCGAGATGATCGACTCGATGGAGGAAGGCGCCTCTTTCGGCGGCTCGTCCGGAGGCAATCTGCAGCGCGACATCGGCAGCCGCGACGAGCTGGCCGAAGAGGTGGGTGACGGCGACGGAGTCACCCGCGTCCGCGACAGCGACAAGCCCGAGCAGGCGGACCTGCCGAGGTTCAACGAGAGGTGACGTTTCCCGGCGAAGGCCGGGACCCAGCCCGTCCGCCGCGCAACTGGGCCCCGGCCTTCGCCGGCGAGCGCAAGGCGGCCCGCGTCAGGCCCGCCTGAACACCAGGGTCAGATTGTTCGCCGGCATCTCGAAGACCCGCTCGAGCCCGAGGCCTTGCGACTCCGCCTCGGACTCCACCGCATCGAGCTCGCGTAGCCCCCAGCGGGGATCGCGCGCTCTCAGCGAGCGGTCGAATGCCTCGTTGCTGGGCGCGGTCGGCACTCCGGCGCGCCGATAGGGCCCGTAGAGGATGAGCGGGGCGCCCGGCCCGAGCAGCCGCGCGGCGCCGCGCATCAGCCCCTGCGTGGCCGCCCACGGGCTGATATGGACCATATTGACGCAGAGGATGGCGTCGGCCGCCGCGACCGGCCAGTCCCCGGCCGAGGCGTCCAGCCGAAGCGGGTCGAGCAGATTGGCCAGGGCGGCCTCGTCGCGCCAGGCGCGGATCGAGTCGAGTGCGTCCGGATCCGGGTCGCTCGGCTGCCACCGCAGCGCCGGAAAGGCGGCCGCGAAGAAGGCGGCGTGCTCGCCGGTCCCGCTCGCCACCTCGAGCACCGTTCCGGCCCCCGGCAGGACCTCGCGGAGCACCGCCGCGATCGGCCCCCGGTTCCTCGCGGTCGCGGGAGCCTCGCGCTTCACTCGGCGGCTTCCGGCCTTGCCGGCTCCTTCCACACCAGCACCGGCTTCCTGGCCGCCTGGGTCTCGTCGAGCCGCCGGCGCGGCGCGTGGACCGGCGCCGCCTTGAGGCTCTGGTCGCCGGCCTTGGCCCGCTCGGTGATCGAGCGCATCGCGCCGATGAACTGGTCGAGCGCCGCCTTGCTCTCGGTCTCGGTCGGCTCGACCAGCATGGCGCCGTGGACGACCAGCGGGAAGTACATGGTCATCGGATGGAAGCCCTCGTCGATCAGGCCCTTGGCGAGATCGAGCGTGGTGAGGCCGCCGGCGAAGCCCTTGTCGCTGAACAGGGCCTCGTGCATGCACGGCCCGCTCGCCCCGAACGGCGCGTCGAGCACGTCGTCCAGCTGCCTCAGCACGTAATTGGCGTTGAGCACCGCGTCCTCCGCCACCTGCCTCAGACCGTCGGCGCCGTGGCTCATGATATAGGCGAGCGCGCGGGTGAACATGCCCATCTGGCCGTGGAAGGCGACCATCCGGCCGAAGCTCTGGCCATGATGCTCGCCCGCCGTCTCTTCCTCCACCAGCGCGTAATGATCGCCCTGCCTCTCGACGAACGGCAGCGGCGCGAACGGGGTAAGGGCCTGCGAGAAGACGACCGGCCCTGAGCCCGGCCCGCCGCCCCCGTGCGGGGTCGAGAAGGTCTTGTGGAGGTTGATGTGCATCGCATCGATGCCGAGGTCGCCGGGACGGACCCGGCCGACGATGGCGTTGAAATTGGCGCCGTCGCAATAGACGAGGCCGCCCGCCTCGTGCACCGCGCGGCTGATCTCGACCATGTCCGGCTCGAACAGGCCGCAGGTGTTCGGATTGGTGATCATCACCGCGGCTACGTCAGGCCCCAGCCTCGCCTTCAGCGCGTCGAGGTCGACCCGGCCGCGGTCGGTGGCCGGGATGTTCTCCACGCGGTAGCCGGCGAAGGCGGCGGTGGCGGGATTGGTGCCGTGGGCGCTTTCGGGGACGAGGATGACCTCGCGCGCGTCGCCCCGGGCCTCGAGCGCGGAGCGGATCGCGAGCAGGCCGCACAATTCCCCATGCGCCCCGGCCTTGGGGCTCATCGCGACGCTGTGCATCCCGGTCAATTTCACCAGCCAGCCGGCCAGCCGGTGGATCAGCTCGAACGCGCCCTGGACGGTGTCGGACGGCTGTAGCGGATGGATGTCGGCGAAGCCGGGCATCCTCGCCACTTTCTCGTTGAGCCTGGGATTGTGCTTCATCGTGCACGAGCCGAGCGGGAAGAGGCCGAGGTCGATCGCATAATTCTGCCGGCTCAACCGGGTGTAGTGGCGGACCGCCTGCGGCTCGGTGAGCCCGGCGAGGCCGATCGGGCGGCGGCGCTCGAGGCCGCCGAGCCTCGAAAGCCCCTCTCCCTGCAGGGGAGAGGGGTTGGGGTGAGGGCCTGTAGAGTCCGAGGTCCCCCTCACCCTGGCGTCGCTTCGCTCCGCCTGTCCCTCTCCCCTAAAGGGAGAGGGAAGCATGTCGAAATCCACGCCCGTCGTCTCGGCGTCGCCGATCTCGAAGAGCAAGGGCTCCTCGAGCATCAGCGCCCGGTTGCCGGTGAAAGTGGGCGGAGCGCCCTCGGCGGACTCGGGCCGGGTCGGCCTGCCCTCGCGATTCATGCTCATGCCAGCGCCTCCCCGAGCGCTTCGACCAGCGCATCGATGTCCAGTGGATCGGCGGTCTCCGTGACCGCCACGACCAGGCCGTTCTCCAGCGTTTCCACGCCCGGATAGAGCCGCCCGAGCGACACGCCGCCGAGCACCCCCTTGTCGGCCATCGCCCGGACCGCCGGCCGGGCCTCCTTCGGCAGGCGAAGGGTGAATTCGTTGAAGAAGGTCTCGTTGACCAGCTCGACCCCGGGAAGCCCGGCGAGGCGCTCTGCCGCCTCCAGCGCCCGATGATGGTTGATCTCGGCGAGCTGCCTGAGGCCTTTCTCGCCGAGCAGGGTGAGATGCATGGTGAAGGCGAGCGCGCACAGGACGGAGCTGGTGCAGATGTTCGAGGTCGCCTTCTCGCGGCGGATATGCTGCTCGCGGGTCGACAGGGTGAGGACGAAGCCGCGCTTGCCCTCGGCATCGACCGTCTCGCCGGCAAGCCGGCCGGGCATCTGCCGGACATATTTGTCGCGGGTCGCGAACAGGCCGACATAGGGGCCGCCGAAATTGAGGCCGACTCCGATCGACTGGCCCTCGCCGACGACGATGTCGGCGCCCATCTCGCCGGGCGAGCGGATCAGTCCGAGCGCCACCGGCTCGGTGACGACGACGACCAGTAATGCACCCAGCTGATGCGCCCTTTCGGCGAGCTCGGAAAGGTCGCCGATCCGGCCCAATATGTCGGGATACTGGACGACGACGCAGCTCGTCTCGCCATCGACCGAGTCGAGCAGCCGGGCGGTGTCCGGCCGCGCTCCGAGATCCGGCCGGGCGGTTTCGAGAATGTCGCCGGTGAACCGGGCCATCGTCCGGGCGACCGACACATAATGGGGGTGGAGACCGGAGGAGAGGACCGCCTTGCCGCGGCGGGTGATCCGCCGAGCCATGCCGATCGCTTCCCAGCAGGCGGTCGAGCCGTCGTACATCGAGGCGTTGGCGACGTCGCAGCCGTAGAGGCGGGCGACCTGCGTCTGGAACTCGAACAGGGCCTGCAGAGTGCCCTGGGCGATCTCGGGCTGGTAGGGCGTGTAGCTGGTCAGGAACTCGCCGCGCTGGATCAGGTGGTCGACCGAGGCGGGGATGTGATGGCGGTAGGCGCCGCAGCCCAGGAAGAAGGGCACGTCGCCGGCGACGAGATTGCGACGCGCCAGTGCGGAGAGCTGCCGCTCCACCGCCATCTCGCCCAGATGGTCGGGCAGGCCCTCGATCTTGCCGGTCAGCCGTACGGCCTCCGGCACGTCGACGAAGAGGTCGTCGATCGAAGCGGCGCCAACGGCTCGGAGCATGTCTCGGCGGTCCGTGTCGGCGAGCGGGAGGTATCTCATCTGTTTCTTTCCTGCGGGTAAGGATCAGCCGTTCGCCCCGAGCGAAGCCGAGGGGCCCTGCCGAGCGAAGCCGAGGCGGTTTCTCGGCTGCGCTCGAATGGGTGTCTCGACTTCGCTCGACACGAACGGGACAATTCGCATTCGGTCACTCGGCCGGCTTCCGCATCGTGAAGCGAAGGCGGACGTAGTCGGCCACCCAGGTCCCGTCGGGCTGCTGGAGCGCCGGGCGAAGCCTCGCCTCGACTCCGGCGGCGACGTCGTCGCGCTCCCACTGGGGCACCATCGCCACGTCGAGCCAGCCCGCCCGGAAGGTCTTGACCCAGGCGGCTACTCCGCCGGGAAGCGGAGTGGGCCGGGGGATGAGCCGGGCCTGGATCTCGGTGAAGCCGGCACAGGCGTAGAGGCGGACGAACTCCTGGCAGCCCGGATACCATTGCGGGTCCTCGGCGGGCACCGGATAGCCGCGCTCCTCCAGCTCGGAGCGGATTCCGGCCCTCAGCGCCGCGATATTGCCCTCCCCGCCCATCTCGCCGGCGAAGCGGCCGCCCGGCTTGAGGACCGAGAAGACACCCGAGGCGACCGCGTCCGGATCGAGCATCCAGTGCAGCGCGGCGTTCGAGAAGGCGGCGTCGAACTGGCCGAAGCGCGTATGCTGGTCGGCGAGGCCGAGCGCTTCGGCGTCGGCGACGAAGGCGTCGACGCCCCGCGCCCGGGCCGCCTCGACCATCGCCTCGGAGGCGTCGAGTCCGATCACCCGCGCGCCAGACGCGATGATCTGGGTCGTGAGCACGCCGTCGCCGCAGCCGAGGTCGAGGATGAGCTCGCCCGGCTGCGGCGCGAGCAGCTGGAGCGCCGCCGCGCCCAGCGCCGGAACGAAGGCGGCGTTGGTCGCATAGTCGCTCGGCGACCAGCGGGAGGAGGGATTGAGGCTCATCTGTGGAGGACCCTGGATAGTGTCGTTCCCGCTCGGAAAAGCGCGGCGCTCGCCACCCGTTCGCCCCGAGCGAAGTCGAGGGGCCACGCCGAGCGAAGCCGAGGCACGATATCTCGGCTCCGCTCGACAGGGCGTCTCGACTTCGCTCGACGCGAACGGACTCCTTGGCCCACGCTCATTGGCTGTCGCAGAAGGCCTTGTAGGCCCCCGCGTCCATCAGCCCTTCGAGCTGCGACGGGTCGGCCAGGCGCAGGCGGAAGAACCATCCCTCCCCTTCCGGGTCCGAATTCGCCAGCGACGGATCGTCGCTCAAGGCCGCGTTCGCCTCGACGACCTCGCCGTCGACGGGAGCGTAGACGTCGGACGCCGCCTTGACCGATTCGACCACCGCCGCCTCGCCGCCCCTGGTCACCTGCCGGCCCGCCTCGGGAAGCTCGACGAAGACGATGTCGCCCAATTGGCCCTGCGCAAAGTCGGTGATCCCGACCGTGGCGACGTCGTCCTCGACGCTGATCCACTCATGCTCCTGCGTATAATAGACGGCCATCAGGCGGCTCCCTTGCGTTGGTAGCGATGGGGGACGAAGGGTGTCGGAACGACCTTCGCCTGGAAGATCTTGCCCCGCTGGACGAGGCGGATCGCGGTTCCGGGCTCGGCCGAGGCGACGGGCACATAGGCCATGGCGATCGGCGCCTCGAGGATCGGCGAGAAGCCGCCGCTGGTCACCTTGCCGACCTCGTCGCCGTCGTCGTCGACGACCGCCGCGCCCTCGCGCACCGGCTGGCGGCCCTCGACGGCGAGGCCGACGCGGCGGCGGATCGGGCCCTGCTCGATCTCGCGGAAGATGCGCGGCCAGCCGGCGAATCCGCCCTCGGCGCGGCGGCGCCTGGAGATGGCGAAGCCGAGATCGGCCTCGATCGGGGTCGTCTCCGCGTCGAGATCGTGGCCGTAGAGCGGAAGGCCGGCCTCGAGCCGGAGCGAATCGCGGGCGCCGAGCCCGATCGGCTTCACTTCCTCCTCGGCGGCGAGAAGCCCGGCGAGCGCGGCGGCCCGGGCCGCCGGAACCGAGATCTCGAAGCCGTCCTCGCCGGTATAGCCCGAGCGGCTGATCCAGACCGCGCCGCCGCCGAGCTCGAACGCGCCGCCGGTCATGAAGCCGAGCTGCTCGGCCCCCGGCGCCAGCCGGGCAAGGACGTCGACCGCCCTGGGCCCCTGAAGGGCGAGCAGGGCCTGCTCCTTCATATGGTCGAGGACGACGGACGCCGGCAGCCGCTCCCTCAGATAGGCGATGTCGCCTTCCTTGGTGGCGCCGTTGACGACGACGTAGAAATGGTCGCCGCGGCGGGTCGCCATCAGATCGTCGACGATTCCGCCCTCGTCGTTGAGCAGCAGCGAGTAGCGCAGCCGCCCTTCCTTGAGGATCGACAGGTCGGCGGGAAGGACGCTCTCGAGCCCCTTCTCCGCCTCGGACCCGGCGACGATCAGCTGGCCCATGTGGCTGACGTCGAACAGCCCCGCCGATTGGCGGGTCCAGCGATGCTCGGCGATGATGCCCTCATACTGGATCGGCATGGCATAGCCGGCGAACGAGACCATCCGGGCGCCGAGCGAGCGGTGCCATTCGTCGAGGGGCAGGAGTCGGTCGGGGGCTTCGCTCATGTCCAGTCACTCCAGGGCGCGGCTTCAACGCCCGGAGCCGGACATCGTCGCAAGCAACCCCCTCTGTCACTGGACCTGAGAGCTTTCCCCGCCATAGCCTCGGCGGGTTACCCCTTCGGTGGTCCCCTTGGCGGAGACGCTTTCCAGAGTGCCTTTACGCGCGCGGTCCCTTGTGCCTGAGAGATTCCGGGGCGGTTGCTCCTTCGGCGGCATCGGGCTTCGCAACCCTCCGCGCTCTCCCGCGCGCGCACCGGCCTCTCGACCGGCGGCGGGGACGCTGTGGAGTGTCCGACTGGCCAAGTCAAGAAACCCGGCCCCTTCTGCGGGGAGGAAGAGTCAGGGGGCGAAAGAAGCCTATTCCGCCGCCTTGAGGGCGGTCAGCGGGACGTCGATAGTCTCCAGGGTGCCGAGATCGAGCCGGCTCGCGCCCTCGATGTCGAGGCCGACGATCGTCCCGTCCGCGCCAAAATCGGCATTCACACCCGGGGCGACTTCGCGGGTCTCGCTGCCGGGCCCCGACTTCAGCTCGATATAGAGGCTGTCCGTCTCCGGATAGTAATGCAGCTTCATCAGGACACCTCCCGGAAGTTCCGGTCGAAGAAGGCATTGCGCACCGTCTCGCCATCCTCGAGCGTCGCCACTCTTAGCACACGAGGTCCGGATTCGCCCGCCAATGTGATTTCGCCCCAGAAGCGGATTCGGCCGTCCTCCTGCGTTTCGCTGCGAAGCGGCCGGGCAATGGCGGCTGCGCACCATTGGCGATCGATATAGGGCCGCTTCCGCAGCACCTGCTCCTCGAAGTAGCGCGTGGTCTTCATTCGACCCGAGCAAGCTAGCCTCGGGCCGCCAAAAAAGAAGCGCCCGTGCGTTCCGATGCAAAGATCGTATAGGGTGAAAGGGCGCTGCCTCGCCTCCCCCTACGCCACCCGCATCAGCTGGCTCGGGAAGGGCTGGGCGAGCGAGCAGGCGTCGGCCGCCTCGCCGTCCAGCCAGGAATCGTAATCCTCGCGGTGGAGGATGACCGGCATCGCCTTGGGATGGAGCGGCGCGACCAGTGGGTTGGGCTCGCAGGTCAGGAAGGCGAAGCGGGCGCGGTCCTCGCTCCAGCGCCAGATACCCGCGAAGGCGCAGGTCTCTTCGCCTTCGATCGTGAACCACCAATTGGCCGGACGGCCCGTCTCCGGATCCTTGCCGGGTCTCGGCTCGGCGAAGGAGGTGAAGGGGACGAGGCAGCGCTGCGCGGGATTGGCGATGGTCGACTTCCAGAACGGGCTGTCGAGATTGCGGACGTTGGTGATCGCCTTCTTGACCGGCTTGCCGCTCTTGCCGGGCATGGTTCGGACGATACCCCAGGCCATGCATTCGAGAAGTCGCTCTCCCTTGTCCTTGCGGACCACCACCGCCTCATATCTGGGATAGATGTCGTGCCGCGCCTCGAACGGAAGCTCGAGTGGCCGGGCCTCGAACAGGCGGCTCAGATCCTCGGTGTTGCGCTGGCGGTAGAGATTGCACATGCAGGCACGATAGCAGGCTCGGCAGGGCTTCCAAGCCGCCACTTTGTTCGCTATTTGTTCTCGTATGGACAAGCGAATCGCCGTGACCCCCGCCGAGCTTGGACGCGCCCTCAGGGTCTGGCTTCGGGTCATGCCCAAGCCGGTCTGGCGCGCGCTCGAGAAATATCAGCTGGCGGCGCTTCAGAAGCGGCACGATCCCGACGAGGCGCCGCAGGTCCATGCCGCGGTGGCCGACCATATCGTCGAGCAGTTCGGGCGCGCGCGCTGGGACGTCAGCCGGCCCGAGCCCCCCGCCGACCTCGGCTCGCCGCCGCCGTGGCGGCCGGAGGCCTAATCCTCCCCCGGCTTTCCGCGGGAGGGGGACCAGGCGAAGCCTGGTGGAGGGGTTCTTTCCCGAATCCGAAGAACCCCTCCACCGCGCTTCGCGCGGTCCCCCTCCCCGCGAAATCGCGGGGAGGAATTGGAGCCTACCGGGTCGCGTTGTAGGCGAGCTGCTCCGGGGTGAGCTGGAAGCCGACGAGGACCTCGAAGCTGGCCCTGCGGACCGCGTCGCGCACGGCGGGATCGGCCATCGGATCGATCGCCGCCGACGGGTCGCCGGGCTTGCGGCGCCGGGTGATCTGCTGGCGGATCTCTTCCGGCAGGGTCGCCGCCGCGCGGCTGACCTGGCCGCTCGCCGTCGCCGAGGCGCCGGCGCGGAGCTGGCCGTCGGCGAAGCGAAGGGCGACCCGGGTGACGCTCTTCGACTGGATCTGCGAGCCGCCCTGAACCGCGACCGCGAAATAGGGCAGGACGACCTCGCGCGCGCCGCGGCCGTCGCGGCGCTGCGCCTGGATGTCGAAGGTGACGTTGGTGACGATGTTGGCGCCGCTCTCGTCGCAGGTCGAGCGCAGGTTGGTGATGCTGGCGACGACGTCGATGGCGCTGGCGTCGCGGCTGTTCTCGGGATTGAACAAGGTGATGTCGCCGGTCGCGGCGGGGATCGCCACCGCCGGGCAGGCGGAGCGGGTGGCCGTTACTCCGGATTCCATGATCTCGCCATTGGGGGTCGAGCAGGCGGCGAAGCTCAGGGGGAAAAGCGCGGCGACGGCCGCCTTGGACTTGAACACTGGGTGGGAATCCTCACCTTTTGAAGATGGCGGGATCATAGGAAGCGGGTTCCACCGAAGCAAGCGATCCCGTAGAGCGCGATGAACGTGCTCAAATTGTTCCCGCAGCGTCAGGACAAGCCGAAAGGCCCGGAAACCGAGTTTGACATGCCCGCCAAGCCCCCCCTCACCCTGCTGATCGCCGCCCCGCGCGGCTTCTGCGCCGGAGTCGACCGGGCGATCCGCATCGTCGAGCTGGCGCTCGAGCGCTACGGGGCGCCGGTCTACGTCCGCCACGAGATCGTCCACAACAAGTTCGTCGTCGACACCCTCAAGGCCAAGGGCGCGGTGTTCGTGCCCGAGCTGGACCAGGTTCCGGACGGGGTCCCGGTGGTCTTCTCCGCGCACGGCGTGCCCAAGGCGGTGCCCGCCAAGGCGGCCGAGCGCGGCCTCGACTTCCTCGACGCGACCTGCCCGCTCGTCTCCAAGGTCCATCGCCAGGCCGAGCGGCTGGTCGAGAACGGCCGCCACATATTGTTCATCGGCCATTCCGGCCATCCCGAGGTGATCGGCACCTTCGGCCAGGTGCCGGAAGGTCGGATGACCCTGATCGAGAGCGTCGAGGACGCCGCGAAGGTGGCCCCCGCCGACCCGGCCAACCTCGCCTATCTGACCCAGACCACCTTGTCGGTCGACGACACGGCGGAGATGATCGCCGTCCTCGAGCGCCGCTTCCCCGACATCCGCGGGCCCAAGGGCGAGGACATCTGCTACGCGACCTCGAACCGCCAGGCGGCGGTCAAGGACATCGCCCGGGCGTGCGAGGCGGTGCTGGTGATCGGCTCGACGAAGAGCTCCAACTCGCTTCGCCTGGTCGAGGTGGCCGAGCGCGAGGGCGCCCGCGCCCGGCTGATCGCCCGGGCCGAGGAGATCGAGCTCGGCTGGCTGGCGGGAGTGACGACGCTCGGAATCACCGCCGGCGCCTCGGCGCCCGAGACTCTCGTCCGCGAGGTCGTCGACTGGCTGGCGCGCCATTACGAGGTCACCGAGGTCGAGGGCGAGGGCGTGGTGGAGCGGATGGTCTTCAAGCTGCCCCGCGGGCTCGAGGCCGCTTGACCTCCGCCGCGGTCGAGATCTTCACCGACGGCGCGTGCAAGGGCAATCCCGGCCCGGGCGGCTGGGGCGCGGTGATCCGCTCCGGCCCTCACGAGAAGGAGCTGAGCGGCGGCGAGAAGCTGACCACCAACAACCGGATGGAGCTGCTCGCCGCGATCCGGGCGCTGGAGGCGCTGAAGCGGCCCTGCGAGGTGACTCTGTGGACCGACAGCATCTACGTCCGCGACGGGATCAGCAAATGGATCCACGGCTGGCGCCGCAACGGCTGGAAGACGGCGGACAGGAAGCCGGTCAAGAACGCCGAGCTGTGGCAGGCGCTGCTCGATGCCGCGGCGCCGCACAAGGTCGAGTGGCGCTGGGTCAAGGGGCACGCCGGCCATCCCGAGAACGAACGCGCCGACCGCCTCGCCTGCGACGAGGCGATGAAGTTCGCGACGGCCAGGCGATAGTCGATCCCGCCGGCGCTGCCGCCCGGCCCGCGACGCGGGCGGCGCTACCAGGTGACGGAAAGCGGGTGGACGGCCCAGGGCGTCAGGATCGTCGCGAAGCTCCACGGGAGCGTGTCGAGGAGGACGTCCAGCGTCTTGCGCTCGACCTCCAGCTTCCAGCCCGGATCGGCCCTCGAGAGTCGGCCCTCGCGCTGGAGGAACGTCTCCCGGAGGGCCGCGACCGAGCTTCCCGACAGCGCCGGCCACAAGGCGAGGATCGAGGCGAGCAGCGAGTCGCACGTCTCCCGCTCCAGCGGCGTCATCTCGATCGCCGGGAGCGACGGCCAGGACGGATCGAGGCCGCACAATATCTTGTTGAGCGCCAGCGCCGGTTCCGGCGCGTCGGTCCGGCCGTCGGCGAGATACTGGAGGAGGTGGACGGCTCGGCCGGGGGCTTCGGGCTCGATCCAGCGGACGGCTCCGTCCGCCGACGGTGCCGTCAGCCCGGCCCGCTCGCACAACGGGCCCAGGAACGGCGCCGCGATGACGAGGCCAGCGTTCCGCACGAAGATCGACATCTCCTCCCGGCGATCCGAGGCGGGCCGGTCGGAGGCGCTCGCCGCCCTCGCCTCCCCGGCCGGCGCGGCCTTGCGCCTTCGTCCCGCCGCGGCGGCGGTAGCGTGGGGCTCGAGCGCCGCCGCGAGCGGCCCGTGGCGAGCGGCCCGGGCGCGGGCGAGGAGCGCTGGGGCGAGGCCGGCCGCCTCCCCCGTCCCCTCGGGGAGGAGCCGCTCCACGAGGCGGCCGAGCGCGGCCCCCGGCGGCGCCCGCAGGCTGTCGAGGAGAGCCTCCCACAAGGCTTCCGGGGCGAGGCTCCGTCCCTCGGCGGCAAAGGCGCCGCGGATCAGGTCCGCCGAAGCGAGCAGCGCCCGCGCCTCGCGCGGCCGGGCGGCGAACAGCAGCCTGGCGAGGAGATGCCGAGGGAGCCGGCGCGAGAGGCGGCGGCGAAAGGAGGCCGAGCGGAGCAGCCCCAGGCCCCGCCGAGCCTCGTCCGCGGGCGCGTCGAGAAGCTCGAGCAGCCACGCCGCGGAGCCTGGCTCCGGCGCCGACGGGAGCGGGCGGAGCGCCTCGCCGCGGCGGCCGGGCGGGGACGGCAGCAGCCGGTCCAGGGCGTGCCGCTCGCCGGGCGAGGCGGCCGCGGCCAGGGCGGTGCGCCAGAGCTCGGCGAAGCTGTCGCCGCCGCGGCGTGCGAGCGCCTGGCGAACCGCGGCACCCAGGCTGGCGAGGAGCCGCCCGGCATCGAACGCCCGGCGCGCGGCGGGTCCGGACAGCCGGCGCGCCATCGCCTCCGCCTCGCGCCGGTCGGCTTCGGGGAGCCGGCCGAAGAGCAAGGCGAGGTCGGCGGAATCGGCGCCGGTCCCGCCGGCTCGCCCGGCGGCGGCGACGGGGTCGGTTCGGAGGAGGAAGAAGAGCGCCCGCTCGCTTCGGCCGCGCCCTGGTCGCCCGGACGCCGGGGGCGGCGCGGCGGGGCCAGGGGCCTCGACCGCCGGGCGCGGCGGCGGCGGGGGCGCCGGGCCGCCCGCTATCAGCCAGGCGGCCAGGGCGGCGAGGCGCGCGCGATCGCCCCCGGTCTCCGCCAGGGCCGCGCGCACGGCGTCGCGGGCGCTCCCGCCGGGGGCGAGCAGCGCGACGAGGCGGAGCAGGGCGCGGGGCGAGAGGCGCGACAGCGCGGCGGCCGCGGCCCGCGGCCGAAGCCCTTCCGGAGCGATCTCGCGGCGGATCGCCTCGGCCCCGGCGTCGGACAGGGCGGCGAGCGCCGCCTCGCTTCTCTGCCCCGGCGGGCCGACGAGCCGGCCGTCGAGCAGCGCTCGAAGCGTCTCGAGCGCCAGTTCCCGCCGCACCGCCGCGGTCCGGGCTCGGCTCGCCGGCTCGGCGGCCTCGTCGAGCAGGGCCGCGAGCGTCCGGCCGTCTTCGCCGCCGGCCGCGAGCGCCTCCGCCCGAAGCCGCGCCAGCAGCGCTCCGGCCGACAGGCGCCGGCGGGCCGCGAGCAGGCCGGCCAGGTCGGCCAAGGCGAGGGCCGCGGGAGCCGAGGGCGGAAGCGCCGCGGCGGCGGCGAGCAGCGCCTCGCGTTCCCGCAGGTCGAAGCCGCCGATCCGGATCAGTCCGGCAACGGCGGTGGCGAGGTGCGGCGGGAGAATCAGGTCGGCCGCCTCGTCCGGATCACAGGCCGCGAGGAGGGCCGCGGTAGCCTCGCCGTGGGGAGCGGCGGAGGCGCGTAACACGCCGCGCAGCCTCGCCGGATCCTCGGCGGCGAGCGCGGCGAGCAAGGCCGCCGCCGAGTCGCGATCGTCGGCCCGCGCCGCGGCCAGCCCGAAGAGCCGCGCCGCCGCCGCCGCCGATGCGACGGCGGCGCGGGACGAGGACGCGCCCCGTTCGACCGCCCGTTGCAGCGCCTCGAACGCGGCGGCGGGATCGGCGAGGCCGCCTGGTCCCCGAGCGGCGGCGCCGGAGCCCGTACCGGCCCGGTCCGCGCCGGCGCCCGCCGGTCGGATCCCGGCCAGGACGGAGAGGAGCGGAGAGCCGCGCAACAGCCGGCGAATCCTCGCCGCATCCTCGGCGGCGAGCGCGCCGAGCAAAGCCGCCGCCGAGGCGCGATCGTCGGCCCGCGCCGCGGCCAGCCCGAAGGGTCGCGCCGCCGCCGCCGCCGCTGCGACGGCGGCGCCGGGCGAGGACTCGCCGCGTTCGAGCGCCTGTTCCAG
>DASVVX010000082.1:0-9947 GCA_036386295.1 Allosphingosinicella sp.
CCGGTCTCGGCCGTCTCGCGCATGCCCTTCTCGACCGAGGGGATGTACTCGCGCGGGATGTTGCCGCCCTTGATCTCGTCCTTGAAGACGAAGCCCGAGCCGCGCTCGGCCGGCGACACCTTCACCTTGACCTCGCCGAACTGGCCGGAGCCGCCCGACTGCTTCTTGTGGGTGTAGGTGAGCTCGACCGGCTTGGCGAGATACTCGCGATAGGCGACCTGCGGAGCGCCGACGTTGGCGTCCACCTTGAACTCGCGCTTCATCCGGTCGACGAGGATCTCGAGGTGGAGCTCGCCCATCCCCTTGATGATCGTCTGGCCCGATTCGTGGTCCGAGGTGACCCGGAAGGACGGATCCTCGCGGGCGAGGCGATTGAGCGCGACGCCCATCTTCTCCTGGTCCGCCTTGGTCTTGGGCTCCACCGCGACCTCGATGACCGGATCCGGGAACTCCATCCGCTCGAGGATGATCGGAGCGTTCTGGGCGCAGAGCGTGTCGCCCGTCGTGGTGTCCTTGAGGCCGGCCAGAGCGACGATGTCGCCGGCATAGGCCACCTGGATGTCCTCGCGGTCGTTCGCGTGCATCAGCAGCATGCGGCCGACCTTCTCCTTCTTGTCCTTGACCGAATTCATCACCACCGACGCGCTGTCGAGCCGGCCGGAATAGATCCGGGCGAAGGTCAGCGTGCCCACGAACGGGTCGTTCATGATCTTGAAGGCGAGCGCCGAGAAAGGCGCCTCGTCGCTGGCCGGACGAGTGTCGGTCGTCTCGCCGTCGAGCTTGAGGCCTTCGACGGGCGGGATGTCGAGCGGGCTCGGCAGATAATCGACGACGCCGTCCAGCAGGGGCTGGACGCCCTTGTTCTTGAAGGCCGAGCCGCACAGGACCGGGACGAACGAGAAGTTCAAGGTGCCCTTGCGGATCAGCTTCTTGAGAGTCGCCGTGTCGGGCTCCTCGCCGCCGAGATAGGCCTCCATGACCTCGTCGTCCTGCTCGACCGCCATCTCGATCAGCTCCATCCGGGCCGCCGCGGCGGCGTCCTTCAGGTCGTCGGGAATGGGCTGATATTCGAACTTGGCGCCCAGGCTCTCCTCGAGCCAGATGATCGCGCGGTTCTCGACCAGGTCGACGAGGCCCTTGAAGCCTCCCTCGATCCCGATCGGGAGATAGAGGACGGCCGGCCGCGCGCCGAGGCGGTCCTTGATCATCCCGACGCACATGTCGAAGTTCGCGCCGGTGCGGTCGAGCTTGTTGATGAAGCACATCCGCGGCACTTTATACTTCTCGGCCTGGCGCCAGACGGTCTCGGACTGAGGCTCGACTCCGGCGACTCCGTCGAAGCAGGCGACCGCGCCGTCGAGGACTCGCAGCGAACGCTCGACCTCGATGGTGAAGTCGACGTGGCCGGGCGTGTCGATGATGTTGATCCGGTGCTCGGGGCCGTTGCCCTCCTCGGCCTTCCAGAAGCAGGTGGTCGCGGCCGACGTGATCGTGATCCCGCGCTCCTGCTCCTGCTCCATCCAGTCCATCGTGGCGGTGCCCTCGTGGACCTCGCCGATCTTGTAGGACTTGCCGGTGTAATAGAGGATGCGCTCGGTCGTCGTGGTCTTGCCGGCGTCGATATGCGCCATGATGCCGATGTTGCGATAGCGCTCGAGCGGATGACTGCGGGCCACTTTGTTCACTCCAGGCCGGGCTTACGGCCCGGCGTTCAAATTGTTACCAGCGGTAATGCGAGAAGGCGCGGTTGGCTTCCGCCATGCGGTGCGTGTCCTCGCGCTTCTTGACCGCGTTGCCGCGATTGTTGGCGGCGTCCATCAGCTCGCCGGAGAGGCGAGCCGACATCGTGTTCTCGCTGCGGCTTCGGGCCGCGCCGATCAGCCAGCGGATGGCCAGCGCCTGGGCGCGCTCGGGGCGAACCTCGACCGGCACCTGGTAGGTGGCGCCGCCGACCCGGCGGCTGCGGACCTCGATGCCCGGCTTCACGTTGTTCAGCGCATCGTGGAAGACGCCGAGCGGGTCGCGCTTGGCGCGGGTCTCGATCGTGTCGAAGGCGCCGTAGACGATGCCCTCGGCGACCGACTTCTTGCCGTCGAGCATGACGGAGTTCATGAACTTGCTGAGCGTGATATCCCCGAACTTCGGATCGGGAAGGATCTCGCGCTTCTCGGGGCGACGACGACGGGACATTCTGCTTCTTCCTTCTTCGCTTCAGCCTGGTCCGGAACCCGTCCGGGGCTTACTCCTTGTTTCGTCATCCCGGCGGAGGCTGGCATCCCAGGACCAGAAGGCTCAGTCCTTCTCGCTGGGATCCCCGCCTTCGCGGGGATGACTCTACGCGGGCTCGCGCCCGCTCGGTCACTTCGGACGCTTGGCGCCGTACTTGGAACGGGACTGGCGGCGGTCCTTGACCCCCTGGGTGTCGAGCACGCCGCGAAGGACGTGGTAGCGCACACCGGGAAGGTCGCGGACTCGGCCGCCGCGGATCAGGACCACCGAGTGCTCCTGGAGATTGTGCCCCTCGCCGGGGATGTAGCTGATCACCTCGCGCTGGTTGGTGAGGCGGACCTTGGCGACCTTGCGAAGCGCCGAGTTCGGCTTCTTCGGGGTCGTCGTGTACACTCGAGTGCAGACTCCGCGCTTCTGCGGATTCTGCTCCATGGCCGGGACCTTGGATTTCGCCTTCTGCGGCTCGCGACCCTTGCGGATCAGCTGGTTGATCGTCGGCATGAAGCCCTTCACTTCCTTCAAGTTACTTTACCGAGGCGCAAAAAACGCAAAAAACCGGGCGGCCTCTCGGCCCCCTGGCCCTTGCGACGCAACAGCAATGTTCAAGCTCTTTGCCCGCTCCAGGAACGCGAGGGCTCCGCGGGCGAGGCGGCCTATAGCCGTGAGAGGGATATGGGTCAACGGGGGAGATTTTCAACCGGCGCAGGGGTAGGACGGCCGCCGCTCGCCCGCTCCGCGATCGGCGGGCGATGAAAGCGGCCGTCCCCTTCGCCGCCCTGGTCAGCAGCAGCAGCCTTCGAGATGCGGCGAGCAGAAGGTCTTCAGCGCGGCGCGCACCAGCATGCTGTGCGGCCCGCCGCCATTCTCGACCTCGATCCGCAGCAGATGCATGCCCGGCGAGGTCAGGGCGCCCGCGAACGGCACGATCCGTTCCGACTTGAACCCCCAGCCGCCCTGGCCCGAAATCGCGAAGCCGGGCACCGGGATGCTGTTGTCGGTCTGGGCGATCGGAACGGACATATTGTCCAGGAATATGCGGATGCTGTCGTCGCCCGCCGCCTGGCCCGTCACCAGGACCTCCATCGGCACGGTGCAGCAGGGCACCTCAATGCGGAGGTCGTAATAATAGAGGCCGAGCGGGTGGCTGACATTGCCGTTGTTCCCGTTCGGCTGGACCCACTGGGCGGGCGCCAGGGTCGCGCTCCAGTGCGGGTTCAGGGTCTGTGGAGTGATCGTCTGAGCGAGCGGATTATTGACCCCCGGGCCGGCCACCCGCCAGGGCGCGGCGCCGCTGTTGATCGGGATCGTCTGGCCCTCGCCGCCGACGCAGCGGCAGCACTTCAGGCGGATGTCCGGCCGTTCCTTGCTGCACGGATCGAAAGTCGGGGCCGGTACCGTTCCCGTGTCCACCGGAGGCTTGGGTTTGTCAGCTTTGGTCGCCATGATCGCATTCCTTCGATCTGTTTCGCGTCAGACCGCGAAATCAGTGAGCCCCATCACGTCCCTTGTGCGGGCAACCGCACCTGGCGTCCGTGACGCTCGTCACACGGCTTGCGCCGAAGGATCGGATTCGGGCCTGAACGCGGCGCGCCTGCGAAAACGGCGCCCGCATCGCTGCGGGCGCCGCCCTGTTTGCCCCACTCTCGAACTTGGTCAGGCGACCTTGGCGGTCTCGATCTCCTCGGGATCGCGAAGCACGTAGCCGCGGCCCCAGACGGTCTCGATATAATTGTCTCCGCCGCAGGCGAGGCTGAGCTTCTTCCTCAGCTTGCAGATGAAGACGTCGATGATCTTGAGCTCGGGCTCGTCCATTCCGCCGTAAAGGTGGTTGAGGAACATCTCCTTGGTGAGCGTCGTCCCCTTACGGAGCGAAAGCAGCTCCAGCATCGCATATTCCTTGCCGGTGAGGTGCACGCGGGCGCTGTCGACCTCGACCGTCTTGGCGTCGAGGTTGACGGCGAGCTTGCCGGTGCGGATGACGCTCTGGCTGTGACCCTTCGAGCGGCGAACCACGGCGTGGATTCGGGCGACGAGCTCGTCCCGGTGGAAGGGCTTGGTGACATAGTCGTCGGCGCCGAAGCCCAGAGCGCGGACCTTGGAGTCCATCTCGCTGATCCCGGAGAGAATGAGGACCGGCGTCCCGACCTTGGCCAGCCGCAATTTCTTGAGCACGTCGTAGCCGTGCATGTCGGGCAGGTTGAGGTCCAGGAGGATGATGTCGTAATCGTAGAGCTTGCCGAGGTCCAAGCCCTCCTCGCCGAGGTCGGTCGTGTAGACGTTGAAGCCCTCGCCGGTCAGCATCAGCTCGATGCTCTTGGCGGTGGTCGGCTCGTCTTCGATCAGCAGAACGCGCATGGTACCGGGCCCCTTTGCTCAGCGGTCGCCGCGGCCTTTCGCACCCCGGTTTCCCTGATGAAGTTCATTAACCATGGGAGATGTGAACGCAAAAGGTTAATTTCGAATTAAACGAGGATTCACAATCACAACGCCGCAAACGTTGCGCCGCCGCAACAGGCATGGCAGGGCGGGCCCCTCGACGAAAGAAAACGGCCGTGTGGGATAAATATGTCTTGTTCATCGACGGGGAGGCGATCGTCATAGACAAGCCGGCCGGCCTCGCCGTCCACCCCGGGTCGAAGACGCCCGAGAGCCTCGAGGATTATCTCAAGCATTTCCGCTTCGGCTTCAAGCGCCCGCCCCTCCCCGTCCACCGCCTCGACCGCGACACCTCGGGCTGCCTCCTCCTCGCCCGCAACCCCAAGTCCCACAAGCGCTTCCAGCGCGCCTTCGAGGCGAAGCAGGTGACCAAGACCTACCTGGCCGTGCTCGACGGCGCTCCCGCCGCCGGGGAGGGCGAGATCGACCTGCCGCTCGGCAAGGTCTCGACCGAGGCGGAGGGCTGGCGGATGGTCCCCGACCCGAAAGGCAAGTCGGCGCTGACCCGCTGGCGGACCGTCGCCGTCCGCGACGGCCGCGCGGTCGTCCTTTTCTCGCCCGAGACGGGGCGGACTCACCAGATCAGGGTCCACGCCGCGTCCGGGCTCGGAATCCCCATCGCCGGGGATCCGGTCTACGGCGGCTCCGGCGGGCCGATGCTGCTTCACGCCCTGTCGCTGCGCGTCGAGCGCGGCGGCAAGCCGCCGGTCGAGGCGCGGGCCCCCCTTCCCCCCACCTTCGTCGCGGCCGGCTTCGGCGATGTCGCCCTCGGCTGAGCCCTTCGTCCTCCCCGAGGAGGCGCTGGAGGAGAAGTTCCTCGCCTCGACCGGGCCCGGCGGCCAGAACGTCAACAAGGTGGCGACCGCGGTGCAGCTGCGCTGCGACGTCTTCAGGCTCGGCCTCGCCCCCGCGGTCTATGCCCGGCTGAAGACGCTGGCCGGAAGCCGGATGACCGGCGAAGGCGAGATAATCATCACCGCCCGCACCCACCGCACCCAGGAAGCCAATCGCGAGGAAGCGAGGGCGCGGCTGGCCGAGCTGATCGCTAGGGCCCACGTCGCGCCGCGCAAGCGGGTCAAGACCAGGCCGAGCCGGGCCGCCAAGGCGAAACGGGTCGACGAGAAGAAGGGGCGGTCCAAGGTGAAAGAGGGGCGTGGGAAGGTGAGGCTGGATTAGGGCGGCCTACTCCGTTCGCCAATCCATTCGCCAATCCAGCTGTCATGCCGGACTTGATCCGGCATCCACCTTTTTTCTCTGTGAAGCAGCGGCAAGAAGGTGGGCCCCACGTTCGCTGTAGAGGCGGCGAAACCGGCTCGAAGGCTTCCGCGCAGGAGAAGGCCGACCCGCGATGGCCTAACCTGGAGCGGTTCGCGCCGGCTTGCGCTGCGGGCGCGGAAGAACAACATGGCGGCTCATGTACGACTTCAAAATCGACACCAGCGACAAGCCCGAAGCCTGGCGCCAGATCGTCGCCGCCGCCGACGCCCTCACCTCGGGCGAGCCCGACGCGGTCGCGAACATGGCCAATGTCGCCGCCTTGCTTTGGGAATCGCTGCCCGAGATCAACTGGGCCGGCTTCTATCGCAACGTCGGGGGCGAGCTGGTGCTCGGGCCCTTCCAGGGGCGGGCCGCGTGCATCCGCATCCCGTTCGGCAAGGGGGTCTGCGGGGCCGCGGCGGCGAGCCTCGAGCCGCAGCGGGTCGACGACGTCGAGGCCTTTCCCGGCCATATCGCCTGCGACAGCGCGTCGCGTTCGGAGCTCGTGGTGCCGCTGGCGCATGAGGGCCGGCTGCTGGGAGTGATCGATCTCGACAGCCCGAGCCTGCGCCGCTTCGACGACGAGGACCTCGCCGGGTGTCTCGAATTGGCACGGCTGCTCGCGCCGCGGCTGGCCGCCGGTAGCAATGCCTGCGCCGAAGCGTTAAAAATGTCTTAACGAGCCTCGACTCCGTGCCGGGGCCGAAGGCCCAGGCACACAGGGGACGAACATGAGCAAGCTCTGGCTGATCGGCTTGGCGGCATCGGCCGCCTGGACTCTCCCGGCGATGGCGCAGCCCGCGCCCCCCTCCCCGCCTCCTATGGCCCACGGCGCCCACGCGCCGGCGATGCCCGGAATGCACCATCCGATGCCGGGCATGCACCAGCCCCGGCCGGGGATTCACCATCCGATGCCGGGAATGCACCCGATGCCCGGCATGGGCCACATGCCGCGCTTCCCGCGGATCGGACACGGCGGCTTCCTGCCGCGCCAGTTCATGGGTCCGCAATTCTTCGTCAACGACTGGCGGGCCTTCGGCTTCCCGGCGCCGATGCCGGGCGGCCACTGGGTGCGTTATTATGATGATGCCCTGCTGATCGACCGGGACGGCCGGGTGATGGACAGCCGCTACGACTGGGACTGGGACGGGGGCGGCGAAGACCTGGCCTATGACGACGAAGATTATGACGGCCAGCGCTATGACGGGGACGACGACCGCGACGACGACGAGGCGGACGACGGTCGCCACCACGGCGGCCGCGGCGGCTACGGAGACCGGGACGGCCACCGCATGAAGCGAATGGTCAAGGTCTACCGCCATGGCGACCGCGCGATGGGCGACTGCCGGCGCGGCTGCGGGCCGATGCGGCGCCTGCCGCCGCCTCCCGGCTATGGCTATGGCTATGGTTATGGCTACGGATATGGCGCCGGCTGCGGCTGCGGCGGGGTCGTGATCACCGAGACGACCACGACCACCGCGCCGGTGGTCGAGACCCGGACCTATTACGAGACGGTGGTCGAGCGGCCCGCCCGGCGCCACCATGCCAAGCCGGTCTACCGCAAGCCGGCGCCGGCCAGGCGCACCTTCGTCAAGCAGGCGCCGCGCCCCGGCGAGCGGGGCTAGCTCAGCCGGTCGAGGGCCTCGCCGGTCAGCCGGCCCGGGACGATGACGAGCGGGCAGGGCAGGCTTCCGGCGACCGCTCCTGAGAAATGGCTGACGAGCGGGCCCGGCCCGCCTTCGGCGGCGGCGCCCAGCACCAGGGCGGCGACGTCGTCGCGCTCGGCGAGGAGGTCGGCGATCGCCTTGACCGGCTCGCCCTGGCGAACGAGGATGGTCGGCTCGATCCCGGCCTCCTCGACGATCGCGCCGGAGGCCTCGAGCACCATCGCTTCGGCGCGAAGCTGGGCTTCCTCCTCCATCGCCGCCTGGACTCCGCCCCACTGGACGAACTCGGCCGGCTCGATGACCGCGAGCAGGATGACTCCGCCCCCGGTGCCGGCGGCGCGCCGGGCGGCGTAGCGCAGCGCCGCGCGCGCCTCGCTCGTGTCGTCGATCACCACCAGATAGGATCGCATTCGGCCTCCGCGGGGCGAAAGGCCGCCTGCGTTCGCGCATCGAACCGACGTCCTCGCCGGCGATGCTGCGCCAGATCGGCCCGGCGCGCAAGCGCGCGGGCGGTCCGGCCCCGCTCGCGGCCGCTCAGGACGGACTTGACCCGGCGCCTCCACATGGTCTTTGGACTCGCACGCCGGTGACGGCAGCCAGGAGCCGCTTGCTTATGCCCATTGAGCTCAAGATGCCCGCGCTCAGCCCGACGATGGAAGAGGGCACGCTCGCCAAGTGGCTGGTCAGGGAGGGCGACAGCGTCGCGGCCGGCGACCTGCTCGCCGAGATCGAGACCGACAAGGCGACGATGGAGTTCGAGGCGGTCGACGAAGGCACGATCGCGAAGATCCTGGTTCCCGAGGGTACCGACGAGGTGAAGGTCGGCACCGTCATCGCGCTGATCGCCGGCGAGGGCGAGGACCCGGCTGCCGCCCCGGCGCCCGCCCCGGCCGGGGAGCCGGTGGCGAAGGACGGCGGCGAGACGGGCGCCGGGCAGCCGGCGCGCGAAGCGGCCGCGGCCCCTCCAGCGGCCGCCTCGAAGGGCATCAATCCGGTCCAGCACAGCGAGCTTGCGCCGCCTCCCAGGGCGGACCTGGGCGACCGGGTGAAGGCGAGCCCGCTGGCCCGCCGCCTCGCCGAGCAGCGCGGCATCGACCTTGCCGGCCTGACCGGCTCGGGGCCGGGCGGACGAATCGTCAAGGCCGACGTCGACGGAGCGGCGGGGAAGCCCGCCGCGGCCCCGGCGCAGGCGCCCGTGCAGGCCGCGGCCGCGCCCGCCCCCGCGCCGAGCTACGCCGTCCCGGAAATCCCGCACGAGGTCGCCAAGCTCTCCAACATGCGCAAGACGATCGCCCGGCGCCTCACCGAGTCCAAGCAGAACGTCCCGCACATCTACCTCACGGTCGACATCCGGCTCGATGCCCTGCTCAAGCTTCGCGCCGAGCTCAACGCCAGCCTCGAGCCGCGCGGGGTCAAGCTCTCGGTCAACGACCTTCTGATCAAGGCCCTGGCGGCGTCGCTGATCGAAGTGCCGGAGTGCAACGTCCAGTTCACCGGGACCGAGCTGGTCACCTTCAAGCGAGCCGACATCTCGGTCGCCGTGTCGATCCCCAACGGCCTCATCACGCCGGTGATCGCCGAAGCGGACAGCAAGCCCCTTTCGCGTATCTCGACGGAGATGAAGGACCTCGCCGCCCGAGCCCGCGACGGCAAGCTGAAGCCCGAGGAATATCAGGGCGGCACGGCGAGCCTGTCGAACATGGGCAGGTACGGGATTTCGGTCTTCTCGGCGGTGATCAATCCGCCGCAGGGGATGATCATGGCAACCGGCGCCGGCGAGAAGAAGCCCTGGGTGGTCGACGGCGCGCTGCAGGTGGCGACGATGATGACGGCGACCGGAAGCTTCGACCACCGCGCCATCGACGGCGCCGACGGGGCGCGGCTGATGCAGGCCTTCAAGCGGCTCGTCGAGAACCCGCTCGGGATGCTCGCTTGAGGCCGCCGTCCCGCCCCCTCCTCGCTCCGGCCGCGGCCGCCCGGCCCGCCCCCGCCGCCGCGGGGACCGCCTGAGATGGCGCTCGGCAAGGCGGTGCTCGGCGGCCTCGTCGCCTCGCTCGCCATCCCCTATGTCTTCCGCCACGACATGGGCCAGCTCGGCGAATGGTCGCGTATTGGCCTCGTCCGCTTCACTCTGGGCGAAACGCCGCTCGGCTGGTCGCTGCCCTTGTTCGCCGCGGTGACGCTGTTCGCCTGGCTGTTCCTGTCCTGGGCGGAGCGATGACATCTCCTCGAAGGGAGCCCCAAATTGGCTGACACCTACGACCTCATCGTGCTCGGCTCCGGCCCCGGCGGCTACGTCGCGGCGATACGGGCCTCGCAGCTCGGGATGAAGGTGGCGATCGTCGAGCGGGAGAAGCT
>DASVVX010000083.1:0-2824 GCA_036386295.1 Allosphingosinicella sp.
CCCCGGCGCGGCGGCCGCGGCCCGGCGCGGGCGCTCCGGCCTCGACCAGAGCCTCGTAGCCGTCGTCGAGGTCGAGCGTCGCGGGCGGCGCCGCGAGCCGGCACACCGCCGAGCGCTCCTCGGCGCCGTGGAGGAGGAGACCCGGGCCCGAGTCGGCGATCAGCGCGTCGAGCTCGGCCGGCGGCATCCGCCAGTTGAGCGGAACCAGGATCGCGCCCAGCCTCGCGCAGGCGAACAGCGCTTCGAAGAAGGCGATTCGGTTGCGGCACAGGATCGCGACCCGGTCGCCCTCGCCGATCCCGCGGGCGGCGAACAGGCCGGCGGTCCGAGCGGCACGGGCGTGGAGCCCGGCATAAGTGAGGATCCGGCCGGTCTCGACCTCCTCGATCGCGACGGCGTCGGGGGTGAGCTCGGCGCGGCGGCCGATCAGGTCGGGCAGGTCGGCGGTCATCCGCCGCGTTTCCTCAGGCCCTCGGAGACCAGCTCGATGGCGATGTCGGCGACCTCGCCCGGCGACAGGTCCTCGTCCCACAGGCCGTAGCGCATGCCCAGGAAGACGCTCATTCCGATCAGCGCCCAGGCGCGGGCCTCGTCCTCCTTGTCGCCCTTCGCCCCCGCCGCGATCTCGCCCCGCTCGCGCGCCCCGGCGAGGTTGCGGCGATAGGCGTCGGCGAAGGAAAGATAATGCGCTCGGTAGACGTCGTGGGCGACGAACTGCGCCTCCTCGATGATCCGGTAGAGCTCGGGATGCCGGCGGGTGAAGGCGATGAACGCCTCGAGCCCGATCCGCTCGGCGGCGAGCCGGTCGGGCGCGTGCTTGACCGCCTCGGCGACATGGGCGCGGGTCGCCCGGCTCATGTCGAGGACGAGGGCCCGGAACACCTCCTCCTTGCTCTCGAAATAGGTGTAGAAGGTGCCGAGCGCGACTCCCGCCCGCCGCGTGATTCCGGTGATCGCGGCCTCATGGAAGCCGCGCGCGCCGAACTCCGCCGCCGCCGCCTCGATCAGCCGCCGCAGGGTCTTGCGGCCGCGCTCGGTGCGCGGCTCCTTGTCGGCATTGCCGGCCAAAGTCGCCATAAGCCCTCCCGGGCGCGAAACTGAACCGGTTTTCAGCTTCGTGCAAGCGCGGGTCAATCGACCTCCGGGCAGGAGCGGCTGCCGGCGCAGCGCAGGGTGACGAAGCTCTCGTTGAGGAGCCGCCAGCCGCCGTCGCGGGGGACCCAGGTCGCCTGGTAAATCCCGGTGAGGCGCATCTCGCCGTCGCTCTTGCGCCACAGGCCGAGCCAGGTGCCGGTTTCGGCCGCTCGCCTGCCGGACTGGGCGACGACGATCCGCTTCGGAGTCCGGACATAGGTCACGAAGCTCGGGTCGGCGAAGGCCGCGGCGAGTCGCTGCTCGGTCTGATCGGCGGAGACGGGCCGGCCCGAGGAGCCGGGCAGCGCGGTATAGTCGTCGGCGAAGAGGCGGCGCGCCGCGTCCGGGCGATGGCCCGCGATGGCCGCGTTGGACTGCGCTCTCAACCGGCGGATGTCGTCGGCGTCGCCGCCCGATGCGGCGGCCGCGGCGAGGAGGAGGGCCAGGATCAATTCCGGGCGGTGAAGACGTGGGCGGACATGACGTTGTCGACCGGGTCGCCGCAGCGCCGGACGAGCGCCTCGAGCGCCGCTGCCGTGGCCTCCTCGAGCCGCTCGGGCGCCCTCGCCTCGATCTCGGCGCGCAGCGGCGAGCCCTGGCAGAGGCCGGGACCCAGATCGCGCGCCGAGCCGCGGCTGCGCTTCGCCACCGTCGCCGACTCAACCGAAGCGAAGCCGGCGGCGCGCAGGTCGGCCTCGATCCGGGCCTTGTCGTGATAGCCGAACGGGACTCGGGAGAGGAAGCCGGGCGGATCGTCGGGAAAGAGGGCGGCGACCGCTCCGGCGACGGCCTCGGAGGCCGGATTGGCTTCGAGCCGGTCCCAGACGTTGAACAGCAAGGCGCCGCCCGGCCTCAGCACCCGGCGCGCCTCGCGATAGGCGGTCACCCGGTCGGGGAAGAACATCGCGCCGAACTGGCAGACGACGAGGTCGAAGCCGGAATCGGCGAAGGCGAGCGACTGCGCGTCGGCGGTCGCGAAGGCGATTCGGGGCGAATCGACCTTGGCCCGGGCGACCCGGAGCATGTCGGGATTGAGGTCGGTCGCGACGATCTCGGCGTCCGGCAGCGCCCGGGCGAGGGCCGCGGTGACGATTCCGGTGCCGGCCGCCGTCTCGAGGATCCGACGAGGCTGGAGCGACCGTGCGCGGCTCGCCAGATCCTCGGCATAAGGCTCGAAGAGGAATGGGCCGAGGCAGCGATCGTAAAATTCCGGGATCGAGCCGGCGAAGGCGGTATCCGAGGCGACCATGGCGAGGGTGTAAGCGGCGCCTATTCGTCTGTCGAGCGGCGCGGGGGCGCGAGCGGCAGCAGATCGTGGCGGATGCTGACGAAGCGGGCGGCGAGCCGGATTTCGGCCAGGAAGAGGGTGAGTCCGACGACCAGCAGCGTCATCGCGACGATGAAGAGGACGGCGATCGGCCGGGCGAAGGGGATTTCGGCGAGGTCCGCGACGAACAGGATCGCGACCACCAGGCAGACGAACAGGGCGCTTGCGGTGCAGGCGGTGATGGCCAGATTGACGATCCGCATCCGCCGGATGATGATGAGAAGCTCCTCGCTGGCCCGCTCCCGAGTGCCTTCGTCGAAGGAGGCGAAGTCGCGCTCGAGGCTCCGCCCTCGGTCCACGATCCGGGCCAGCCGCGAAGCGAGGACGTTCAATATCCCGGCGATCCCGGCGAGCAGGAAGACG
>DASVVX010000084.1:0-17410 GCA_036386295.1 Allosphingosinicella sp.
CGGGTCGCCCGAAAGTGCCGCCCAGCGGAACGGGCCGACGCCCCGGCAGAAGAGCGGCCGGACGTAAGCCGGGACGAAGCCGGGGAAATCGAAGGCGTGGGTCACGCCCTCGTCCTTGGCAACCTGGCGGATGTTGTTGCCATAGTCGAAGGTCGGGACGCCCATCTCGCGGAAAGCGAGCATTGCATGGACATGCACCGCCATGGATTCTCTTGCAGCGGCCTCCACGGCGGCGGGGTCGCGCTCGCGCATATTCATCCATTTCTCGACCGTCCAGCCGGCCGGGAGGTAGCCGTTCACGGGATCGTGCGCGGAGGTCTGGTCGGTCACCGCGTCCGGCCGGATCCCCCTCCGCACCATCTCCGGCAGCACCTCCGCCGCATTGCCGAGAAGCCCGACGGAAGTGGGTGAAGTGGCCGCACCGATGATCTCCAGCGCCTCGTCGATGCTCGTCGCCCGCCGGTCGAGATAGCGGGTGTCGAGCCGTTTCCGGATGCTGCTCTCCTGGCATTCGACGGCGATGCAGTGAGCCCCCGCCATCACGGCCGCCAGCGGCTGCGCGCCGCCCATCCCGCCGAGGCCGGCGGTGAGGATCCAGCGGCCTTTCAGATCGCCGCCATAATGCCGGCGGCCCATCTCGGCGAAGGTCTCGTAGGTGCCCTGAACGATCCCCTGGGTGCCGATGTAGATCCACGAGCCGGCCGTCATCTGGCCGTACATCATCAGGCCCTTGCGATCGAGCTCGTGGAAATGCTCCCAGGTCGCCCATTTCGGCACGAGGTTGGAGTTGGCGATCAGCACCCGCGGCGCGTCGGCATGGGTTCGGAAGACGCCGACCGGCTTGCCCGACTGGACGAGCAGCGTCTGGTCCGCTTCGAGGCGCTCGAGGGTCTCGACGATCTTGTCGAAGCTCGCCCAGTCCCGCGCCGCGCGGCCGATGCCGCCGTAGACGACCAGCTCCTCCGGCGCCTCGGCGACTCCGGGGTCGAGATTGTTCTGGAGCATCCGAACCGCCGCCTCGGTCGCCCAGGATCTGGCGACGATGTCGGGCCCGGTCCGGGCGCGGATGGAGCGGCTGTTGTCGCGGCGGTTCGTCATCACCGCCCCATGGTGTCCAAATCCGTTCGTGTCGAGCGAAGTCGAGACACCCCGCCGAGCGAAGCCGAGGCTGCTTCTCGGCTTCGCTCGAAAGGGTCCCTCGACTTCGCTCGGGACGAACGGTTTCGTGCTCCCGCCATCAGCAATCCACCCCCGCGACGATCCGCCGCTCGGGCCCCGGAAGGCCGATCCAGTAAGCGAGCTCCGCCGGCCGGCTCACCCGCCAGACGCACAGGTCCGCCGCCTTGCCGGTCGAAACCGTGCCGATCTCCTTCTCCAGCCCCAGCGCCCGCGCCGCGTGAACCGTCATCCCGGCCAGCGCTTCCTCCGGCGTGAGGCCGAACAGCGTGCAGGCCATGCTCAGCATCAGGGTCGGCGACAGCGCCGGCGACGTGCCCGGATTGCAGTCGGTCGCGACCGCCATTGGCACGCGGTGGCGCCGCAGCAGGTCGACCGGCGGCTTGCGCGTTTCCTTCAGCGCATAGAAAGCCCCCGGGAGGAGGACGGCGACCATTCCCGCCCGGGCCATCGCTTCGATCCCGGCCTCGTCGGCATGTTCGAGGTGGTCGGCGGACAGGGCGCCATATTCGGCTGCAAGCGCCGCCCCGTCGAGGTTGGAGAGCTGCTCGGCATGGAGCTTGACCCGAAGCCCGTGCTCGCCGGCGGCCTCGAACAGATCGCGGACTTCGTCGGGCGTGAAGCCTATTCCCTCGCAGAAAGCGTCGACCGCCGTCGCCAGCCCGGCCTCCGCTACCGCCGGAACCAGCTCGTCGACGACCATCCGGACATAATCGTCCCGGCTGTCGCGATGCTCCGGCGGAAGGGCGTGGAGGGCGAGCAGGGTCGGCACCACCCGCACCGCCTCGCTCCCGCCGAGCGCCCTGGCGGCCTCGAGCATCTTCATCTCGCTCGGCAGGTCGAGGCCGTAGCCCGACTTGATCTCGACCGTCGTCACTCCGCCTCTCATCAGCGCCTGGAGCCGCGGCCGCGCCTGCTCGACCAGCTCCGCGAGCGACGCGAGGCGGGTCGCCTTGACCGACGAGACGATGCCGCCGCCGGACCGCGCGATCTCCTCGTAGCTCCACCCGTTCAGCCGCTGCTCGAACTCGCCGGCGCGGTTGCCGCCGAAGACGAGGTGGGTGTGGCAATCGATCAGCCCCGGAGTCACCCAGGCGCCCCCCAGCGGCTCGACCCGGTTGGCCCGATAGCCGGCCAGATCGATGCGCCGGCCGACCCGGACGATTCCGCCGTCCTGGATTCCGATCGCGCCATCCTCGATGGCGCCGAATCCGCCCGCGACGGACGGGTCCATCGTGGCGACATGGCAGTCCGTGAGCAGGCGGTCCCACATGGGTCGCTTCTTAACCTTCGCCCGACTAAGAGCAACGCCATGAACTGGAAATCCATCGCTGACTTGATCGGCAGCGAGGGTCAGGTCGCGATCCTGGGCGCCCCCATGGAGGCGGGCTCCGTCACTGCGGGCCGCTGCGACCTCGCCCCCGAAACCCTCCGCAAGGCGCTGCGCCGCTTCTCCACCTATGACGTGGAGCGAGGCTCCGAGCTGTTCTTCACGATCCGCGACCTCGGCGACGTGCCGGTCCGCGGTCTGGCGCCCGCCGACGGCTTCAAGCCGATCCGCGACGCCGCGGCCGCGGCCGTCGCCGAGCACCGTCTGACGATCCTCGTCGGCGGCAACAACGCGGTCACCCGCCCGGCTGCCCACGCCCTGGGCGTGCCGCTCGGCAAGGTCGGGCTGATCACGCTCGATGCCCATTTCGACCTGCGTGGCACCGATGCGGGTCCGACCAACGGCAATCCGATACGCTGCCTGCTCGAGGACGGCATGCCGGGCAGCAACATCTGCCAGATCGGCCTCGCCCCGTTCGCCAACACCGCCCGGATGCACAACGACGCGCGGGCCGCCGGAATCGGCGTCTATACGATGGCCGACTGCCTCGAGCGCGGAATGCACGGCGTGCTCAACCACGCGCTCAACCGCTTCAGCCATCTCGACGTCCTGATGGTCGATTTCGACATCGATGCGATCGATCGAGCCCACTGCCCGGGCGCGCCCGGCGCCCGCCCGGGCGGGATGGCCCCGTCGATGTTCTTCGCGGCGGCGCGGCGGCTGGCCGCCGAATCGCGGGTCAAGCTGGTCGACCTGACCGAATTCGATCCCAGCCTCGACGTCGGCGACATCACTGCTTTGACCGCGGGGCGCTGGGTGTGCGAGATCCTCGCCGGCTTCGCGGGGCGCTGAAGAATTCCTCCCCGGCCTTTGCCGGGGAGGGGGACCGCGCGAAGCGCGGTGGAGGGGATCTTTCGGAGTCGGTAAGAACCCCTCCACCAGGCTTCGCCTGGTCCCCCTCCCCGGGGAATCCGGGGGAGGAATTTTCGAGCAATCGCCGTCATTGCCTCGTCCCCGATCCCGAGGCATCACGTCCCGCACCAATCGGGAGAGAACACCCCATGCGCCTCATCTTCTGCGCCGCCGCCACGCTGGCCCTCGCCGCCGTCGCCGCGTCGGCGCAGGCGCCGCGCGCGGCCTGGGGAGAGTTCGGGATCGACACCGCCTCGATGGACCCCTCCGTCCGGCCGGGCGACGATTTCTGGTCCTATGTGAACGGCCAATGGGCGAAGACGGTCGAGATCCCGGCCGATCAGGGCGCTTTCAGCCAGGTCAGCCGGCTCAACAAGCTCGCCGCGTCCCAGGTCCGCGACATCCTCGACGAATATGCCGGGAAGCGCGCCGCCCTCAAAGGCGACGACCTTAGGATCTCCGATTTCTATGCCTCGCTGATGGACCAGGCGGCGATCGACGCCCGCGGCATCGCGCCGCTCGACGCCGAGCTGGCTCCGGTCCGGGCCGCCCGCGACCGGACCGCTCTCGCCGCCGCGATCGGCGGCCTCACCCGGGGCTTCCTCCCGACTCCGCCGCTTGGCCGGATGCCGCGCTACTGGCCGTCGCCGATCGTCAGCGCCATCACCCAGGACGCGAAGGCGCCCGAAACCTACGCGGCCTATATCGGCGAGGGTTCGACCGGGCTTCCGACCCGCGACTATTTCCTAAAGGACGACGAAGCCTCGGCCAAGGTCCGGACCGCCTACGGCGCCCACCTTCTCAAGATGCTCCGGCTCGTCGGCGTCCCCGCCGCCGAGGCCGATGCGCGCGCCCGGGCGGTCTTCGATTTCGAGCGGGCCATGGCCGAGGCGCAATGGCCTCTCGCCGACCGGCGGGACGACGACAAGACCTACAATATCTGGACCCGGGCCGAGCTCGACTCGAAGGCGCCCGGCTTTCCCTGGGCGGCCTATCTCGAAGCCGCGGGCCTGGGCGACCGCCGGCGTTTCATCGTCGGCGAAACGAGCGCCGTCACCGGCATAGCCAGGCTCTACGCCTCGACTCCCCTGCCGGTGCTCAAGGATTGGGTGACGATCCGGCTCGCCAAGGACCGGGCGCTCGTCCTGCCCTCCGCCTTCGCCAAGGAGGAGTTCGATTTCTCCTTCGGGATCCTGCGCGGCACCGCGGCGGCCCCTTCGCGCTGGGACCAGGCGGTCGAGCTCACCGCCGCGGCGATGACCGACGCCGTCTCCAGGCCCTATATCGACCGCCATTTCCCGCCCGCGACCAAGAAGGCGATGGACGAACTCGTCGCCAACGTCATCAAGGCGATGGACGGACGCCTCGCCCGGCTCGAATGGATGGACCCGGCCACGCGAGGCAAGGCTCGCGCCAAGCTCGCGGCCTTCCACCCGCAGGTCGGCTATCCGGCGACCTGGCTGAGCTACGACGGGCTCGAGGTCAGGCGCGGCGACGCCTACGGCAATCTCGTCCGCGCCGGCCGCTGGGACTGGCAACGCCGCCTCGCCCGAATCGACCGGCCCGTCGACCGCGACGAGTGGTGGATGATGCCGATCACCGCCAATGCCTATGCGAGCTTCGCCAACAACGCGATCGTCTTCCCGGCCGCCTATCTGCAGGCCCCGCATTTCGACGCGGCGGCCGATCCGGCGGTCAATTACGGCGCGATCGGCTTCGTCATCGGCCACGAGATCAGCCACCATTTCGACGACCAGGGCAGCAAATATTCGCCCGACGGCCGGCTCGAGAAATGGTGGACCGACGGCGACCTCGCCCGCTTCAAGGAGCGCACCGCGCGGCTGGCGGCTCAATACGGCGCCTACGAGCCTCTGCCAGGCCTGCGCATCCGCTCCGACCAGACGCTGGGCGAGGACATCGCCGACAATGCCGGTCTCGCCATCGCCTATGACGCCTACCGGCTTTCGCTCGGCGGGAAGCCGGCGCCCGTCCTCGGCGGCTTCACCGGCGACCAGCGCTTCTTCATGGGCCGGGCGCAGGTCAACAAGGTCAAGTTCCGCGACGCCGAGCTGCGCCGCATCGTGCTCGGCGACTTCCACTCGCCGAGCCGGTTCCGGACCTTCTCGGTCAGGAACCACGACGCCTGGTACGAGGCATTCGGGGTGAAGCCCGGCGACAGGCTCTACCTCAAGCCCGAGGACAGGGTCCGGATCTGGTGAAATCCTCCCCATCCGGCGATGGGGAGGCAAATCACAGCTCCTTCAGCGCCACCGCGGTGTCCGCCAGCCGCCCGGGCTCCACGACCCGCCGCTCCAGGATGAGCTTGCGCCCTTGCACATAATCCTTCGTCGCATTGACGCAGTCGAGCGCGATGACCCGGCCTTCCAGAAGATAGATGACCGAGAAGCTCCGGTCCTCCGGCCGCCCGCGCACCACGGTCGAATCATGGCCGACCGACAGGCCGACGGTCTGCAGCCTCAGGTCGTACTGGTTCGACCAGAACCACGGCACGGCCTCGTAAGGCTGAGGGGCGCCCACGATCGCCCTGGCCGCCGTCGCCGCCTGGTCGTGGGCGTTCTGGACCGATTCCAGCCGGATCCTGAGGCCGCCGGCGAAGCGGTTCTCGTGCGCGGCGCAGTCGCCGATCGCGTAGACGTCCGTCAGGCTGGTCCTGCAACAGGCATCCACGTCCACGCCGTTCGCTCCGGCCGCGCCGGCGGCGAGCAACGGCGCCACCGCCGCTTCGACCCCGATTCCGACGATCGCCATGTCGGCGGCGAGCGTCGCGCCGTCCTGCATCCGCAGCCCCGACACCCGGCCCTCCTTCCCCGCGATCGCGGCGACGGTGGCCCCGAGTCGAACGTCGACGCCCCGCGCGCGGTGCTCGGTCTCGTAGAATCGGGAAATCTCAGGCCCGGCCACCCGCGCCAGCAGGCGGTCGAGCGCCTCGAGCAGAACCACCTCCTTGCCCAGCTTGCGAAGCACCGCCGCCGTCTCCAGCCCGATATAACCGCCGCCGATTACGGCCACCCGGCGAACCGAGTCGAGCGCGGCCCGGATCGAGTCGACGTCGGCCTTGCGCCGGACGACATGGACTCCGCCGAGGTCCCCGCCCTGGCAGCCGAGCCGCCGCGGCGTCCCTCCGGCCGCCCAGATCAGCGCTCCGTAGCCGAACCGCTCGCCGCCCTCGGCGGTCAGCCGCTTCTCCGCCGAATCGAGCGCGGCGATGGTCGTGCCGCGGATGAGCGCGATTTCCCGTTCGCCCCAGAAGGCCTCCGGCCGCACCAGCATCCGCTCGAATTCCTTCTCGCCGGCGAGATAGTCCTTGGACAAAGGGGGGCGCTCGTACGGGAGCTCGGGCTCGGCCCCGATCAGGCCGATCGTGCCGGCGAAGCCGAGCTGGCGAAGCTGGATCGCGGCCTGGGCGCCGCCGTGGCCCGCGCCGACGATCGCGACGTCGAAATGCTTCACGCTATTGTCACCCGCTCTCCGAAGCGTCACTGCACTGGCCCATGGCCGTGAGCGCCCTCACCGACGATTTCAAGCAGGCGATGCGCCGCGTCGCCTCGACCGTCAACGTCATCACCGTCTGCGTCGGCGGCGAGCCGATGGGGATCACCGCGACCGCCATGTCGTCGCTTACGCTCGATCCGCCGAGCCTGCTCATCTGCATCAACCGGACCGCGTCGCTCCACAGCCCGCTCGAGGACGTCTCGCATTTCTGCGTCAACGTCCTGCACCGGAGCCAGGAGGAGATCGCCCGGATGTTCGCGGACAAGAGCCGGCGCGAGCTTCGCTTCGCCACCGGCTGGCAGGTCGACTGCGCCCGCCCGCCCCGCCTCGCCGACGCCCAGGCCGCGATCCTGTGCCGCCGGATCCGGCATTTCCCTTACGGCACCCACTCGATCTTCATCGGCGAGGTCGAGGAGGTCGCGGTGCGCGGAGACGTCGATCCGCTCGTCTATGTGGACGGCAAGTACGGAGGGGCTTCGTAGGCCGTCGTTGCGAGGAGCGAAGCGACGCGGCAATCCAGCGCAGCGGTCGTGTCACGCGCCGCACTGGATTGCTTCGCTTCGCTCGCAATGACGGCTCTGGCCGTCACCCCCTTATGAACCGCTCCAGCGCCTCATAGGCTTCGTCGTCGGTGGTCTGCTCGGGCGGGTGCTTGCAGAAATAGGCCGCGGCCGGGTGGACCGGCCCGGCGAGGCCGCGGTCCTTGGCGATCTTGGCGCAGCGGATCATGTCGATGGCGACCCCGGCGCTGTTCGGGCTGTCCTCGACCGACAGGCGGAGCTCGAGGTTCATCGGCACGCCGCCGAACATCGAGCCTTCCATCCTCAGGAAGCAGACCTTGTTGTCGTTCTGCCAGGCGACATAGTCGGACGGGCCGACGTGGATGTTGTCGTCGTCGAGCCGGTGCTCGGCGACCGACTGAACCGCCTCGGTCTTGGAGATTTTCTTGGAGGCCAGCCGCTTGCGGTTCGACATGTTGAGGAAGTCGGTATTGCCGCCGGTGTTGAGCTGATAGGTGCGCTCGAGCTTGACGCCGCGCTTCTTGAACAGGTCCGTCAGCACCCGGTGGACGATGGTCGCGCCGAGCTGCGCCTTGATGTCGTCGCCGATGATCGGCACGCCCGCCTTGCGGAAGCGCTCCGCCCAGGCGGCGTCCGAGGCGATGAACACCGGGATGTTGTTGACGAAGGCGACTCCCGCCTCGAGCGCGCATTCGGCGTAGAATTCGGTCGCCTCCTGGCTGCCCACCGGCAGGTAGTTGAGGAGGACGTCGGTGTCGGTCTCCTTCAGCCGGCGGACCACGTCCGCTTTCTCAGGCTGCGGCAGGTCGGCGGGAAGGAAGGTGCGCTCGTCGGGCCAGTCGGCCATATGCTCGGAGAAGCCGTCGAGGATCCGCCCCATCTCGACCTTGACCTTGCTCGGCGGCACATGGTCGCAGAAGATCGCGGTGCAATTGGGCTTCTCGAAGATCGCTCCGGCGACGTCCTGGCCGACCTTGCGCCGGTCGATGTCCCAGGCGGCGACGATCCTGATGTCCTTGGGCCGGTAGCCGCCGAGGTCCCAGTGCATCAGCCCGATCTGGTCGTTGGCGCCGCCATTTTGATAATGCGCGAGTCCCTGCACGAGCGAGCTCGCGCAATTGCCCACGCCGACGATGGCGATGTTGATCGCCTTCGGATCGTGGAGGCTCATCGGGCGGCGCGCTCCGTGCGGGCGCGGTTAAGGCAGAAAGTCACGTTCACCTCGAAGGTCATGCTGCGTCTCCAAACGCGTGGAGCCGCTTTATGGGCACATTTGCGGGCTGTGCCCCGCCCGAGCGCGGAGTGCAAGCTTCAACGCAGTTTGGCGAGCCGTCTCAGTGCCATATCCGAAGGCGCAAGGCGTCATGCCATCCTTCTATCCGGACCTCCTCGCCCTCGGAAGTCTCGAGCGGGGAGTCGAACGGGTAGACGACGCAGGGCCAGTGGGACCAGCGGTCGCGCGCCGGGGCGTTCTCGAAGGCGACTCCCTCGGCCAGTTGCAGGGCGATCCACTGCACGATTCCGGTGACCCGGCCGCCGAAAGACTCCAGGGCGAGCGCTCGCCGCCCCTCGGCCGGGGCCTCGCCGCGGGTGAAATCGAGGTCGAACAGCGAGCTCGCGAGGCTGCGCAGATGCAGGTGACGGCTCTTGGTCGGTACCGTCATCGCGGCCGGCATGTGGCGGTCGAACGCGCTGAGGTCGAATCCGGCCACCCGGTCGACCGGCGGCATCACCTCGCCGTCATAATCGACCAGAGCCACTTCGACCGAGGCCGAGGCGGGGATGATCCGGGCGCCGGGCCGGACCAGCCTCTTCATGCCGTCGTTGAGCGATTCGATCGCGCCTTCGTCGAGCAGGGTGTGCGAGAAGATCTCGGAGACGATAACGTCGGCGCCCTCGGCCAGCGCACCGGATCGCCCGAGCGCCGTGGATTTCTCGGCGACGATCTCGATCCTGTCGGCGAAGCCGTTGAGCTCGACGATCCGCCTCGCCGTCGCCGCCAGCGCCGGGTTCGCCTCGCAGGCGACGACCCTGCCCGCGCCGGCCTGAGCGGCCATCATCGCGAGGAGGCCGGAGCCGGCCCCGATGTCGAGAACCACGTCGCCGGGCCGGACCGTCTCGCGGATCGCCCGGGCATAAGCGTCGTTGCGGACCGCGTCGGCCAGCATCGAGCGGTGGAAGCCGGGCACGCCGTGGGAGAGCACGGCCCGCGCCGCCTCGCGCCACTCCGGATCATCGCGATGGTCTTCGAGCGCGCGCTCGACGATGGCGACCGCCTGCGCCCCCTTCCCGGCCGTCATCAGCGCGCAGCCGAGGCGGACCAGCTGTGCCGCGGACAGCGACCGGTCAAGCTTCACCTGGCCCACGGACGCCCCCAGTCAGCGTTCGAAAAGGTTATGCGGGTTCGCCATCGCCTTGATCTCCAGGGCGTTGCCGGAGGGGTCGAGGAAGAACATCGTCGCCTGCTCGCCGGACAGGCCTCGGAAGCGGATTCCCGGCTCGATGACGAACTCGACTCCGTTCGACTTGAGCCGGTCGGCGAGGCTTTCCCACGCCGCCATGTCGAGCACCGCTCCGAAATGCGGCACCGGCACGTCGTGGCCGTCCACCGGATTGGAGGCCGACCGGGGCGTCATGGCCGGGTCGAGATGGGCGACGATCTGGTGGCCGAAGAAGTCGAAATCGATCCATTCCGCCGCGCTTCGCCCTTCCCGGCAGCCGAGCAGGCCCCCGTAGAAGGCGCGGGCGGCTTCGAGGTCGTGAACCGGGAAGGCGAGGTGGAAGGGCGGCAGGGTCATCCCGCTTCCTTGTCATCGCGAGCCCAGCGAAGCAATCCGGTCCCTTCCCGCGCCTTTGTGGATTGCGTCGTGGCCTCGCTCCTCGCAAGGACGGGCGCGTGAAGCCTCTCGCCCTCGCCTTCGCCGCCGGCCTCGCCGCAGCCTGCGGCTTCCAGCCGCTCGGCCTGTGGCCGCTGACTCTCGCGGCCGTGGCGCTGCTGCTCTGGCTGATCCGCGGCGCCCGGCGCCTGCGCGGCGCGCTGGCGCTCGGCTGGTGGTTCGGGGTCGGCCATTTCGTCCTCGGCCTCAACTGGATCGCCACCGCCTTCACCTACCAGGCGGAGATGCCGGCCTCGCTCGGCTATGTCGCCGTCGTCCTCCTCTCGCTCTATCTCGCCGTCTACCCCGCCGCCGCGGCGGGCCTCGCCTGGCGCTGGGGCCGGCGCGACGACCTGCGACTCGTCATCCTGTTCGCGGCCTCGTGGATCGTCACCGAATGGCTTCGGGCGACCCTGTTCACCGGCTTCGCCTGGAACCCGCTCGGAGTCGCCCTGATGGGAACTCCGGCGGCCGACGCGGCGCGCCTGGTCGGGACCTACGGCCTTTCCGGGATCGCCGCCATTCTGGCCGGAGTCCCGCTTCTGCTCGCCCTGAGGCGGTGGACGGAGGCGGCCGCGGCGGCCGGCGTCGCCCTGATCGTGGCCAGCGCCGGATCCATCGCCGGCGGTTACGATCGCCCCGCGGACGGGCCGGCGATCCGAATCGTCCAGCCCAATATCGGTCAGCAGGACAAGTGGCGCGAGGGTTTCGAGGCGGAGAACCTCGCGCGGCTTGAGCGCCTTTCGGCGTGGCGGCGGGACGAGCCGCGGCTGCTGCTCTGGCCCGAGGCGGCCATCACCCGGCCGCTGCAGAACTGGCTTCAGGATCCCGGCCATCGGATCGAGATGATCGAGCTGCGCCGCGAGGTCGCCGCCATGCTGGGCGAGAAGGATATTCTCCTCACCGGGGGCGTCACCTGGCGCTCGGCCGACGGCGAGGAGGTGACCAGCGCCACCAACAGCGTCTTCGTCCTCGACCGCGCCGGCCGGATCCTGGCGCGCTACGACAAGGCGCATCTCGTGCCGTATGGCGAGTATCTGCCGATGCGGCCGATCCTGTCCTCCCTGGGCCTGTCCCGACTCGCCCCCGGGGACGTCGACTTCGATCCCGGCCCGGGGCCGGCCACGCTCACCTTGCCGATGGTCGGCAAGGCCGGTTTCCAGCTCTGCTACGAGATCATCTTCTCAGGGCAGGTGGTCGACCGGGACCACCGGCCGGGTTTCCTCTTCAACCCCTCCAACGACGCCTGGTTCGGAGCGTGGGGGCCGCCCCAGCATCTCGCCCAGGCGCGGCTGCGCGCGCTCGAGGAAGGGCTGCCGGTGCTTCGAGCGACCCCAACGGGAATTTCGGCCGTGATCGATGCCGACGGCCGCCTGCTGGCGAGGCTGCCGTGGCGCAAGGCCGGGGTGATCGACAGCCGCCTGCCCGCCGCCAAGGCGCCCACTCCGTTCGCCCGACTGGGCAACGTCCTGCCGCTGCTGTTCGCCCTCCTGCTGGTCGTGCTCGCCCTCGGCGCTGAGCGGATTGCAGGACGGCGCAAAGGCGGCTAGGGAGCGCACATATAAGGATATCTTTATATCCGACTCTCCCCCCACTCAAGGAAGGCCGGTCGATCCCGATGCGCAACTCTTACCTCTTCACGTCCGAATCGGTCTCCGAAGGCCATCCCGACAAGGTCGCCGATCAGATTTCCGACGCGGTCGTCGATCTGTTCATCGGCAAGGACCCGCAGGCGCGGGTCGCCTGCGAGACGCTGGTGACGACCCAGCGCATCGTCATCGGCGGCGAGATCCGCTGCAAGGGTGTCTACGACGAGACGCAGTTCGCCGATACCCACGGCTGGGCGCCCGGCGTCCGCGACGAGATCGAGCAGGTGGTCCGCCACGTCGTCGAGAAGATCGGCTACGAGCAGGACGGCTTCCACTGGCAGACCGCCAGCTTCGAGAACCATCTCCACGGCCAGTCCGCGCACATCGCCCAGGGCGTCGACGAGAGCGGCAACAAGGACGAGGGCGCCGGCGACCAGGGCATCATGTTCGGCTACGCCACCGACGAGACCCCCGACCTCCTCCCCGCCACCCTCTATTATTCGCACCGGATCCTCGAGCGAATGGCCAGGGACCGCCACGAGGGCAATGTCGACTTCCTCGAGCCGGACGCCAAGAGCCAGGTGACCCTGCGCTACGAGAATGGCGAGCCGGTCGCCGCCACGGCGCTCGTCGTCTCGACCCAGCACGCGCCCGGCTATTGCGACGACGGCCACGAGGGGTCGGACCCGGCCAAGTACAAGCAGCTTCGCGATTATGTCGTCGGGGTCTTCAACGACGTCCTCCCGGCCGGCTTCATCACCGACGAGACGAAGATCTACGTCAACCCGACCGGCCGCTTCGAGATCGGCGGCCCGGACGGCGACGCCGGCCTCACCGGGCGCAAGATCATCGTCGACACCTATGGCGGCGCAGCGCCGCACGGCGGCGGGGCGTTCAGCGGCAAGGATCCGACCAAGGTCGACCGCTCGGCCGCCTATGTCAGCCGCTACCTCGCCAAGAACGTCGTCGCCGCCGGCCTCGCCAAGCGCTGCACGATCCAGCTCTCCTATGCGATCGGGATCGCCGAGCCGCTGTCGCTCTACGTCGACCTGCACGGCACCGAGCAGAACGGCGTGACCGCCGAGCGGCTGGAAGAGGTGCTTCCGACCCTCGTGCGCCTCACCCCCAAGGGTATCCGCACCCATCTCAACCTCAACAAGCCGATCTACCTGGCGACCGCGGCCTACGGCCATTTCGGCCGCCAGCCCGACGGCGACCGCTTCACGTGGGAGAAGACCGACCTGGTCGACCAGCTGAAAGCGGCGCTTTGACTTAAATTCCTCCCCCGGATTTCCGGGGGAGGGGGACCAGGCGAAGCCTGGTGGAGGGGCCTTGCGGCCTCTGCGGAAAAGAACCCCTCCACCGCGCTTCGCGCGGTCCCCCTCCCCGCGAAATCGCGGGGAGGAATTTACAACCCCACATCCTCCAGGCTCAGCAAGGTCGCATTGCCGCCGGCGCTGGTCGTGTCGGTGCTCGTCACGCGCTCGGCGCAGAAGCGCGGGAGATAGTGGGGACCGCCGGCCTTGGGGCCGGTGCCCGACTGGCCCTCGCCCCCGAACGGCTGCGAGCCGACGATGGCGCCGATCATCGAGCGGTTGACGTAGAGATTGCCGACCGTTCCCGTCTCCTCGACCGTCTCGGCGGCCCGGGCGATCCGGCTGTGCAGGCCCATGGTGAGACCGAAGCCCGACGAATTGACCCGGCGAACCGTCTCGGCGAGGTCGCCCTTCCAGGTCGTGACGTGGAGGAGGGGCCCGAACCATTCCTCGCGCAGGTCCTCGATCGCGTCGATCCGGATCAGGGTGGGCGGCACGTACAGGCCGTCCTCGGGCGCCGCGACCGTCTTCAGGATCCGGTCCCTCATCGCCTCGCGCCGGCCCATCAGCCGGTCGTAGGACGGCTTGTCGATGACCGGGCCGACATCGGTCCGCGGATCGGCCGGATTGCCGATGACGAGCGTGTCCATGGCTCCGGACAGCATCTCCAGAGTCCGCTCGGCGATATCCTCCTGGAGCACGAGCAGGCGCAGGGCCGAGCAGCGCTGGCCGGCCGAACGGAAGGCGGAAGTGATCACGTCCTGCACCACCTGCTCGGGCAAGGCGGTCGAATCGACGATCATCGCGTTGATCCCGCCGGTCTCCGCGATCAGCGGGATGATGTCGCGATCGTCGTCGGCGATCAGGGTCCGGGCGATCGTCTTGGCCGTCGCGGTCGAGCCGGTGAAGGCCACTCCGGCGATGCGCACGTCCTCCATCAATTTCTGGCCCATGTCGCGGCGGCCGGCGGCGAGGATCAGCGCGTCCTCGGGAATTCCGGCCTCGTGGGCGAGCCCGACCGCATAAGCGGCGATCTCCGGGGTCTGAGACGCCGGCTTGGCCACGACGCTGTTGCCCGCGGCGAGCGCGGCCGAGACCTGGCCGAGGAAGATGGCGAGGGGGAAGTTCCAGGGCGCGATGCAGACCCAGGCGCCGCGTCCCTCCATCCTCAGGACGTTGCGCTCGCCGGTCGGCCCCGGAAGCTCGACGGGCTGGAGGTGCAGCCTCGCCTGGGCGGCGTAATAGCGGCAGAAGTCGACCGCCTCGCGCACTTCGGCAAGGGCGTCGGGGATCGTCTTCTTCGCCTCCTGGACGGCGATCCGCATCAGCATGTCGCGCTCCTGCTCGAGCAGGTCGGCGAGCCGCTCGAGGGCGGCGGAGCGCTCCTCGACGCTTCGCTTCGACCAGTCCTCGAAGCCTTTCAGGGCGCGGGTCACCAGCTGTTCCGCTTCCGGCGTGGACGAGGGCGCGAAATCGAGCGGCTGCGCCACGATCTTCGCCACCCGCTCGAGCTCCGCCCGGTCGTTGAGGTCGAGCCCCTGGCTGTTCGCCCGCTCCGGCGCGAACAGCTGCGAGGGAAGCGGGATGGCGGGGTGCCGGGTCCCGCCGACCGCGGCGATCTTCGCCACCGGATCGGCGATCAGGTCGGCGTCGCTCAGCCGCTCGTCGGCGAGCTGGTGCACGAAGCTCGAATTGGCGCCGTTCTCGAGCAGCCGCCGGACCAGATAGGCGAGCAGGTCGCGATGGCCGCCGACCGGGGCGTAGATCCGGGTGTGATAGCCCTGCTCGCGGACCAGGGTCTCGTACAGGCCCTCGCCCATGCCGTGGAGCCGCTGGAACTCGAAGTCGCGGCTGTCGCCCGCCCATTCGAGGATGGTGGCGACGGTCAGGGCATTGTGGGTGGCGAAGGCCGGGAAGATGTTCCTCGCCGCCAGCATGTCCTTCGCGCAGGCGAGGTAGGAGACGTCGGTCGCGGCCTTGCGGGTGAACAGGGGATAGTCGCCGAGGCCCTGCTCCTGCGTGCGCTTGATCTCGCTGTCCCAATAGGCGCCCTTGACCAGCCGGACCGCGATCCGCCGGCCGGTGGCGGCGCCGATCGAATCGGCCCAGGCGACGGTCGGGCGGGCGCGCTTGCCATAGGCCTGGACCGCCATCCCGAGTCCGTCCCAGCCTTTCAAAGAGGGCAGGCCGGCGACGGCCTCGATGATGTCGAGGCTCATCTCGAGCCGCTCGCTCTCCTCCGCGTCGATGGTGAAGGCGATGTTCGACTGCTTGGCCAGCATCGCCAGCGCCTCCACCTGCTCGATCAGCGAGGGGACGCAGCGGTCGTACTGGCCGACCTCGTAGCGCGGGTGGAGGGCGGAGAGCTTGACCGAGATGCTGTGGCCGCGCTCGGCGACCCGGCCGACGGCGCGGATCGCGTCCGAATAGGCGGTGAAATAGCGCTCCGCGTCGGGGAAGGTGCGCGCCGCCTCGCCGAGCATGTCGAAGCTCGCGGTGAAGCCGGCATTCTCCCGCTTCTCCATGCGCCTTATCGCCTCGTCGATGGTCCGGCCCATGACGAAGATTTCGCCCATCAGCCGCATCGCCGCCCCCACCGCCTGGCGGACGAACGGCTCGCCGGCGCGGGCGAGGAGGCGCTTCAGCGCGCTCGCCTGCTCGCTCTCGCTGACCAAAGCGCGGCCGATCACCAGCCCCCAGGTCGCGCTGTTGACCAGGGTAGAGTTGGACTTGCCCTTGTGCGAGCGCCAATCCGCATTCCCCAGCTTGTCCGCGATCAGCTGGTCGGCCGTCTCCGGATCGGGCACGCGCAGGAAGGCCTCGGCGAGCGATAGCAGCGCGATGCCCTCCGACGTGTTCAGCCGATATTCCTGGAGGAACTGGTTGACCCAGCCCGACGCCTGGGCGGCGCGAAGCTCGCCGAGCATCGCCAGCGCCCTCCTCTCGACGCGCGCCCGCGAATCGGGGTCGAGCGCGGCGTCGCGCAGCAGCGGGCCGAGCACCTTCGGCTCGGGCGCCCGGTGCAGCTTCCTCAATTCGGTACGCGCGGTTGCCGTAGCGTCCGCCATGTCGATTCCTCGCGGGGCTTGAGTCTGGTGTCCGGGGCGCTCTAGACGGCCTCAATGCCCATCGCCAGCATCGAAGATATCCAGTCACGGGTCGGCAGCGAAGTCGGAGTCTCCGACTGGATCGCGATCGACCAGGCCCGAATCGACGCCTTCGCCGACGTCACCGAGGATCCGCAGTTCATCCACATCGATCCGGAAGCCGCGGCGAAGACGCCGTTCGGAGGCACCGTCGCCCACGGCTTCCTGACCCTGTCGCTGCTCAGCCGGATGGCCGCGGACGCGATGCTTCGCCCCGAGGCCGTGAAGATGGGGGTGAATTACGGCTTCGAAAAGGTCCGCTTCATGGCGGCGGTCCGCTCCGGCAGGCGCGTGCGCGGCCGCTTCACCCTGGTCCGCTGCGAGGAGAAGAGGCCCGGCCAGTGGCAGTTCGTCCATAACGTGACGGTCGAGATCGAGGGCGAGGAGAAACCCGCCCTCGTCGCCGACTGGATCGGGCTTATATTCGTGTAGGTAATTCCTCCCCGCGATTGCGCGGGGAGGGGGACCGGGCGAAGCCCGGTGGAGGGGTTCTTCGGGCTCAGCCGGGCCCCTCCACCACCCTTCGGGTGGTCCCCCTCCCCTGCAAATGCAGGGGAGGAATTTAGAAGAAGGAAGAATTCAATGCCCACCCGCGAAGCCGTCATCGTCTCCACCGCCCGCACCCCGATCGGCAAGGCTTATCGCGGCGCGTTCAACGCGACTCCGTCGCCGACCCTCGCCAGCCACGCGATCAAGGCGGCGGTCGAGCGGGCGAGGATCGATCCGGCCGAGGTCGACGACGTGATCATGGGCGCGGCGCTCCAGCAGGGCGTCCAGACGACGATCGGCCGCACCGCAGCGCTGCGCTCCGGTCTTCCGGTCACCGTCTCGGGCATGTCGATCGACCGGCAATGCTCGTCGGGGCTGATGTCGATCGCCACCGCCGCCAAGCAGATCATCGTCGACCGGATGGACGTGATGGTCGCCGGCGGGGTCGAGAGCATCTCGATGGTCCAGACCGCGGAGATGCGGGTCGGCCCGGATCCGGAGCTTCTGTCGATGCACAACGGCGTCTACATGCCGATGATCCA